>CALMST010000191.1 GCA_937872315.1 uncultured Ignavibacteria bacterium | reverse complement strand
CGCCGACTCCTTTTATTACTAATCCTTTATTAACTAGTACCTGTTCGTTATAGGTGCCGGGAGATACTTCCAGAGTATCGCCGTTGTTTGAAGCGTTTATTGCCGGCTGAATCGCAACATAGGTCAGATTTTGAGTAATGTTTTTTACCGGACCAACACCGTTACATGATCCGGGAACCGGCTGAAAGCCCGGCGCTACCAGATCATTATCTGTACCGTCTGTTCCGAAAGGAATAAAATGGACTGCTCCTGAGATACCTGTAAGAATGGTCGGGACATCTGTAGTTCCAAACCAGTTACAAGTTGCATTTTGAGTAACACCTGTAAGGTCATAGACCGAATATGTATTTCCGCTGAGATCATTATCATTTACAATTCCGTTCAATGTAGCCCCTGCATCTTTATAAAATACTACCCCTGCATCCCATCCATTCACTTTATTTTCAGTTGCGGTTGCATTAAGTGTCTCTGTACCGAGAGCATCCATTTCAATGCCAGTACCGTTTGTTCCGTCACTTGTAAGGACATTTCTGAAGATAGAAGTAGTGATCGCGTTTGCATTATTTCTTGCGGATGAATTTTTTCTTAATGAAAGATCCTCATCATCAAAAGGCTGGGGATCGACTCTGGGTCTGTCACCCGGATCAGCATCTATGCCCCAGTACAATGCAGTACCGGTATTTGCCAGAGTAGAATTGATAGTATTTTCAGATATATCACCTCCAACGTCAATATAATATATACTCATCTGACAGGCTGTCAGGGTATTTTTAGAAGTTGTCACCGTTCCCGAAGGCTGATAAAGCAGCACACCGCAGGAAACCACAGTTGAAGGCACATATGAAATATTACTGATCGTATTGTTTGTCACCGAACCACCTGCGCCGAATCCGATCTGAATGCCGTTCTGAGCAATAAAGCTGACAGGTCCGGCTCCTGTTACTGAATTACTGTCTACATTTGCAATAAGATCAGCTCCCGAGAAAGAAGTCGCATTTTTCTGGAAGTCAAAAATATCATTATTTATTATATCAAGCGTCCTTGGATTTCCGTCATCTGCCTGAGCGAAGATTCCAACACCGCCCTGTGCACCGTTAATGGGTGTATTACGGATGGACTTAACCTCACAGTCTCTGACAGTACCTCCTGCATTCCTGTATCCTATACCCTGGAACCTGTAATTCAGATTACCTTTTCCTGCTCCGTCAATTGTCATGTTCTTTATAATGACATCAGATGCATCGTGAACATAGATAACAGGTTTATTAACAGCCGAGGTCGTATATGATAATAATAGAGTATCAGGTGAGATCAGATTTGTTGTACCGCTTCCCTGTCCGTCAAGAACAAGAGCTTTATTGATCTCGAGCTGTTCAGTGAAATTTCCCGGACCGGCATTTACGGTATCTCCGGGAACGGCTACATCAACCCCTCTCTGGATCCTGGCTGATGTTGTATTGGGAGTGTAATAGCTGTTTACGGTTACAAAGTTATTATTGGATTTTACCGAAACGAATCCAAGGTCACTCCAGTCGATTCTGTGATCGATCTTATCTTCTGTGCTGAACAATTGTACATTTGTCATTGACGAACCGTCTGTTCCGCCAAAATAAACATTCTGCGCATTAATTAAGGATGATGGAACACTCGATCCGTTAGTGGCGAGACGAATATATTTACTTAGCGAAGCGCTGAAATCTACCGGCACTGCTCCGTTAAATAATACAAAAGCATCGCTTCCTTCGATCAGCAGACCCATTCCGGTACCGTTTACAAAGTTTGATGAATTGTTAATGTTCAGAGTTACGGTAGAACTGTTAGTATTCAGATCATTATCCCTTATCCAGATGGAAGTATCACAGCCTGATAAAGTCACGCCTGTCATTGCATAGGAACTTGTAGTTGCATTGGAGGAGTATCCGTCAAAATTATTTGCAAACACACCGATATTACAGTTTGATGCAGTACCGCCGTTAACAGTTACAGTACTTGTAGTCGGACAGTTCCAAAGATTAAATCCGATTCTTGCATCTGAAACATTATTATCATTCATATTAACAGCAGCTGCACCCTGAAAAGATGAGACAAGGATACCATTGTTATTTAGAGAGCCGGCAACAGTTGTAATGTTATTACTGTCCAATGTGTAAGTAGTAGCATTTGAATATGCAAGATTATGGAATATACCGAGTCTTGAACATTCAATATCATTATGACTGATAGTATGATTTGATCCGAGATCAGCATTATAATAATTTCCTGTCTGAACGCCGATACGCACTCTTGTCATTACATTATATGTCACCGAGGTGTAACAATTATTATATATAAGGACACCTATACCATAAGATGCAGGGATTATATTATCAAATTTATTATTGGTAACAATATTATCATAAGTAGAAGCACCGCCGTTAGTATAATTGTAAAGATCAATTCCGGCATAATTCAGATTCTTAATTATATTATTACTGATCGTAGTGTTGGATAGGCCGTCATATGCGCTGATAGCTTCGACAGCATCTACATCGGCACCGTTCATGACCACACCGCTTGTAATAGTTGTATTATCACCGTCAAATGTAAATCCGTCTATAACAGAACCGCTGCCTCCGGGAGTTATATACAGAATATTAACAGCAGTAAGACTATTAGGGTCGGGATCAGATGTACCCGGCTGAATAACAGTCTCCGGACCTCTGATACCTGTATTCGGATTCACGGTATAATTTGATCCTCTTAGTTGTATGTATTTATTAATAGTAAGATTTTCTCTGTAAACTCCCGCAGCCACTAAAATAATATCCCCGTTATTTGCCGCATTGATCGCAGCCTGTATGGTTGAATAACTGCCCGGGACATTTATAATGATCGCGTCAGAATTATTATCTGGTGTTCTTACTTCAGAAGAAGTATTTAAAACCGGACCTTTCAATTTTCTTTCAAGCGGAGCTATATCGCTTTGCGCAAGCAGATTACCTGAAAAGATGAGAAATGAAAGGAACGTAAAGAAATGAAAAAAGTAATTAGATTTTTTCATAATTTAATCGGGTTTAATTATTGAAAAATTTGACTCATTAAAAACCGTTAATCTGATTTCAGATTTTCTGAATTTCAGAGTTACTATAATTTCAAAGAGCCTGTTATTTTTTTATATACATATTTAAATTGTAAAAAGAGCATAAGGTATTATTTGTCCCATACAGATCATTTCTTTCATAAATGGGCACAAAATCCCGTTAACATTATGAAATGATTTTTAATGAAACATTCATATACCGAATATGAAATTACCAGTAAATTATGAACATGATTATTTCAAACCGGTAAAAAAACAAGAAAGACAAAGGCAGCTGAGTTATGTGCAGTTACTGTGATTGCCTCCTTTAATTATTTAACATTAAAATTCCACTGAGAGAATTTTAAAAACGAAAGAGCAAACATTATCTGTCCAGGATAAATCATTTATGAAAATCCTTATTTATAAAAGGATCTATTTATCATGCAGGATGGAAATTCCGGAAATTTGATTATTGGAATGATCAGGGATTTCATACTTGCTTACTCTTTAAATTTTTTAGTGGATTAATATAAAAATTAAATTTTAATTATACAATTTACATTTAACAAAAAATCAGTTCCGTGTAAATTTTTATTTTTTATGATTGTATACAATAGATTAACTTAATGATCCGGTTATTTGTGAAAAAAAATTGGTTTATCAAAATCTGCAATCACATAGTTTTTGAAAAAAAATTTTTTTAGTTTGAATACATATTTTATTTATACCGAAAAAATATTTTAATCCGAAAAAAATTTTCTGAATTTAATTTTTCTGTAACAACAATTTTATGCGTAAAAGTACAACTATTTTTTTACTGCATCATAATAAAAATCATTAATAAAATCATAAAATATGAAACCCGATAAAAAAGAATTCAAACTTGGAAAAAACAGATCCGGGATCAGCAAGACATTAAAAAAATTTGAGAAAAGGGATGTTATAAAAAGAATATGGGAAAAGGATACGACTATATGGAAAAAAGGCGAGAATTATGATGAGCTCATTAAGAACAGACTGGGCTGGATGTCACTTCCTACAGAAATGATCAGCAACTGTGACGAGATCAATGCTTTTACTGATGATCTGAGGGAAAACGGATTTACGCATGCTGTTGTGATGGGAATGGGAGGAAGCAGTATGTGCCCTGAAGTATGCAGGGATACATTCGGCATCAGGGAAGGATATCTGAATTTACACATACTTGATACAACGGATCCTTTGACTATTCTTGACATTGAAGATTCTATTGAAATTGAAAAAACAATTTTTATAGTATCCAGTAAATCGGGTACAACAATAGAAGTGGATTCTTTCTTCAGATATTTTTTTGAAAAAATAAAAAAGATAAAAGGTGAAGAAGCCGGTAAGCAATTTGCAGCTGTAACGGATCCGGGCACCTTTCTGGAATCATTAGCCGGTGAAAAAAAATTCAGAAAAGTTTTTATTAATCCTGCTGATATCGGAGGGAGATATTCTGCGTTATCTTATTTCGGTCTTGTACCGGCATCTCTTACCGGAGTTGATATCAAATTGTTACTGAATAATGCCGGAATAATGATGGAAAGATGCATGCGAGTCAGTACAAAAATGAATCCGGGAATAATGCTTGGAACCATAGCAGGAGAACTTGCGCTTGAAGGAAAAGATAAATTAACATTTTTTCTTCCGTATGAATTGAGATCATTCGGATACTGGGCAGAGCAGCTCATTGCCGAAAGTACAGGAAAAGAAGGAATGGGAATTCTTCCTGTTGAAGGGGAAGGTATAGGAAAAAGATCATCCTATAAAAAAGACAGGGTATTTGTAAGATTTATATTAGGAAAAGAAAACAAAGATGAAAAGAAAATTTTTGAAGAACTTACAGGGGATAAAATAAACTTAATCAATATAAGGCTAAAAGATCTTTATGATATTGGAGGACAGTTTTATTTATGGGAATTTGCCACAGCAGTAATGGGAGCAGTACTTGGTATTAATCCTTTTGATGAACCCAATGTAAAAGAAAGTAAAGACAATACGGGTAAAGTTCTTGAATATTATAAGGAAAATGGGAAACTGCCTGTACAAACACCATCAGCTGATCAAGATGGAATTAAGATATATCTTGATGAAGAACTTAATCAAAAAAAACTTTCCGGGGATGATAGATTATCAAACTGGGATATTGAAAAATACCTGGCATACTTTTTTGAACAGATAAAAAAGGGAGATTACGCCGCTATCATGGCATACATACAGAAGGATAAAATTAACGAGAAGTATCTTCAAAAGATAAGGGAGCTGTTTAGAAGCAGAAAGGAAATAGCAACTACAGTTGGTTACGGTCCGAGATTCCTGCATTCTACAGGGCAGCTTCATAAAGGCGGAGCTGATAACGGTGTATTTGTTCAGATAGTCGCTGAAGATACAAGAGATATTGATATACCTGACAGACCTTATACCTTTGGAATACTGAAGCAATCTCAGGCAATAGGAGATTATCAGTCACTTATAAAACATAACCGTCGGGTGATAAAAATAGATCTGGGTAAAGATATTGAGAAAGGATTAAAAGAGCTTTTTAAAATTTTAAAGAAAACCTTATAAACTACGATCCGGAATAAATCCGGATAAATACAATAATACAGCTTTAACAAAGATATTCAGAAAAGAATAATGTTTGTTTAAGATTTTAATTTAAAAAATTATTTAATAAGGAGTAAAAAATGCAAATAGGATTTATTGGTTTAGGGAAAATGGGAGCTTTCATGGTTGAGCGTCTTTTAAAAGACGGGCATGAAGTTATAGTATATAACCGAACTCATGATAAGATTAAAGAGATGGAAAAGAAAGGAGCGATCGGTTCATATTCACCTGAGGAGCTTATAGAGAAACTTACAGGTCCGAAACTTGTATGGATGATGATCCCTTCGGGAGAAGTTGTCACAAAAATGATAGAATCTCTCGTTCCTTTACTTTCCAAAGGAGACATACTTATAGACGGCGGAAATTCTTATTATAAAGATTCTGTGAGAAGGTTCAATGAATTAAAAAGTATGGATATAAATTATCTTGATGTCGGAACAAGCGGCGGTATCTGGGGACTTCAGATAGGATACTGCGTAATGATAGGCGGAGAGAAAAAAATATTTGAACATTGCGAACCAATATTCAAATCTTTAGCGCCGGCCGACGGATATAAATATATAGGCGCTAGCGGTTCCGGGCATTACGTTAAAATGGTTCATAATGGAATTGAATACGGAATGATGCAGGCATATGCGGAAGGATTTGAACTTATGCATGCTTCTGATTACAATATTGATCTTGAAGGCGTTGCAAGTCTCTGGGGAAAAGGAAGTGTAGTGAGATCATGGCTTCTTGAACTTCTTACCGATGCATTGAAAGATGATAAAGACCTTAAAGAGATAAAAGATTATGTGGAAGATTCGGGTGAAGGAAGATGGACGGTACTTGATGGTATTGAAAAAAGCATACCACTTCCCGTCATCACAGAATCATTATTCATGAGATTCAGATCAAGACAGGCTGAATCATACGGAGCTAAGATACTTGCAGCACTGAGGAATGAATTTGGAGGACATAATATACATAAGAAGGAATAGAAATCCAAAAGTTGAGATCAATTTAAAAATATTAGACAGAAATCAAATTTACTTATACAGTTAATGACAACAGAAGAAGATAAAGACCGGTTAGAAGGGATTACAGAAAAAGTAAAAGTTCCGGAAGCATGTGTAATGGTAATATTCGGAGCCAGCGGAGATCTTACAAGAAGAATGCTTATCCCGGATCTTTATAAAGTTTTCAGTGAAAAAATGTTACCGGAAAACTTTACTGTACTCGGGTTTTCGAGAAAGGATCTTGATGATGAGAGTTTCAGGGATTCTATGAAAAGATCGGTTATAGAATTCACAAATGAAGAAAATTTCAATCAGGAATTATGGGATAAATTTGAAAAAAACATATATTACATGTCGGAAAATTATGATGATCCCGATTCATATGCCAGGCTTTGTGATAAGCTGGAATCCTTTGAAAAGGAAAAGAATATAAAGGGCAACCGTTTGTTTTACCTTGCAGTGCCTCCTGACTCACTTTCCCCCATTCTTAAAAATCTTGCATTATGCGGATTAAATGTAAATGAAAGCAAAAGATCATGGACGAGAATAATACTAGAGAAACCTTTTGGGCACGATCTTGAATCTGCATTAAAATTAAATAAAAAGATCAGACAATATTTTACTGAAGATCAGATATACAGAATAGATCATTATCTCGGAAAAGAATCCGTGCAGAATATTCTGGTAACAAGATTTGCAAACGGGATATTTGAACCTATATGGAACAGGAATTATGTGGAATATGTAGAAGTAACTTCAGCCGAGAGTATCGGAATTGAAAACCGCGGCGGCTATTATGACAATGCAGGCGCATTAAGGGACATGGTACAGAATCATCTGCTTCAGCTTGTCGGTTATACTGCAATGGAACCACCTTCATCATTTGATTCAAAATCGATCAGGGATGAATCATTAAAGGTATTTCAGGCTCTCCGTCCAATAAATATTGAAGAAGTTGAAAAAACTGTTTTACGAGGTCAATATACTTCATCAAAGATCAGGGGAAATGCGTCAGAAGGATACAGGGAAGAAAAAGATGTAAATAAACAATCCCGGACGGAAACATTCATAGCAATGAAGTTTTTTATAGATAACTGGAGGTGGGGCGGCGTTCCGTTTTATATTCGTACCGGAAAGAAACTGCCGACGAGAGTTACGGAGATAGTAATTCACTTTAAACCGACACCATACAGACTTTTCAAGAGCAGGCATGATATTGCGGAATCCTATAACATGCTTGTCATACGTATTCAGCCTGATGAAGGAATACTTGTCAAATTTGCTATGAAAGTTCCGGGTACAGAATTCAAAGTAAAAAACGTCAACATGGATTTCCATTATTCAGACCTTTCAAACGCACCATTACCTGATGCATACGGTAAACTTCTTGTTGACTGCATGCTGGGTGATTCAACACTATTCATCAGGGAAGATGCAGTAGAAGCCTGCTGGAGATTCATACAGCCGATATTAAATGCCTGGAAAAAATATCCCGATATTAAAGTATATGGATATCCGGGCGGCTCATGGGGACCCGATTGCGCAGATGATCTGATAGCAGGGAGGGATTTTAAATGGAGATACCCTTGTAAGAATCTATCCGATGATGGAAATTATTGTGAACTTTAGACGATTTTTGATTTTTTAAATTATAAATTTATAAATGATCACAGCATCAGTGAAAATTTTTGATACACCTTCAGATCTTGCAGAGTCAATGGCTTCGGAGTTAAAAAAAATAATTGACGTTGTAATATTAAACAAAAATAAAGTCAGCATTGCAATATCCGGCGGAAATACACCTATGATATTATTTCAGACACTTGGAAATAATTATAAACATAAAATAGACTGGTCAAGAGTAAGTATTTTCTGGGTTGATGAGAGATGTGTACCGCCTGAGAGTGAAGAAAGCAATTTTGGCATGACGCATAAATTTTTATTAAGCGTTATTAATATCCCTGAAAAAAACATACATCATATAGATGGAGAAAACATACCTTTTAAAGAGGCAGAAAGGTATGCGGGGGTTTTGAGAAATAATTTAAGACTGAATAACAATTTACCTCAGTTTGACATAATACTACTCGGTATGGGAGATGATGGTCATACAGCTTCAATATTTCCTGATCAGATGTATTTACTGAATTCAGATAATTATTGTGAAGTTGCCATGAATCCGTATACCGGACAAAAGAGAATTACATTGACCGGCAAAATAATAAATAATGCTGACAGAAAATATTTCATTGTAACCGGGATGAATAAAGCAAAAATATTAAAAGAAATACTTGATAAGGATAATGATTATCTAAAATATCCGGCATCACATATTACTGAAGTTGAAGGTCCGTTAAAATGGTATCTTGACAAAGATGCTGCCTGCTTATTAAGCTCAGACCAGAAATGAAATATGTCTGTCACATAGAATGTAAACTTTTTTATTATAAACTGAATATGGTTCCGAATCCAAGAGACACATCAAATACATCCGAACCTTCATCTTCATTAACAAAAACATTTCTTACTTTGAAATAAGCATTAACTGCTATATCATCTGTTGCTGGTAAAAGAAAATTAGCTGAAGTCTGTGGAAAATATCCATACTTCTTAAAATCCGTAAAATATCCACCGCCCAAAGACAGAAATATTACAGCAAAATCACTTGCTACCACGGGAATGTCATAATTATAAGAAAATCTTAATTGATTCAGATCCGTTTTCCTGAATATCAATGAATACTCAGCCGCTAATCTGCCGACAGGATATAGACTTAGTGAAAACTCCTTTGTTAATCCCGCATAAAATTTTTTGTTCTCAATCAAAAAGATCGGATTAACCGGAAAAACAACTGCTATTAATCCAAGACTGTTTAATGATGAATTTTCAACATTATCAAAAGCAATATTGTTTTCTATGAGAGATAACTTATCCTGTTTCTGCTGCGCAAACAGATCTGAGCCAATAGTAAAAAAAATAAAAATAAATATTAGAGATTTTATAAAATGCATTATTTAACTTAAATTTTGTTATTTCAGCAGAAGCATGTTTTTTGTCAATAATATATTATCAACATTAAGTGTATAATAATAAATACCGCTTGATAATCCTGCACCATCAAATGTAATTTTATAGCTGCCGGAATTTTGCTTTTGGTCCACTAATTCTGAAACTTCATTTCCAAGAACATCAAAAATCTTAAGTTTAACATTTGCTGAATTCCTCAGGCTATAACTTATTATTGTATTAGGATTGAAAGGATTAGGATAATTCTGAAAAAGTTCAAACCCTTCCGGTTGGTTGTGGCTGATAATATTTACACCCGTATTACCAAGTGTTCCGTTTGAATTAACATTCTGAGCATAAATATCTCTGTCAGAATTCCTCTCATCTGACCAGACTATTTTGGTCATCCCCTGATCGCTGATTGTTGCAACCACTTTTGATTTCGGACTTAAAATACTGCTGATATCTTTAATATTTCCTCCCCAGCCGATATTTCCATTTCTGTCTGAAGAAAATGCTTTTTGAAAATTATTATTACTGCCAAAAACTGACTCATTGAATGCATAAACAATTGTTGTATCATAAGTAAAACAAACCTGATTTACATATGAATTGGAACCCATAGGAACAAATGCCATTCCATTGTCAGTCCAGAGCCTTCCACCGTTTGAAGAAAATTTTTGACCATAAATTCCATATTGATTTTGATTACCATTAGCCTGTTTCCATACAAGATAGGTTTCATTTGTTGAAGGCATATAAGAAGCCCATGCGTCATACTTATTCATTGATGCATCAGTAGAACTTTCAGATCCGTTAACAGGAAAGATCACATTACCTGAAGAATTAATATGCTGAACATAAGAGCTGGCTATAGTACCTGATGATCTAAAATCCTGCCATACATATAATGCTCCGTAATTCTCGTCTGAAAAGATCTTTGGAACAAAAAAACCATTTACATTACCTAAGCTATACACAGTATCTTTCCAGTCAACTGTTCCGGAAGAAGAATATTTTTGAGAGTATAGTTTGTAATTTGCAGGATTTAAAAAATTACCTGAATAACCTGACCATAAAAGAATAACAGCATTATTATTTGAAGTGACCATAGCAGGGAATGTGAAATTTTCTGTACCATCACCGGCTAAATAAATGGGGTCAGTTCCCCAGAGTTTATCGCCTCCCGGAGAAATTTTCTGAAGTGCGATCTTATTTGGAGTTGAACTATAAACCCAGGCAACCACTATACTGTTGTCAGTAGTCTTTGCCAATCTAGGATTAGGCTGAAAGGTATTAAAATCATTTGCAAGATTTATTCCGTTTGCTCCCCAAAGAAAATTCCCATCAGGGCTGATCTTATATACAAAAGGATTTATTTCTGATCCGTTTCTAGTATCCGTAAAAGAAATAATTGCGTTTCCACTGTCATCAGTTATCATATCATAATCTACAAGTGATGAACTCTGAGAATTATTACTGATAAGAAGTCCGTCTCCCAGCTGTGCTTCGCCCAGAGAATTCAATCTCTGAAGATAAACAGCATAACTTCCGCTTCTGTTATCAAACCAGCAGATATATGTTCCCTGATCTGCAGTATTGGTAATTTTAGGAAGCGCCTGTTCACCGGTTGCACCGGAAATAAGAAGATTTGTCTGAGGATCGTTTGACCATTGTGAGAATGAAGTAACTGTTGTCATTAAAATTGCAAAGAATGTAAAAATGAGGGATTTCATATTATTATATAATTTTTAAAAGATCTTGAAGAATTTTTGCGATATACAAATTAGTTTTTCTAAAATGAATTCTATGATTTGATAAATCAATCTAAAAATTTATAAGTTAGGATTTTAATTCAAACCTGTAAAGCTAGGTCATTTTTTTAAAAAATACTTTTCAATAAATCATTTGGAATAATAGAGTCTGAAAACAATTTTATATCGCCGGAATCAATTCCCAGCACGTTAAATGTTTTAATTTTATTACAAAGTGTTCCATTTCTTAATCCCGCATAATCTTTAAATGCACTAAATTCCCAGTCTGCTGGATTTAATACATAGCCTGATTTTTTTGGTTTCTGAAGGATATAAACAAAGCACGCTAAAGCAGAATATGGATCTGTATCTAGACATTTGATGTGTGAATTTTGAGTAAAGAGTGAACCTGTGCGATTTTCCTGAACGTTTATTCCTTTGCAGTATGAGCTCAATAAAATTCTAAGTCCTTCACTTAAAGGATATCTGTTTTTTTCATCTTTAGAGACAGTAAAAGAATTCGCATATATCAGAAAATTAAATTGATTTGGGATCAGACAGTAGGATAAAATGTCACAATATGGATGGATATATTTTCTTACTTTTTTTAAAAAATAGATATAATTTATCTTTTTAAAAAATATTTTTTGCCGGTTGTTTCCCTGATTGTAAACATGTAAAATCTGACCTTCCCTGTATTTCATAATTAATCCTCCTATTCATTCGTTATCCGGTTTACTTACAAAGTGTGGCACATTTTCTTAATAAAGATAGCAGACAATTTATAAAGATTAAACTTAAATATAAAGTTCACACTTCTTTAGAAAAAATGTGCCACACTTCCCGGTAATAAAAAATCATATTACCTTCGAAACCTTCCCTCTCTTTATAAATTCTCCATAACCCTTCTGAACTTTCACATTCCCTTTATCTACAACAACTCTTCCTCTCAACATCACCGTTTCCACTTTCCCCTTTACTTCCCATCCTTCATATGCTGAATAATCAACATTCATGTGATGTGTCTTCGAAGAGATCACATGTTTTTTATCCGGATCGAAAATTACTACATCAGCATCCGAACCAATTCCAATTGTTCCTTTTCTCGGGAACATTCCAAATATCTTCGCAGCATTTGTTGATGTCACCTCTACAAACTTATTCAAGCTGATCTTTCCCATTTCCACTCCTTCTGAATAAAGCAATTCCATTCTGTGTTCAATTGCGGGATGTCCGTTCGGAATTTTAGAAAAATCTTTTTCGCCCATAAGCTTTTTCTTCCATTCAAACGGACAATGATCTGTTCCTACTACTTGTACTAAACCCTGATTCAAACCTGCCCATAAACTCTTCTGATCTTTCTTTTCTCTTAATGGCGGACTCATAACCCATTTTGCACCTTCAAAATCTTTTTCATATAAAGATGCATCAAGAAGTAAATATTGAATACAGGTTTCTACAAAAACTTTCTGATTTCGTTCGGTAGCTCTCCGGATCTCATTCAATGCTCCTTCACAAGTCATATGAACTATATAAGCAGGCACTCCTGTATGATAAGCCATATCTGCAAATCTGCCTGAAGCTTCAGTTTCAGTTATCTCTGGTTGGGATAAATAATGATAAAGCGGAGAAAGTTTACCTTCGGAAACATGTTTGGCAATTAGAAAATCTATAATATCTCCGTGAGTTGCATGAACTGTCACTATCCCTCCATTATCTCTTACTTCATTCATCAGGCCAATCATCTGTCTGTCATCTATCATTAAGGCACCTTTATATGCCATGAAAGTTTTAAATGAAGTAATTCCTTCAGCTTCAATAAGCTTTTTTATTTCTTTCTTTGTTTCATCATTAAAATCCGTTACCGCCATATGAAAAGAATAATCACCATAGCAATTACCATTCGATCTTCCTCTCCATTCTTCCAATGCTGAATAAAGTGATTTACCCTGAGTCTGAAGAATAAAATCTATAACCATTGTTGTTCCTCCGTGAAGAGCTGCAAGAGTTCCGGTTTCATAATTATCACTTGAGAAAGTTCCCATGAATGGCATATCAAGATGAACATGCGGGTCGATACCACCCGGGAATACAAATTTTCCGGATGCATCTATTACTTCGTCCGCATCATATTTAAGATCTTCGCCTATAGAAGAAATTTTTTCATCCTTTATGAATATATCTGCAGTGTAATCTTCCGAAGCTGTGATCACACGTCCGTTTTTGATTAAGATTGACATATTTTTTAAATTAAATTTATAATTTCAAAGTGGGACTTTTTCTCATCAACAAATAGTAAACAGCAAACGACACAGCAAAACCTACAAACCAAGCATAGTTATACAAATGTGAGATCCATTCCGGAAAGACTTCATTGCCGGTCAAACCAACGGTCAAAAGAAATCCCGGTACATTTGGAATGATTCCAAGTATCAATGCAATCACAGCACTTTTATTGAAACCTCTGGAATAAGTATATTCACCTTTTACTTTATATAACTCATTGACATTCAGGGTTTGTCTTTTTATATAATAATAATCTGCGATCATTATACCGCCTACCGGTCCAAGCAAACTGGAATAAGCAATAAGCCATGTAAAAATATACCCGTTTGGATCTGATATCAGTTTCCATGGAAATATTAACACACCTATAACGCCGGTAATGTATCCGCCCTTTCTGAAATTTATTTTTCCCGGTGAAAGGTTTGCAAAATCATTTGCCGGGCTCACAATATTAGCAGCAATATTAGTGGCTAAAGTTGAAATAGCAATTGCTATCATTGTAATGCTTACTAAAATTTTGTTTTCGAATCTACCTGCAAGTACAACAGGATCCCAGATTGTTTCACCATATATTAAAAATGTAGCTGAAGTTACAATAACTCCAATAAATGCAAACAAAGTCATAGATGGTGGAAGACCGATAATCTGTCCGTTTACCTGTGCTTTCTGACTTTTAGCATAACGGGTAAAATCAGGAATGTTCAGCGAGAGCGTAGCCCAGAAACCAACCATGCCGGTCAATGCCGGAAAAAAGAAATGCCAGAACTCTGCGCTTGTTGCAAATTTAGAAGGCTGGTCAAGTATAGGACCTAGACCGTCAGTTTCATATATTGCCCAGAACATAAGCGCCAGGGCTGCGACTGGCAGAAAGTATGCCTTGAAAACCAGCAATTTCTTTATACTGTCTACACCCAGATAAACAACATACATGTTCAATAACCAGAATAGAAAAAAAGTAATAGCAGGTCCTGTTTGAAGATCAAAAGAGATTGGAAACAATTCGGGTAAACTATCCAATGATGGAATCCACAATCTCAGCATCTGATAAATTGCAAATCCACCGATCCAAGTCTGAATACCAAACCATCCGCATGCAACAACAGCTCTTAATAAAGCGGGGATATTTGCACCGCGAACTCCAAAACTTGCTCTGGCAAAAACCGGAAAAGGTATTCCGTATTTTGTACCGGCTCGCCCGTTAAGTATCATCGGAATAAGAACAATTGTATTACCAAGAAAGATAGTCAGAATTGACTGCCACCAGTTCATGCCACCTTCTATCAGCGAACTCGCAAGCATATAAGTAGGAATACACAAGCTCATGCTAATCCATAAAGCTGCATAGTTCCAGGTTCCCCAGGTTCTTTTGGATTTAATTACGGGTTCAAGATCTTCACTGTAAAGAGGTGATGATTTTATCTCTTCATCATATTCCTCTGTTATATAATTTTTGTCTGACAAAATGAAAATTACTGTTTTTTAAAAACTTGAAATTTTCTGAACCGATTTTTTCTAACTTAAATTTTATTCTCTCATTCCTGCATTTAACCATGCATTGAATTTATCAAGATCACATCCGCTTAACCTGGGAGATTTTCTGGGCATGGGTTTAAATCCCGGAAGATGATTTATTGCTCCGAATAATTTACCCTCATCACCTTTTTGTTTTACCTGAGAATAAGTTTCAAGATTGAATAATTCATCCGGAGAATTCCCGGAATGACACTTATAGCAATTTTTTTCTATAATCGGCTTAATGTCATTATAAGTTAGATTTATAGTATCACATTCTGTGGGAGATAGGTCGGTTTGCTCGGTTGGTTCATTGAATGTTTTTTCATTTCCTGTCTCTTTGCTGTCAGTATCGCACTTTGTTTCAGCAGCGCCTTCCATTATCCATTTTCCGATAATTGAAATTTCTTCTCCTGTAAGTGGCTCATTAGGAGGAGGAGGCATTCTGTCTTCTTTTGTATCTTCTGTAATTTTTTTAAATACTTTACTTCTTTTTAAATTATAAGGTATAATAGCCCTTCCTTTTTTGCTTTGCATAATGTTTTCATAAGAATCCAGCACAACTCCTTCTTTCCGGGATTCTGAATTATGGCAACCGCTTAATGCACAATTATTCTGAAAGATCGGAAGTACATCACGTTCAAAACAAACTTCGTTTTCATTATCTAAATAATAAAATGAACCATCAGTTTTATAAGTCCAGCTGGTCACAAACAATAAAATAACTGAGAGAACAAACAATAATTTAATTTTCATTTGATGTTTTAATTAAAACTCTATTAATTAATCCTGGAAGCTCCTCCACACTATTGACCATAAATGCAATTCCTTTGAATCTGTCTTCACTTAAAAAATTCTTTACCCAGTCAGGCGTATATGGCTGTACTCTCTGTATCACTTTTAGATTACCAAAAGATCCATCATTCATTCTCAGATATAATGGCAAAGCTATATCAAGAGAAAAAACATCTCCGATCACAAAATCCGGTTTCTCTTCTGAAAGAATTTTATGATAACTGCTTCTTCTCAATGCAATTTTATAATTTTCGTCTGTATTCAAATATTCCGGAAGAGCACTATAATTATTATCAATAACAAATTTTCTTGCATCTCCTTTTGCATGAACACCACCTCTTTCTGGTGAAGACTCATCTGTTACATCTATACCGGCTTTTGAAAATAAATATTTTATCTTTTCTGTCTTAGAATTTGAAGCAACAATTATTTCGACACCGGAGTTATTCAGATCTTCAACAATACTCTTTGTAATAGAAACCGGATTGAGTTTTCCCTCTTCTTTAAACTTTTTTGTCGAGTTCATAAAACACTCCTGCGAAAAATCTGCCAGTGAAATATATTTTTTTAGAATGGACTCTTTTATAAGATTAAGATCAGGATCACCTTCGACTGAATTATTAATGAAATCAAAAATTGCATTATTATCTCCAAAAGGATCTTCCTGATAATATGCTGCAATGCTGCCGTTATTAAACCAACCGTATTTAGATGCTTGCTTATCCATTTCGGATTTACACTTAGCCAGAATATTCTGAATTTTATCTTTACCGGAGCCAGTCAGATCCGATAAAGAACTCAGAATAAATTCCCAAACATATTCAGCTTCAATATTCTGATTTGTCCAGATCCCGTCGAAATCTGAAATAAGTTTTATCTTTTTCAATAAATAGTTTAAATTTAAATTTTCTGAATACTTCTGCCTAATTACTTAAATAGTTTCCTCATCGGCTATTTTCAGCGCTTCCGAAATGATCTCCATTCCTTCATCAATCTGCTCTTTTGTCACACATAAAGGCGGTGCAACAAAAATCAGATTCCATCTTCCAAGTGTGAACATTCCCAGTTCGGATATTTTCGCCATTACTTTATTCATTATTCCCATTTCATCCGGCGGGGCATTCCATCTGGCCATCGGTTCTTTTGTCTTCCTGTTCTTAACTAATTCCATACAGCCGAGTAATCCTGTGTTTCTGAAGTCACCTATCGATGGATGCTTACCCATCATATCACACATTTTTTCATTAACATATTTACCCATAGCTGCTGCATTCTCTATGAGGTTTTCATCAGTATAAATATCAATTACCGCGTTTGCCGCTGCGAGTGAAACGGGATGTGCTGAATAAGTTAATCCCAGCATCATAGGTTTATCATCAAATGTTTTCGCAATTTCTTCTTTTACAATTATTCCGCCGAGAGGTACATATGCTGATGTAATTCCTTTTGCCATGCACATTATATCGGGTTCGACATCGTGATTATTTATACCAAACCATTTTCCTGTTCTTCCGAAACCACTCATCACTTCATCTGAAATTGTGAGTATCCCGTATTTATCAGCAATGGCTTTTACTTTTTTCCAGTATCCGGGAGGAAATTTAATACAGCCTGATGAGCCTGATTCTCCTTCAAGCATTATAGCTGCTATGCTGTTTGGTCCTTCATACAACACTGTTCTTTCCAGAGCAGCTGCAGCATTCTCCGAACATTCTTCCGGAGTCTTGCTATTCCAAGGACATCTGTAAAAATAAGGATTTTCGACATGAACAAAATTCGGCGGCTGCTGGGAATCAATTGCAAATTTTCTCGGATCCCCTCCCGCAGTTGCAGAAGCATAAGTAGCTCCATGATATGACTGATACAATGTTATGATCTTGTGACGTCCTGTATAGATCCTTGCAAGCTTAATTGCATTCTCAACAGCCTCAGCTCCGCCAAGTGTAAAGAAAGTTCTGTTTAATGTGCCCGGAGAAATATCAGCAAGTTTCTTACCGACTTCCGCCCTTACTTTTGTCATCATACCGGGCTGAACATAACTGACTTCACTCATTTGCTTAGCTACTGCTTCAGCAACTTTCGGATGACCATGTCCAATATTAACAGCTATAAGCTGAGAAGAAAAATCAATGATCTTTTTTCCGCTGATATCATATATGTAAACACCTTCAGCCTTATCAATGACAAGTGGCTTAAGTCCTTTTTGTTTTGACCATGAAGTCAATGTATGATTAAGGCAATTTTGAGTTATTAATTCTTTTTCAGAAAGAGTGAGTGATTGCATAATTTTAATGTTTAGGTTTAGTGATAAAACCGTTTAAACGGTTTTATCACTATTGTTATAATGTTCGATTTTCTTTAAAAACAATTCTCTCTCGTCATAAAAAGAGATTTTCTCATGGATTTTTTTTTGATTGCTTATATATCTGTTAACTTCTTCAAGTTTAGATTCGCTTACTGAGTATGCATTATAACTTTTCTGCCATGAAAATTTCGCATCTAAAAACTTATTCTGATTTATCCAATGAGATGTTTCTCCTTTGATATTTTTCATAATATCAGTCAATCTAAAACTCGGATTTAATGAAAATAATATATGAACATGGTTTTCTGTTCCATTAATGTTTTTCACATGTGATTGATATTCTTCAGTTATCTTAATTTTAATTTTAAAGTAAAGTTGCTTCTCAATAGATTCCTTAATCAATGGCATGCAATCCTTTGTGCTGAAAAAAATGTGAATCCATAATCTGATCATTGTGTTATCCATCTTTCTCCTTCCTTCCAATAAAACCGTTTAAACGGTTTTATTAATTATTATTCATAAAAATCTTTCCCTTCAAATCACCTCCGAATTTGCATAAAAATTTACTTTATAAAAATTCTTAAATCAGGCAATTTACAAATGTATATTTCAATATATAAATTGTATCTGCCGGTTCAAATTTATTCAAACTATATTTTAACCCCCATATCTGTATTTTTATCTTGAAATGTCCTCCATCAAATTCTGATCTATGAATTTTACCGTTGGAGATGTTACCGCTATCGTCTTTCTTCTTACAGATGTGCCCGGTGACAGATCAGCTGTTTTTATATCAAATGCACTGAGTGTCATGTCATTGTATGTTCTGTAATAATAGATCTTGTTCTTATGATCACGGAATACAGCCCATTGAGTTATATCACTTTCCCCCGACTTAGGATCCTTTGCAAGACCTTCAGGCAGATCAACTCTGTTAAGCAGCTTCTGTCCGAGTATCAGTGCTTCTTTAACATCTTTTGGCGTATCTGAAGCTCTCAGCGCGAAAACTGTTTGAATGAATCTTGAAGGTGGTGTTGGATCTCCGGGCATTCCAAATAATCCCGAACCCTGACCATTAGCAGGATATGTTACTCCACCAATTTTTACCGGATTTGAATTATCAGGTGAAAGACTGATAAAATTCCTAAGATTTGTCAGATGCCATTCATAGGGCGGAGAGTTTGTCATTACACCGGTTGTATTGTCATAAACAGAAAGCTTTCCGTCAACCCATTCGAGTACTGTACTTTTACCGGAAGGGTCATGTATCACATAATGTAAAGGCACATATTCATTTCCAAATAAAGTTAATTTTTCTCCCCATACTTTTACATCCGAAATCGCCGAAATGACTTCATCCGTTGAAGAAAATTGAGAAAGTATCCAGGCGCCTAACTGAAGGTTTGATAAAGCATTTTCCTGAACAGAGTTTTCTATTTCTTCATACTTTGCAAATCCCGGAAGATACAATGCGCCGAATCCTAAACCTTTTTCATTTAATCCGTCAACTACACAGTCGATCCCTAATCCGTCAAGATAAACAAACCCGTATTGTCCCGTCCAGTATGTCCCTTTTGAATTCTCAGGTGCCGGTGACTTAAATTCCATTCCCTGAGGACGAACAACCAGTCTTGAATCCATTGCAGCTCCAAATTCCATCGATCGGGCTGATAGAACTGAACCGTCCATTGCAATCACTCTCGCATCTGTACAGGCTGTTGTTAATCCTGATGAATTAAAAATCAGTAATAAAAAGATCAGGAATGCAAATAATGAAGATTTTTTTTTCATCTGGTATAATTAAATTAGTTTATATTAGTTATAAATTTTATATCATGATTTTAAATATACCGGTCATCAATATCCGTAATCAAATAACCCGGATCCTTTATCCCGAATCGGATCAGCTCATCCAGTTTTTCTTTGCTTCAGGATTCCACTTCGTAGTCGTCTTCTTTAGTTGTGTCCAGAATTCTATCGAACTCTTTCCGGTAATATCACATACTCCGAATTTTGATTCATTCCATCCGCCGAATGAAAACGGCTCTCTCGGAACTGGCACACCAATATTTACCCCAATCATCCCTGCGCTTGCTCTGTCCATAATGTATCTTGCTGCAGCTCCGCTTTGTGTAAAGACTGATGCAGCATTTCCGTACTCCGAACTGTTTTCTATTCGAATAGCTTCATCTATATCTTTTGCTCTGATTATCGAAATTACAGGTCCGAAAACTTCTTCTTTTGCAATTGCCATTTCGGGCTTTACAAAATCTATCACTGTCGGACCGACATAATATCCGCCTTCACTTCCTTCTACTGTTACATTTCTTCCGTCGACAAGTACCTTTGCACCCTGTTTTTCAGCTTCCGAAATATATTTTTCAATTCTTTCCTTTGCTTCGTTTGTTATTACAGATCCAAGATTCTTTCCCGCTACGATCTTCTTTGCTTCTTCCACTATCATCTCTACTATTCCGTCAACTTCCCCGACTCCTACCATTGCTGAAGCTGCCATGCATCTTTGTCCTGCGCAGCCTGACATCGAAGCAGCTACGTTATTAGCTGTCATTTCGGGATGGGCATCAGGTAAAACTATCAAATGATTCTTTGCCCCTCCTAATGCTACACACCTTTTCAGATTCGAAGTAGCGCGCTTATACACTATCTTTGCTACCTTTGTTGAACCAACAAATGAAACCGCTGCAATGCCCGGATGATCACAAATGGCTTCCACGATTTCCTTATCTCCGTTAACTACATTGAAAACTCCGTCAGGAAGTCCTGCTTCCTTCAGCATTTCTGCTATCCGGTTAGATGATATAGGCACATGTTCCGAGGGCTTCAGGATCATGCAATTGCCTAATGCTATTGCATTTGGAATTGTCCAGTGAGGAACCATGTGGGGAAAATTAAAAGGCGCAATTGATGCTACGACTCCAATCGGCTTATGCTCTATTCTGCATTCAACTCCGGTGCTTACTTCGAGTATCTCGCCCCCTATTAACTGCGGCAATGAACAGGCAAATTCTGTAAGCTCAATGCTTTTTTCAACTTCAGCTTTGGCTTCTTCAAATGTCTTTCCGTTTTCAATATGAGTGAGCTCTGATAGTTCAGTAAGATTCTTTTCCAGAAGTGTTTTGTAATTATAAAATACCTGAACTCTTTCTTTAATGGGTACCAATGACCAACTCCGGTAAGCTTCAGCAGCTGATCTCACCGCTTCATCAAGATCTTCTTTTCCTGATAAAGGAACTGTTGAAATTACTGTTCCATCAAGCGGGCAAAACACGTCCATTGTTTTATGTCCGTTTTTAGTGAACGAACCTGAAATGAAGTTTTTTACTTCGGTATATTTTGTTTCCATATATTTGTAATTTTTGTGAAAGAAAAGTATACTATTTATATTTGAAATTAAAGGAAATAGAGATTTTTGATTTTGAATGTTCTGTATTGTCAGGATTAATTTAAAAAGATTTAAAAATATTGTTATAATCTGAAATCAACATATTTAAATTGATCATCAAAACAAACCCTTTTAAGTTATTATATTTTACAAGTGTTCAGATAAAAATTATTTAGCTTAATCTGAATGCTTGTCATCATCTGTAATTGATCTATATTTTTTGCTTATCTGTAAATATCTGTGTTAATCTGCGGCTAAACAGCAGTTTCGCACTTTGAAAATAAACTTTAATTATTTATAAAGATCGTTTCGGACAGTTTCGGTCCTGATCCCTGATTATGAAGAATTTGTTCACTGAATTAATACATTAAAATTTTTATCTTTTCACCACTTAAAAATTTTCACTAAAGATAATTTATATTGAATAAAGAAAACCCGATTAAAGAGTTTGATGATTTTGTAAATATTGTTAAACGCCTGCGAAAGGACTGCCCGTGGGACAGGATACAGACTCATTTATCTTTAAGAAGATGTCTTCTTGAGGAAACTTATGAAGTTCTTGAATCCATTGATGAGAATAACATGCCGGAGCTGAAAAAAGAACTGGGCGATATTCTTTTACAGGTTATATTTCATTCGATAATTGCAAATGAGAATAATGACTTTGATCTTGCTGATGTTATTAATTCCGTACAGAAGAAACTTGTAGAAAGACATCCTCATGTATTTGGTGATTTGAAAGTTGAAGACAGTGATGAAGTCAAGAAAAACTGGGAGCTTTTAAAAAAGAAAGAAGGAAGAAAATCCGTTATTGAAGGAATTCCGGAGCAGCTTCCGGCGTTACTCAAAGCGTACCGAATTCAGGAAAAAGCATCTAAAGTTGGATTTGACTGGAAAGAAGAAGATCCGGTCTTTGATAAAATTACCGAAGAACTTCAGGAACTCAGAGAAAATGTTAATAACGGAAAACCGCTTAAAGATATTGAAGATGAAATGGGTGACGTTCTTTTTTCTATTGTAAATTATTCCCGGTTTTTAAAAATAAATCCTGAAGATGCTTTAAGGAAAACAATTAAAAAATTCAGAGACAGATTCAGCAAAATAGAAAAGTTTGCAGAAGAGAATGACACTCCGCTTGAAAATATGACTCTCGAAGAAATGGATGTGATCTGGGAAAAAGCCAAAGAAAAATAAGAAATCAGTAATGAAATATTTTAATATAAAACAAATTTATTATCAGGAGGACATTGCCGGTTACAAAAGATAAATCAGTAGGAATTATAATTTATTGCGAATTTCCACGTTCTTTAAAATATCTGATCTTAAAACATAAAAAAGGACACTGGTCATTTGCAAAAGGACACAAAGACAAAGGTGAAACTCAGTTGGAAACAGCTAAAAGAGAATTGCTCGAAGAAGCCGGAATAAAAAAAATAAGTTTTATTTCAAAGAAAATTCAGCTAAAGGAAAATTATTCATTTTCAGTAAAAAATAATAATAAAGTTATAAAAGAAGTAAGTTACTTTATTGCTGAAACTAGTTCACCAAAAGTTAAGATAGATAAAAATGAGATCGTAAATTATAAATGGTGCACTCTCAATTCAGCTCAGAAACTGATCACTTATGATCAGTCAAAAAAAACTATTAAAAAAGCAAACAAAATTATTATTAACAAAAAAAATAAAAATAAATAGATTATGAAATTCAGTAATATTTTAAAGAGATCATTTTTAATTATTTCTGTGATTCAGATTGCTGCTATTCAGAATTTTATTTATCCCGATACTAAAAATACACACAGTATCAATGATAAAGTTAGCGAATTAAATGAAAATATTGACGGTATTGTAAGCAGTGTCGACGGCACTGTTTCAATTCAGGTGGTCAGCGCTGACAAATATGATCTTATCTATGAACATAATTCACAACTGGAAATGATACCTGCTTCCATCACTAAGCTTGTAACTTCATGCGTTGCTTTCGATATGCTTGGAATAAATTATGACTTTAAAACAATTGTTTATACAGATGATCAGAATATTAGTGACGGTGTGATCGACGGAAATATTTATCTGAAAGGTTATGGCGATCCTGACCTGAACTCACTTGATATCACGTACCTTGCCGAAGAAATAAGAAAGAAAGGAATTATTCAGATTACCGGGAACATTGTCTATGATGAGTCATATCTTGATGATGAACATTACAGTCTTGCTGATTATTATCAGGGTGATACTAAAAGAGGTTACTGGCCGTATGTAAGCGGTTTGAATTTCAACAAAAATCCCAAAAGTTTCGATCCTGCTTTGATGGCCGGAACCGTGCTTAAGGACGAACTCGGCGCATCGAATATTTTAATTGATGGTATTGTAGTTGCCGGTATGACCCCCTCAGCTTCAAAGGAAATCGCCGTTGTATCTCATTCCATTTTTGATGTACTTGCTCACATGAATAAAGAAAGTGATAATCATTCTGCTATAACAGTCTTTAAAGTAATAGGAGCTAAATACAGCACTCCTCCCGGATCTATTTCCAAAGGAGAATCTGCTGTTGTCGAATTCCTTACCTCAATAGGAAATCAGAGAAACAGATTTGAAATTCTCGAAGGGTCCGGTTTATCAAGATTCAACAAAGTAAATTCGGACATGTATATTAGACTTCTCAAATATATGTATGATAAAACAGATGCGTTTGATTATTTTTACAGTACTCTTCCTATAGCTGGCGAAGACGGCACATTAAGAAATCGAATGATAGGTACGGAAGCGGAAAAAAATGTTCATGCGAAAACCGGAACTCTTAATTCCGTAAGCGCTCTTTCAGGTTATGCAGTATCAAGAGACAGCGAGCTGCTTATGTTCTATATTGTAATGAATGGTTTTGGAGGCGGTGCAAATGAAGTAAGATATAAACAGGATCAGATTTGCGAACTGCTTTGCCAGTTTTCAAGAAAATAATCTGTATGTTTTAATTTTATGGATAATAAATATTTTGAAAAAATATCATCGGAAAATATTTCAGATGAACTGAGAAAGCTTATTATTTATAATTCTGATCATCTTTGGGATGATGTCACTGCTCAGTTGCATAAAGCAACAGGATATGACAATGTCCACTGTGAACAAATTGCTGTTATTGCTCACACAAAAGGTAAAGCAGTTGTCAAATCAGGTGATCTGATCGAACTTCAGAAAATTGACTCGGTATTGAAGGAAATTGACCTTATAACTTCAATTGAATAAATTTCTTTTCCCGGTCTGATTTTGTTAAACTAAATTTTTTGTACGGTATTTTAAATTTATTCAGAATTTAAAAATCGTACAGTTATAATCTTTCCGTTTTGATTTTCCGTCTGGCTATAATTACCATATATTTCTTTTTTCAATTTTCTTTTTTAAACAGGGACTTTTTAAAATATGGATTTTAAATTAGATTCTTCTTATAAACCTGCCGGGGATCAGCCTAAAGCAATCAAGGAACTGACCGAAGGAATTAAAAGAGGAGATAAACATCAGACTTTTTTAGGTGTTACCGGTTCAGGTAAAACATTTTCAATTTCCAATGTAATTCAAAATGTCGGTAAACCTGTCCTCATCATGTCTCATAATAAAACACTCGCAGCCCAGCTTTACGGTGAATTCAAAAGATTTTTTCCAAATAACCGTGTCGAATTTTTTATATCTTATTACGACTATTATCAGCCTGAAGCTTATCTGCCTTCTTCTGATACTTATATTCAGAAAGATCTTTCCATTAATGAAGATATTGACCGTCTCAGACTGAGAGCCACGGCTTCCATTCTTGAAGGCAGAAATGATGTGATTGTAGTTTCTTCTGTAAGCTGTATTTATGGTATTGGCGCTCCGGAAGAATATGCAAAACAGGTTCTCGTCGTGAAAACAGGTGACAAGATCTCACGCAAACACCTTTTGTCAAAATTAATTGACATTCATTATGTCAGAAATGATGCTGATTTTAAAAGAGGGACTTTCAGGGTAAGAGGTGATAATATTGAAATTATTCCTGCTTATGAAGATGAGACCGGTATCAGGATAGAACTCTTTGATGATGTTGTGGAAAAAATTTCTTATATCAACAGAACAGACGGAAAAGTCATTGGCAATGATACAAGTATTTTACTCTATCCGGCAAAATATTTTGTCACAAATAATGAAAAAACCGAACAGGCCATTGAAAATATCAGAACTGAACTCGCCGAACGAATAGAATATTTTAAATCCCGGGGCAAACTTATTGAAGCTCAGAGAATTGAACAAAGAACTCATTTTGATATTGAAATGATCCAGGAAGTAGGATACTGTAATGGCATAGAAAACTATTCACGACATATGGACGGGAGAGAACCTGGTTCGAGACCATCCTGTCTTTTTGATTATTTCCCGAAGGATTTCCTGCTTGTTGTGGATGAATCACATGTGACTGTTCCGCAGATTGGCGCTATGTATAACGGTGACAGAATGCGTAAAAAGACATTGTGCGAATACGGATTCAGACTCCCTTCAGCACTGGATAACAGACCTATGACTTTTGAAGAATGGGAGTCTATGGTTAATCAGGCTATATATGTAAGCGCTACTCCGGGTAAATACGAACTTGAAAAGTCTGAAGGAGTTGTAGTCGAACAGATAATCAGACCTACCGGATTGCTTGATCCGGAAATACAGGTCAGACCTGTAAAAAATCAGATCGATGATCTTATTAATGAAATTAAAACAAGAAGCGAAAGAAAGGAAAGAATACTTGTAACTACTCTTACCAAAAGAATGAGCGAGGATCTGACTGACTATCTTACAGGCATCGGAATAAAAGTTAAATACATGCACAGCGAGGTCATCACTCTTGACAGAGTTGATATTCTTCGGGGACTGAGACTGGGTGATTTTGATGTCCTCGTTGGAGTAAATCTTCTCAGAGAAGGTCTTGACCTTCCGGAAGTGTCACTTGTTGCAATTCTGGATGCGGATAAGGAAGGATTCCTGAGATCCGAAAAATCCCTTATGCAGACTGCCGGACGAACTGCAAGAAATGTCAACGGTCTTGTTGTTATGTATGCCGATAAAGTTACAGATTCTATGGATAAGGTAATAAAGGAAACTGCCCGCAGACGTGAGATTCAGACTCAGTACAATATTGATAACGGAATTGAACCGAAAACTATTTACAAAACATATGAAGAGATCATGTCTTCCACTATTGTTGCAGATTCAAAAGACAGAACAGAATATAACTCTAAGGTAAAGAAAAGCGATAAGAAATCAACATTGAGCGTTATTACTGATCCGGTAAAAAATAAGATCAATAAAGAACAGAGAAAAGAACTTATTGATCAGTTACGGAAGGAAATGATAAATGCTGCTAAAGATCTTGAATTTGAAAGAGCGGCAGAACTGAGAGATGAACTGGAAAAATTAGACAATTAATTTAAACCTTTAGCAAAATGACTAACAAAGAACAGATCCTTAAAGCAATTGAAGATGAATTTCATATAATTGATCATCTTTATTCAAAGATTCCGGAAGGTAAGCTCGATTTTAAACCGGCTGAAGAAACAAGAACAATTAATGATCTATTGAGATACATTACTTGGTGCAGTGTAGGTACATTAAAGACCTTTATGGACGGAGATGATGATTCACCAAACTATGAATTCTACCAGGAGTATTCTGAAAAAGCAAAAAAAATGCAAACCCCTGATTTTCCGGAAGAGATGAAACAGCAATTGGATGATATTAAAAAGTTATTTGAAAAATTCACCGACAAAGATCTGCTGGATAAAATGGTAATGATGCCAAATCAGGAAAAAATACCTCTTGGTGAAGCACTTATAAATACCTGCGTTAAACATCTGACTGCTTACAGAATGCAGCTGTTCATTTATTTAAAAATTCTGGGAGTAAAATTAAATACTGTAAATTGCTGGCTGGGTGTGGACCCTGAAGCTGCTTAATATGTAAAAATAAATATTTAAATCCTTTAGAAATATTCAGATGGAATAAGGTAATTTTCTAACCGCAAACTTTCTTGAAAACCCTTAAAAAATTTCCACCCAGAATTTTTTTAATATCTTCCTCGCTGTATCCCTTTTCGTATAATTTTTTTGTGATCAATGGATATGTACTGGCATCATAAAGTTCATTGGGAGGTGTGATGCCTCCGTCAAAATCCGAACCTAATCCTACACAGTCTATGCCGGCAAGATTTTTAATGTGATCTATGTGTTCGATCACTTTATCTATAGAAGTTCCTCCCGATATATTATGCTCTTCGAGGAATTTTTCCCGCTCTTCATTGTATTTAATGAGATCATCACCATATTTATTATTAAGCTCGTTGAGTTCTTCAGCATATTTCTGATAAGCATTAAGAGTTCGGTTTTTGTCCGCATCCTTATCCAGGAATTTATCATAAAAATTAATTCCGATATATCCTCCGTTTTCCGCAATGGCAAGTATCTGTTCGTCAGTAAGATTTCTGAAATGCGGATTTATCGAATAACAGTTGGAATGGGAAGCTATAATTGGTGACGCAGTATTATCTATAACATCCCAGAATCCGTTTTCGCTGAGATGTGAAACGTCTATCAGCATTCCCGTTTCGTTCATTCTCTTAACGACCTGAATTCCGTAATCTGAAAGACCTCCGGCTTTTCCTTTTTCTACCGCATCACGGGCTGATGAAGAGATCAGGTTCGAATTGTTCCAGGTAAGTCCTATATATCTTACTCCCAGATCAAAAAAAACATTTATATTATCAAGATCATTTCCTATTGCCGTGCCGCCTTCAATTCCCATAAGACCGCAGATCTTTTTTTCATTTGTAATTCTTATTATATCTGCATAGCTTTTTGCGAATTCCAGATCAGAGGAATTTTCCGATGCAATGTTTTTTAAAGCGCTGATCTGGCCTATTACAAAATTATAGGAACTTCTGATCATATTCATCGGGATCCATATGGCAAAAACCTGTACATCAACACCGCCTTCTTTAAGCCTTGGGAGATCCGATTGAGTATTGGAGTTTCGTATCCCAAAAGCTGCGCCTTTGTCAAAAACTTTCCATATAAAATCATTGTGGGTATCAGCCAGAATTGCATCATAGTGAATCTCCAGATAAGTGCTTTTCCTGGTTGAATCTTTTTTTACTTTTGTTTTTTTAGCCAATTTATTTAAATCTGATATATTTGAATTCGATCCGAATCCTGATTCAATAACCCTGCTTTCGTATTCGGAATTTGTTTTATCCCGTAAAAAGATCTCATTGTTAAAAAGAATAACAATAAGAATTAATATTGATGAAAGATATATAATTAAATTTTTATTTTTCATGTTCAATTTCTATGCATAAAAAATTATCTTCCTGTTTTTCAACAGCAATTAATATTCCAGATCATCATCCATAAATGATGACTTATCAGTATTTATTGCAACCTTTGCAAGCTCTGTCATACTATCAGGAACAAAAAATTTAATCGGTCTTTTCAAAGCTATCCTTCCGATCGGTGTATTGAAAGTTTCCATAGACATGGCAATGTTGTAATCACCGGTTACTCTGAAGGGAATTTCTTCATCATTTAGTTTTGCCTTAACAAGATTTGCAATCATTGGGTCATATGTCTCAAATACTTCTACCATTTTATTTCTGATTAAAATTTAGCATAGGTGTTAATTTCTGATCGTAAGGAGCTATGACAAAAGAATTGTTCGGGGAATTTACGAGCTCTTTCAAAGTCTCGATGTATTTCCACTGAAGATATGAATTACTTATTGTGCTGTTAATAATTCTCTGAGCTTCTGCAACACCTTCCGCTTCAATGGTCTTTCTCTCCGCTTCCTGTTTTTCTTTCTGAAGCACATATACCATCTGCTGTGCTCTTTGCTCTGCTGAGATCTTTTCATCTATGGCTTCCCTTACTTTCAGCGGCAATTCTACATTCCTCAAAAGAACTTTCTCAAGAATCAAACCTCTGCCGACAAAAGAGTTTTCTAGTTTGAGCGCTACTTCATTTACATAGTCATCTCTTTTTGATGAGTAAATATCATTTGCGGGAAAATTTACAGCAACATCTCTTATCGCTGTTCTGATCGCAGGTAAAACGATCTTTGATTCATAATCCACACCAATATTCCTGATAATATTCGGAGCATCATCTGCGCTTAATCTGTACCAGACGGTTACGTCAAGAAGCAGCGTAAGTCCGTCAGCTGAAAGTGTCTGAATTGGATCACTTTTATTGCTTCTTACTTCATTCATATCTTTGTCATTCGAGCCGCTCATTGTGTATGCCTGTGTCTTGATGTCAAGAACTTCCACTTCCACAAGAGGATTAATATAATTCAGTCCGCTCCTTAATATCCTGTCCTGCACATTTCCGAAAAGTACCTGCACCCCTACTTCTCCCGGACCGATCTGCTTTATGAACGAAAATAATACTGCAACAAGAATTCCAACCCCGGCCGCAATTCTGACATTATTCAATATCTTTTGAAGCGATAAATTATGCTGTGTCTGACCTTTTATTATTGATAAAATAATTATCGCAAGGATCAGAAAAATTATAAATGATATCATGATAAATTCCTTTCTTTTATTCTTTTTTAAATATTATATAAAAATATTTTCCCTGTTGTGATTTGCCAGAGACATTGCCTGAGCCGGATCTTCAGATAATACGGTAATGTGACCCATTTTCCTTCCTTTCCTTGTTTCTCTTTTTCCGTAAATATGAATATAACTGTTTTTATTTTTTAATACTTCCTTAATCCCTTTGGTTTCGGCTAAACCGTCTCTTTCTCCTAATATATTTATCATGACTGCATTATCAGACTTCAGAGATGTATCACCAAGCGGCATGTCCAGTACTGCTCTTATATGATTTTCAAACTGTGAAACCCTGCTTCCTTCGATAGTATAATGTCCTGAATTATGAACTCTTGGCGCGAGCTCATTAACGAGAATCTCATTTCCCGTTAGGAACATCTCTATTCCCATCACACCAGTATAATTTGTTTCTGTAAGGATCTTTTCTGCAATGTCTTTTACTTTACCGTTTATTTCACTGAACTGGTTTTTAGTTGCTATTACATATTTGCAGATGTGATCTTTCTGAATTGTCTGCACAACCGGATAGATCTTAATTTCACCTGACCTGCTTCTCACTGCCTGGGTCGCTATCTCTTTATCAAATCTTACAAACCTTTCACACATAAGTTCACCTCTTCCGGATAATACTTTGCAGGCTTCTTCAATGTCATTTTCAGATCCAATTTCAAAATTTCCTTTACCGTCATATCCCATTGTTCTGGATTTCAGCATGACGGGATAATTATTTTTCCGGACAAATTCAATTATATCTTCAGTAGAATCAACCTTGCAAAAATCCGAAACGGGTATGTTCAGTTTCTTCAGGGTTTCCTTCTGATAAAGTTTGTCCTGTATCAATTTGATGAGCCGCGAATCAGGATATACAGGCTTGCCAAGTCTTTCGAGAAATTCTATTTTTGAATGGTCAATGAATTCGTTCTCAAGTGTAATAATATCACATGCTTCACTGAATTTCTTTAAACATTCCTCATCATTCCAGTCTCCCGTTAATTCATTATTCGTGATCTGCCCCGCAGGAGAATCCTTCTCTTTTGAAAGTATATAAAATTCAAACCCGAATTTGTAACATCCTTCCATTATCATTCTTGCAAGCTGACCACCGCCGATTATACCAATTTTCAATTTTAAATACTTATGGTTATTTTCCGCTTAACGGAAATTTATTATGTTTATTGAATCTACATATACCCGGGAATTAATATTCTTATTTCCCGAGAAGGCTGTTATATTCCGGCTTGTTTTCCAGAATACTGACAGCTTCCTGCAGCTGTGTATCAAATGAAAATGTTTCCTTTATCTGCTCTGATTCGGTAATGACCCTAGCGTTAATTTCCATGGCAATGCTCTTCAATATTTCTTCTTTTGCCATATCAATTTCTTTCTTCTCACCTGCTTCAGCTTCTGATTCCACTTTATCAAGAAGTTCATTAATATTTATTTCATACTTTTTCTCAGAGGCTATTTCACCGATCTCTTTCAGCTTTTTTTCGATCTGGGATTCATAATTAAAATTATTTTCCACAAGATAAGTTTTGAACTGTTCAAACATTTCATCGCTTGGAACAGCAACGGCCAATCCCGGATTTGATGAAATATATTTATCGGAAAATTTAAAGAACATATCTTTTTTCATTAATGCTGTGTGAATTTCACTTTCGGGAATTGTTACAACTTCCACATCAGGAGTTATACCGCCGTATGATTTAACCGTTCTGCCGCCTATAGTCTTGAAATCTGTCTGATTGTATTTGTCATTGTCTATGAAAACTCCGTATTTGTTTTCCTTAAAATAATTCTTCTCCTGTATCCATCTTCCGGACGGAGTAAAATATCTTGATGCGGTTATTTTCATCTGCGCTCGTTTATCCAGATCCTTTATCTGCTGAACAAGCCCTTTTCCAAAAGATGTTGTCCCTACTATTATTCCCCTGTCCAGATCCTGCACAGCGCCTGCTACTATCTCGGATGCTGATGCTGTGTTTCCGTTTATGAGTACTGCCAGAGGTACATCTGCAGGTAGTAACGGATCTTCCTTTGAGAAAAACTTCCTCTCTGAATCCGATCTTTTTCCTTTTGTAATAACCAGTAAACTGTTTTTCGGAACCAGCTTATTCAATATTCCTATTGCAGCATCAAGCAATCCACCTCCGTTGTCTCGGAGATCCAGAACCAGTCCTTTAAGCTCCCCTTCTGATTTCAGTAACTTTATGGCATTCTCAACTTCACTTTCGGAAATGTTTGTAAATCTGTCAAGCTTAATGTAACCGATTCCTTTATCAACAGGCTCAAGATAACCAAAATATGAAACGTTCTTAAGAATTATCTCCTGACGGGTAAGATTGAAATCGATCTCTTCACCGTCTCTTAAAACTTTTACTGTGATATCCGTCCCGATCGGACCTCTTATCTGCATTCTTAATTTATCTACCTTCACATCACTGAGATCTGTCCCTCCGATATTGACTATACGGTCACCTACCCTCATTCCCTTTTTCTGCGCTTCATATCCGTTCATCACCTCTGTGACGAAAATCATGCTGTCTTTTATGCTCACCGTTATTCCTACACCTCCGTATTTTCCGGTTGTGATCAGATCTATCTGATCCCGGTTATTTTCATCAATATAAACCGTGTAAGGATCAAGTGTAGCCAGCATTCCGTCTATGCCTGCAGTGATGAACTTATCGGCATCTATCTCATCTACATAGTTAAGCGCTATTTCCTTATAGACCTGTCCGAAAAGATCCATGTTTCTGTTGATCTTTTCATAAAGATCATCATCACCTGCAACATTTGCCCCGATAAGAAATCCCGATAATAATACCAACAATAATGGGATTATGATTTTTGTTTTGAATTTTACCTTTTTCATGTATTAAATTTTAACTTTTGATTTTATTACGGAAATAATTTCTGAGTGAATTTCCTGAATTGGTTTTGTGCCGTCTATAACAACAAATCTGTTTTTGTTATTTTTTGCGATCTGTAAATAACCTTTTATTACTTTATTAAAATATGACACTTTCTTCTGCTCGATCCTGTCTTCTGTCTTATTCATCAGTTTCTTTCTTTTTATGCATTCCTCTATACTGATATTGATCAGAAAAGTTAAATCAGGTGTCAAACTACCGGAAGCAATGTTGTTAACATTTCTGATCGTTTTAAGTTCGATCATTCCTCCATATCCCTGATAAGCAGTTGATGAATCATAATACCTGTCGCTGATGACAAAATATTTCTGCTTCAGTTTCGGAATTATCACTTCCCTCGTAAGCTGGTGTCTTGAAGAAGAAAATAGAAGAAACTCTGTCAGATATTCCATATTCAGATTTTTCTTGTCGAGTAAAATATCACGTATTTTTTCGGATATCTGTGTACCGCCGGGCTCTCTTACTGTTATGACTTTTTTCCTCTTTGAATTTAAATATTCCTTTAGAAGTATAATCTGTGTTGATTTACCGCTGAGGTCAATTCCTTCGAATGTTATAAACATATATTATTTGTGATTAAATTACAAACTAAACTTACTCAAAACAATTTCAAAATTTGACTATTTTTTAATGCTGCTTTATTCAATTTTAAATCCGGATTTTATTATAATTAAGAAAAACTTTCTTTAATGAAGACTTTTATTTTAATATTCACATCATTGGTCTTTTATTCATGTACTTCTTCTCTCGAACCTAAAGAATATTCCGAGTCACCCTGTATGGATTTAACCTATCAGAAACTTTTGAAAATGGAAACTAAAAAAATGACAAATAGTGAATTAGAATATTTTAAGATAAAAGACCGGGAATGTAAAAAATATATGGAAGAGAATTCCGGACCTGACTCCGAAAAAACAAAATCTAAAAAAAATCTTATGTGGATTTTATATGGGTTCGCTTTAGTGGCAGGCGTAATTATTACTGTTGCTCTTTTAGACCCGTTCTAAATTCCAAAAAAATTCCACCATTAAGTGTATGTTTATGTACCAGTTTTTATCAAATTCTATTTTACCCACCACGATGTAGATAAAATGTTAAGTTATTTTAAAATTTTCCTCTTAGAGTCTTCGAGACTTAGAGGCAATTTATTGTTATCGGGCAGTTCTAAAGCAGCAGAAGGGACAGCACTTTTACAAATAAACAAATTTTAATTTAAATTGTATTTAATTTTTACCCGAGAGTGATTAAGTTAAGTTTTAATTTACATTTCTGAAATAATAATTCATATGTCACAAACAACCATAAAATGTCCGAATTGCGGTGAACAGATCGATGTTGATGAGGTCTTTAAACATCAGGCTGAAGAAAGCCTGAAACAGGAATACACCGAAAAATTATCTAAAGAGCTTTCTGTTTTGAAATTAAAAAAAGAAGCTGCCGATGAAGAACTGCTCAGGATCAAAAAACTGAAAGAAGAGCAGGATGACATAATCAGGTCAAAACTGATCCAGGAAAGAAAAAAAATAACTGAAGAATCTGAATTTAAAGCAAAAAAAGATCTGGAATTTGAAATACTCAAAATTAAACAGGACAGTGAATTAAAGACCAAGGAAAATCTTCAGCTCAAAAAAAAGGAAGTTGAGATTTTAAATAAAGAAAGAGAACTCAGAGAAAAAGAAGATCAGCTTAATATTGATCTTGAAAAAAAAATGCTGGACAAATCCAGAGAGATAGAAGCTAAAGCGATCCGGCGTGAACAGGAAAAGAATGAGCTGAAGCAGAAAGAATATCAGAAACAGCTTGAAAATCAGACTAGGATCATTGCGGAATTTGATAAGAAAGAGTTTGAGATGATGAGCCGTGAGCGGGAACTTAAAGAAAAAGCAGAACAGGTCAGGATCGATATGGAAAAGAAGATGTCAGAAAAACTCAAAGATATTGAAGAAAAAACTAAACTTCAGGAAAAGGAAAAGAATGAGTTATTAAGCATTGAATATGAAAAGAAAATAGCTGAGCAGAATAAACTTTTGGAAGAAAAGAGCAAAAGAGAAGAAGAACTGGTTAATAAGGAAAAAGAACTGCTCGAGCAAACCGGTCATCTCAGAATTGAAATGGAAAAACAGATGCGGGAGAAAGCAAGATTAATTGAAGAAGAGGCTTTGAAAGAATCACAGTTAAAAGAGGAAGAATATGAAAAGAAACTGGAAGAACAAAAAAGGAATATTGATCTTCTGAAAAGAAAAGAGATTGAAATGCTCAATCAGCAAAGGGAAGCGCTTGACAGGGAAGAACAGTTGAAACTTGATCTTGAGAAACAGCTGCTCAACCGTGAAAAAGAGATCCGTGAAAAAGCTGTGAAAGTAGAACAGGAAAAAAACGAAATGAAAAACCGTGAGTATGAAAAAATGCTTGAAGATCAGAAAAAATTAATTGACGAATTAAAAAAGAAAGCCGAGCAGGGATCCCAGCAGCTGCAGGGAGAAGTGCAGGAGCTGGCTCTGGAAGAATATCTCAGGAATAATTTTCCATTTGACAATATATCCGAGATCAAAAAAGGACAACGCGGAGCTGATGCAATTCAGCTTGTCAGAAACAATCTTCAGCAGGAATGCGGTAAGATAATTTACGAGAGTAAAAGAACCCAGGCTTTCAGTGAAAAATGGATTGAGAAACTTAAGGATGACCAGAAAATTCAACAGGCGGAAATAGCTGTAATTGTTACCGAAACAATGCCATCCGATATGGAAAAGTTCGGTATGAAACAGGGTGTATGGATCTGCAATTTCAACGAGATAAAGAGTCTTGCGCTGGTTTTAAGAGAAATGCTTATCATGACTCACTCCGTAAAATCCGTTCAGGAAAATAAAGGAGATAAGATGGAAATGCTGTACAGCTATGTTACAAGTAATGAATTTGCAAGACAGGTGGAAACCATTGTGGAAGGATTTCACGGTATGCTCAATGATCTTAACAAAGAAAAAACAGCAATGGAAAAGATCTGGAACTCAAGAGAGAAACAGATCAGAAAAGTTCTTATAAGCACAGGTGCCATGCACGGCTCAATTAAAGGTATTGCCGGAAATGCGATCGGTAATATAAAGATACTCGAACTTCCGGATCCGGAAGATAATTAATGAATTTACTGATCTTTAACTGAATAAAATTTTTACAATATTCCGCCGCCCAGCATTAATCTGAAAACCCCGAAGATGATAGCTGATGCGCACATGATTATTCCTGCCGTTCCTGAACTCTTGGATTCGCCCGGTTTTTCATTAACGACTGCTATAATGCTGATGATCAGTCCAATTGCCGCAAAAGGTATGTTAAGCCAGTTGTATGCTCCGAGACAGGGTATAAAACCTATCAGCATTCCCAGTATTGCCAGTATTCCCCAGATAAGACTTATGATTTGCATAAATTTTTAATTTTTATTTAATAAAGTATTTTGATGTTTTTTATAAAGATTATGTGTTTTTAAGATCTTCCCTGTTGCGTAAAAAATTAATGCTGCTGTGTTCAATACAAATAAAAAATAAATTATAATGCTTACAGAATTCAGTTCATTAGCCTGAATAAAGTTGCCGCGGGAAATCTCATTAAAAGCTCTCGTCATCCCGCACATAAAGCATTCAGTATTATACAGGGCTTTACTGAAACATACAGGAGCCGATCTTAATAATGCTTCGGGATAAAACACTGATAAAAATAATACTGCGGAAATAAAAACGGAAACTATTACCCAGACAGATTTCAGTGCTACGGAAAGATCTTTTTTAAATTTGCAAGACAGCATTTTTTATGGTTTCTTTTCGAAATTGAGTGAAACTGAATTAATGCAAAACCTTGCGCCATCAGGTCCGGGACCGTCATCAAATACATGACCGAGATGTGAGTCACACTTACCGCATCTGACTTCCGTGCGGATCATTCCGTGAGAAGTATCCTCTTCATAAATTACAGCGTCTCTGGAAATCGGTTCTGTATAACTTGGCCAGCCGCAGCCTGAATCGAATTTGGAATCGGATCTGAATAGATGATTTCCGCAACAGATACATTTGTAAATACCGTCTTCATCCATTTTATAATATTCACCGGTGAAAGGTCTTTCAGTGCCTTTCTTTCTTGTAACATAAAATTGCTCTTTCGTGAGAGTTTTTTTCCACTCTTCGTCTGTTTTATTAATTTTTTCCGACATGATTTTTATAATTGTTGATTGAAATATAAAAAAGTAATTTAAACATATTCTTATCTTTACCGGAGATCTGGTTTTCTATTCAAATAATATTTACAGATACAAAATTAAAATTCATAATACCCAATACTCAATATACAATACTAATTTTGACTAAAAATACTAAAAATAATATTCCAAATCTTGATACTTTGTCACTTGAGGTTTACAATGACAAAGAATTTGCAAAAAGTTATTCCGGTAAGATCGAATATAATTCCCATAATGCGCTATATGAAAGACCTGCAACCCTTTCACTTCTTCCGGAGGTGCTGAATACGAAAATTCTTGACGCTGGATGCGGTCCGGGTAATTATGCGGAATTGCTTGCCGATAAAGGCGCTCAGGTAACTGCTATAGATTACAGTGATGAGATGATCTCTCTGGCAAAAGAGAGACTAACAGGTAAAGGAAAGATCATAAAAGCTAATCTGAATTCGTATCTGGATTTTTTGGAAGATGAAGAATTTGACATCGTTCTCAGCTCAATGGTGATTCATTACATAAAGGACTGGCAGATACTCTTCAGTGAATTCAACCGTGTACTGAAAAAAAACGGGATTCTTGTTTTTTCCACTCATCATCCGTTTTCAGATTTCAATAACAATAGCGAAAGCAATTATTTTGAGACAGAATTACTCAGCGATGAATGGCCATCTTATGATGTCATCATGAGCTATTACAGAAGACCTTTGTCTGATATTTTTAAAGTGCTGAAAGAATGTGATTTCAGAATTGACGAAGTGCTCGAGCCATTACCTCTGGAAGAATGTAAAACAAAGTTCCCGGATGCATATAAAATTCTCTCGACTAAACCATGGTTCATCTGCTTCCGTGTGATTAAAGAAAATTAAATTAATAAAAATATTAAAAATGAAAATAGGTTATCTTCAGTTTAAACCGGAGTTTGGAAATCCGGATAAAAATATTTCTCGAATAACAGATATGATCTCAGATAAGGAATTTGATCTGCTGGTTATTCCTGAACTCGCAAACTCAGGCTATTTATTTATCGATAAATCTGAACTCACTGAATTAGCCGAAGATACAGAAAACTGTAAGTTCTGTATGGCTTTAAAAGAAATATGCATTGAAAAGAAAACGCATATAGTTTCAGGTCTGTGCGAAAGATCCGGAAACAATATTTATAACTCTTCAGTATTGGTTTATCCGGATGGAAATATTTCTGTGTATAGAAAAATACATTTGTTTGATGAAGAAAAACTTTGGTTCGTACCCGGGGATTCTTCACCGGAAGTTTATGAGATCAAAGGAGATAATTTTGGAAAAGTAAAGATAGGGATGATGATCTGTTTCGACTGGTTCTTTCCGGAAACAGCCAGAACACTCGCTCTGAAAGGAGCGCAGATTATCTGTCATCCGTCTAATCTTGTCATGGCTTATTGCCAGAGCGCCATGTTTACCAGAGCACTTGAGAACAGGGTTTTTACCGTTACCGCAAACAGGATCGGTTATGATGTAAGAGAGAATAAGAAATTATTTTTCACCGGAGAAAGCGTGATAGTTTCACCAAAAGGTGAATATCTCTGCCGGGGCAGCAAAGACAAAGAGGAGATTTGCATAAAAGATATCGATCCGGATCTTGCTTTGAATAAATATCTTAACGACAGAAACAATATATTCACTGACCGTAAAAAAGAATTTTATAATCTATAAAACCAATAACATGAGAGATAAACTAATTACAATCGTCGGGATGGGTCCGGGCGTAAGTTATTCAACCGCAAAATATTTTGCAGAGAAAGGATTTAAAATTGCAATGATAGCAAGAAACGAGCAAAAACTTTTTGATTACAAAAAAGAATTTGAATCCGGTGGCACGGAAGCTTTCGCATACTCTGCCGATGCAGGGGATGAAAATTCTCTGGTAAAAGTTTTTGATGTTATAAGAAAAAATGCCGGAGAGACAGATGTTCTTCATTATAATTCTTTTGCAATGCGCCAGTCCAGACCTCTTGATCTGAAGTATGAAGACTGCATTAAAGATTTTAAAGTTAATGTAGCCGGAGCTCTGCTGTCTTCCCAGCTTGTTCTTCCTTCAATGCTTGAAAAAAAATCCGGATGCCTGTTTTTTACCGGCGGAGCATTTGCTCTGGAACCAATGCCGGCATTTACTTCACTTAGCATCGGAAAAGCCGGTATCAGAAATCTTGCATTCAGCCTGTATGCAGACCTGAAATCAAAAAACATTCATGCTGCAACTGTCACAATTAACGGTTTTGTTAAACCGGGTACAAAATGGGATCCCGATATTATCTCTGAAGCATTTTGGAAATTGTATGAACAGAAGCAGGGAGAGTTTGAAAGAGAAATTATTATCTGATCAGCTTATATCATGAATAAATTATTGTTGCTGCACGGTGCCATTGGGTCTTCCTCTCAGCTTGAACCATTAGCAGAAAAACTTAAAGATAATTTTGAAATTTATCTATGGAATTTCACAGGTCACGGAGGAAAAGAAATTCCTGCTGTACCATTCAGCATAAAATTGTTTGCTGAAGATGTTATGCATTTTATTGATAAGAATAAGCTAAGCGGAATAGATGTATACGGCTACAGCATGGGAGGATATGTCGCGATGTATATTGCAGGAAATTTTCCGGGAAAGATCGGAAAAATTTTTACTACCGCTACAAAGTTTAAATGGGAACCTGAAACTTCATTAAAAGAATCAAAACTTCTGAATACGGAAAAGATCATTGAGAAAATCCCGGCATTTGCAAAAGAGCTGGAGACACGCCATTCACCGCAGAACTGGATAACTGTATTAAATAAAACTTCCGAAATGATGATGGATCTTGGAATTGAACCTGAGCTGAAAATATCAGACTTAGAATTTATAGAGAATGAGGTTTTACTCAGCGTTGGTGACAGGGATAATATGGTTTCGATAGAAGAGACAGTTGATGTTTACAGAAAACTTAAGAAGGGAAGTCTTCTGGTTATTCCCGATACGCCTCATCCGATAGAAAAAATTAATTCTGACAGATTGACTTCTGAGATTGTAAACTTTTTTATTTAGGAAATGATAATTTATACGGACGATTTAGTTGAAATAAAGCCTATTGAATTATCAGAATTTTTCAATGGATGGAAAAACAATCCAACTCCGGAAAAGTTATTTACCATTTTAAAAAACAGTAGTTACAAAGTTCTTGCAATTGATGATGAATCTGATAAAGTTATTGGATTTATTAACGCAATCAGTGACAAAGCGCTTTCCGCTTACATTCCTTTACTTGAAGTCATACCGGAGTATCAGGGGAAAGGAATTGGAAGCGAACTTGTAAAAAGAATGTTGAAAAAATTGGAGGACTATTACATGATCGATGTAGTTTGTGATGAATCAGTTCAGAAGTTTTATGAAAAATTCGGATTAAAGAAACATTCTGCAATGATCTTGAGAAATTATGATAAGCAATCAGGTAAAGATTAATCCCTCTTTATGAATAAAATAACAGTAAACAATATAAAGCTTGAATTAATAAATGAATCTCACGAAAAAGAACTTTTTAAACAAACGGATTCAAACCGTGAGTATTTAAGGAATTATGATAAGCAGAGAAGAATTACAAAATAAAAAACGGATACTTGTATTGGGCAGAAGCGGATCGGGCAAAAGTACTTTTGCAAAATTGCTGGGTGAGAAGTTGAATATTGAAGTTTTTCATCTTGATCAGAAATTCCATGATCCTGACTGGCAGCCGAAAGAGCAATCTGAATTTATTAACAGCGTGAGGGAAATCTTAACTAAAAATGAATGGATTATTGACGGTAATTACTCAAGTACTTTAAAGGAAAGAATTTTAAAAGCAGATGCAGTTTACCTTTATGATTATTCCAGATATCTCTGTATTTTCAGAGTTATAAAAAGAAGTATTAGGTCAAACACCGGAATGGAAGTGAGAACAGAACTGCCTGAGGGCTGTACAGAAAATTTTATCCCTGAATATGAATTCCTGAAGTTTGTTTGGAAATATAAAACATCAAAAATATATTCAATAATTGAAGAAACAAATTTCGACAGAAAGAATCTGATGATATTTAATGATCGTAAGAAATTCAGGGATTACTTGAGACAACTGAACTATTAAGTTTATAAATCGTAACTTTTCAAAAAATTTTCCCGCTCAAATTAAAAAACTCTCAGAAAGGCAATAAAAAATTTTGAACCGATATATATATTTAGCGATCTTTTATCTGACAGGGACATTCCTACTGATTGGATCGTCTTTCGGGCAGGTTATAGAAAGAGAACCTGATGAGAGGTTATTAAAAATATCCGATAGCTTAAGAGACAGTACACGCAACAACCCCAAAAAATACTTACCCATACTAACAAAAGAATTACTCGCAAATATCAATGATGATTTTGAAAAAGTTAAGATCATTCATGACTGGATCACTACTGAAATCGAATATGATAATGAAATTCAATTAAGGCGTTCTGATTTAATTCGTGATACTTATGACGTTCTCAAAACAAAGAGAGCAATTTGTGTTGGATACTGTAACCTGTTTAGCGAAATGTGCAGTTATGCAGGTTTTGAAACTGTCGCCATTAATGGTGTCGCAAAAAATTCTTTTGAAAATGAGTATACTCTTCCTGTGAATTTTCCGGGTTCAAACCATCAGTGGAATGCAGTAAAGATTCACGGAAAATGGTATTTTGTTGACATTACATGGAATGCCGGATATTCATATAAAAGATCTTTTACTTTCAGATACTCTACAACTTATTTATTTACCGAGCCGCAAGATTTCATTAAAAATCATTTTCCTGAAAAGGAACAATGGCAATTATTAGAAAAACCTGTCACATGGTCAGAATTCAGGGGATTAACATTTATTGATCCCGTCAAAAAACTTTCACTTAATAAATATACACTTAAGGGTGGCATTAATTTTTCGAGAATGTATAATCTGTATATTCCGGAAATGAACGAATCAAAAGGATTTAATATCAGCTTTTCCATGATTAAGGGTATAACAAATGAACTGGGATTTGAAACTGAATTGTCTTATGATCATTCGCAGATCAATCAGGATCTGAGTTCACTTTTACCTTCACCTTATATTAATACCGAAAGCAATAATTACATTGATCCGAATACTAACGAGCAGGTTACTCTTGGGAATTTTGGAATGGAAAAAATTGGTGTTGGCGTTAATCTCAAATATCATCTGGTTAATGAAACTGTACTTCTGCCGTTTTTGAAAACCGGATTTTCTATAGCTGCTCCCTTTAGTTTTAATTCAGGTCAGAGAGGTATGATAGTAAGAAAAGACGAAGGAACTGAAGTTGTAAGAGTAAAGAACTTTGGTTTTCCTGAACAGTTATTGTATGGTGTTCTGATCTCTACAGGTGCGGATCTGATCAGCAGGGAAGGCGGAAAAATGAATTATCAACCGGTACTGGGAATAGAGCTTAAGTGGTCATTTACTTTAAATTCTCTTGAACTGTTTGAAAATTATCAGGG
>CALMST010000190.1 GCA_937872315.1 uncultured Ignavibacteria bacterium | reverse complement strand
ATACTTAATACTTAATACTTAATACTTAATACTTAATACTTAATACTTAATACCAACAAAAATGCAACCTCCAACAAAGATAAGGAAAACCGAAAACAACACTCTCGAGACAATTTGGTCAGACGGTGAAGTTTATGAAGTAAATTTGGAAAAGCTGCGGGATGAATGTCCCTGTGTTCACTGTAAAGGGGAAACAGTGATCTTCAGTTCTTACATACCCATAAAATCACCTTTCAAAGCTCCCGGGTTTTATGAGATCGGGAAGATCGAGCCGGTGGGAAATTATGCAATCAACATAACATGGAAAGACAAACATAATACAGGATTGTATTCGTGGGAATTACTTAAAGAAATTTCCGAAAAGAAATGATTTGATTGGTGATGGATCAAAAAACTACTGATCAAATTCTTCAGTAATAAATTTATCGTGTTTTTTTGAATATACTTTGAATTCATCCAAAGCAAGGGATTCATCTTCTTCAAGCTTGATGAACAAGAAATTCTTCAGTCTGATCTTATTGAGTTTACTTATGAATCCTTCAGTGAGATAATTCCTGATAAAAGGATTTACCTGGATTGAAATGCTCATCCCGTTATTACCGCCTTTATATCTTTGTATCCATCTTTCCATTCTGTTCATGAATGTTGATTTAGACTGAACATGTCCGGTTCCTCTGCACATTGGGCAAAGATCTGAAACTGTGTGAATAATATTCTGACGAACTCTCTGACGTGTTATTTCTACAAGACCGAATTCACTTACAGGTAAAATTGTTGATTTGGCTCTGTCATTCTTGAATTCTTTTTTTACTTCCTCAAAGAGACGCTTTCTGTTTTTGTCATCATAAAGATCGATAAAATCAATCACAATGATTCCTCCGATATCACGGAGTCTTATCTGTCTCACAATTTCTTTGGCTGATTCAAGATTAGTATTCAGCGAGTTAACTTCCTGATCCCTGTGCTTTGCATATTTTCCGCTGTTTACATCCACTACCGTCATGGCTTCCGTCGGTTCTATAATGATATAACCGCCGTTCTTCAGCCATACTTTTCTCTGCAGGGATTCTTCGATCTGTTTTTCAATGTTGAATACATCAAACAACGGCTGATCGGAAGTGAATAATTCTATTTTATCAGAAAACTCGGGAGAAGTATCATCCACATAGGATTTTATATCCCTGTATATTTTTTTTGAATCAATAACTACCTTGGAAATATCTTCTTTAAAAAGGTCTCTGACAACAGATGACGTTGTAGATACATCTTTATGAAGTATAAGAGGAGATTTTGATGTCTTTAATTTTGACTGAATTTCATTCCATGTCCTGATCAGGGTATTGAGATCATCAAGAATAAGACTTTCATCCTGACCTGCTGCCACTGTCCTGATAATTATGCCAAATCCCTTTGGTAAAGTGGATTTTACAATATTCCTCAGTCTTCGTTTTTCTTTGGGATTATAGATCTTCTTGGATAATCCGATCTTCTTTTCAAACGGGATCAGCACAAGATATCTTCCGGGAATTGAAACTTTTGATGTAACTCTGAATCCCTTGTTTCCTACCGGTTCTTTGGTGATCTGAACTATTATATCCTGACCTCTTTCGAGATTGGGATTTTTATTATTGCTTCTGTTGTAATTTGGCTGGGTTGTTTCTTCCTCTTCATCTTCATCATCTTCTTCGATGTCTGAATCGTCTCCGATTATTGAGGCATATTCGTCAAGTGAACTTCCGATATCAGAGAAATGAAGAAATGCATCCTGCTGAAATCCCAGATCAATAAATGCTGCTCTGATTCCGGGAATTACCTTTCCGATCTTTCCCAGATAGATATCACCGACATTTCTTTCTTTGTCAGGAGTATCAAGAAAAAATTCCGCGAGTTTACCGTCTTCGGTGATCGCTATCCTGACATCTTCCGAAACTGAATTAATAAGTATAACTTTTTTCATACAAGCTTTTGAATGTTCTATTATACTTTAAGAATTCATGGATGCTAAAAACTCTTTATTGGACTTTGTACCCTTCAGCTTTCCGAGTAAAAACTCCATTGCTTCAATCGGATTATAGTCAGAGAGGAGTTTTCTTAAAAGCCATACTCTGTTAAGAGTTTCGCTTGTAAGCAGTAATTCTTCTTTCCTTGTACCGGATTTATTAAGGTCAATTGCGGGGAATACTCTTCTGTCAGAAATTCTTCTGTCAAGAACTATCTCCATGTTACCCGTACCTTTAAATTCTTCAAATATAACCTCATCCATACGGCTTCCAGTTTCTATCAGAGCCGTTGCAATTATTGTAAGACTTCCGCCTTCATCAATGTTTCTTGCAGCTCCGAAAAATCTCTTTGGCTTGTGTAATGCATTTGCGTCAACACCGCCGGAAAGGATCTTTCCGCTGTGAGGAATAACAGTGTTATGAGCTCTGGCAAGACGTGTTATACTGTCAAGCAGGATCACAACATCTTTTTTTGCTTCTATTAGTCTTTTGGCTTTCTGAAGAACGATCTCGGAAACCTGAACGTGTCTCTCCGGCGGTTCATCAAAAGTCGAACTGATGACCTCCGCTTTCACATTTCTTTCCATGTCTGTTACTTCTTCAGGTCTTTCGTCTATAAGAAGCACAATTAGATGAACTTCGGGATGATTTCTGGTTATACTGTTTGCAAGTGTCTGCAATAAGATCGTCTTTCCGCTTTTGGGAGGTGACACAATAAGTCCTCTCTGCCCTTTTCCTATCGGGGTAAACATATCCATGACTCTCATGGAATATTCTCCTGGCGCTGTTTCAAGATTTATCTTTTCATCAGCATAAAGAGGCGTCAGGTTATCAAATAAGATCCTGTCCCTTATAGTATCAGGATTTTCAAAATTAACCGCTTCAACTTTTAACAAAGCAAAAAATCTTTCTCCTTCTTTCGGAGGTCTTACCTGACCGCTGACAGTGTCACCGGTTCTTAATAAAAATTTTTTGATCTGGGATGGTGAAACATATATGTCGTCAGGTGATGGCAGATAATTATAATCAACTGATCTCAGGAATCCGTATCCGTCGGGAAGTACTTCCAGAACGCCGACTGCAAATGCAAATCCGTCTTTTTTAGTCTGTGCTTCAATGATCTTGAAAATCAGTTCCTGCTTCTTCAGATCACTGTAACCTGAGACCTTAAGCTCTTTGGCAATTTCTATAAGCTCTGATACTTTGCGGGATTTGAGATCGGTAACATTTTTTGAATCAGAAAATGAAGCCGATTTATTGTTGGTGTTCTTTGTATCCATGTTATTTTCCTTTCGTGATGGGATAACAGCTGAGGGTAACTTTTTAATTAGTTTGATTTAACAAATGTATAAATTTATAAAATGATGAATTCAATTTGATAATACAGAGATATATGATATAATTGATTTAAATAATTTCCTTAGAAGTTTTAAGGTGTGTTATTTGATGCAGACAAAACTATTATATAAATTAAAAATTATCAAGTTATAAATTATATTTTGATTATTTTTAATGAAAAAATAAAATCATCTCCGGCCGGCATT
>CALMST010000189.1 GCA_937872315.1 uncultured Ignavibacteria bacterium | reverse complement strand
CAATACCCAATACTTGAAAATATTTCAATTCTATGACATAAGTCTTTGTCTCTGAAATTAATAATTACTAAATTTACGACAACAGAAGTGAAAAAAATTAACAGTTTGAACTTAATGTTTGACCTGACCATTTTGATTTAAAAAATATTCTCACGTTCCGCGATTTAATATAAAATTTTTTACCGGTTAATTACAATTTTACAGAATGGTCTTTTAAATCGTTTGAATGAGAAAAAATTAAACTCCAATGGAACTGTAAAAGAGTTTTTTAAAAATAGATTATCTGAATTTTATAAAAATCAGTGATCAGTGGAATTACTCTTTCCCGGTGTAGCGGAATGTAATCTCAAATAATTTATAGAAAATATAAAATTTTGATTTTTGTCCTTTAATAAGATTTAGTTGATCTGTCTTAAAAAGTTATAAAATGTATATCTTTTATTTTTGCTAAAAAATATTTACAAATGATCTATTAAAATACTTTAATCATGAAAAAATTATTTTATCTGTTTTCCGTTATAATTATTTCTCTGATGTTTTTTTCAGGTTGCAGTGAAGATAGTTCTGTAAACAATCCGGTGGAACCTCCGGTCCCGACTGGAAATATTGGCGGCACTATAGTATCTGCTCCCGGAGAAATGATAGTTAATACAAATCAAAGTGTACTTTTCAGATTCACTGTCGATCCGGGAATAACATTTGTTGATTCCATAGCGACACTCACAAAAGTGGATCAGAGCAATAATGAGATCGCTCAGCTTGGTAATCTGTATGATAACGGAAATCTCGCAAATGGCGATGAAATTGCCAATGATAATGTATTCAGCGGATTGATAAACATAAATGAAACTTCTCCCGGAAATATTTTAATAAGAGCAAAGGGAAAATTTTCAGCAACTGAATACAAATATTCACAGGTTCTGACAATAAATGTTTATGCCCAGATAACCTCTCAGAATTTCGGGACTTTAATGAATACACAGGAAAATGCCAAAACACAATTGCAGACATATCTTGCGGGAAATCCCGGAAATATTGAATCAGCTGTAAATCAGCTTACCTCATGGCTTCAAACCCAGCCGGGCGTTGAATCGGTTGAAAGTGACGGTACCACCAGTCTAATGATCAATTATACTTCCGGTCTTAAAGGAGGTCTGGTATTTTCAGTACTTAACAGCGCAGGTGAGATTGAGACAAGAGGTGGATTCGGCGGAGATACTACTGCAAAGAGAACCGCAAAAATTCCTGTTAATAAACAAACTATCGGAACAAATCCCATTAACGGAAATTTTTCATTTCATTCAGGTGATAATCCTCCGGCAGATCCCAATGCTATCGGCAACAGGAATGTCCTTATCTATGCTCCTTTTGAGAATGCATTCGCTCCGAGAAATGAAAGACCAAATATTATTAACAGATTAAATCAGTCCGGATGCAAAGGATTTGAGATAACTTCACTTACAAATCAGGAAGCTACGGTAAGCGCAGTTAATACTTTTATAAA
>CALMST010000188.1 GCA_937872315.1 uncultured Ignavibacteria bacterium | reverse complement strand
TCTATTTCAAGATATTTTGCAATTCCGTTATCACTTCCTCTCTGAACTATCCCATAAAATATTCCCGGATTAGGCGGTATGTATGTGCTGTCTAAAATGTTTTTGATACCGTCGGCTATGTCAAAAGTTTTTAGAAGAACTGTATCATTTGCAGATGGCTGGCTTGCATAAGACCGGATCTGATAAATATTGTATCCCTGAAAATTATATGTTCCTCCGGTGAGTAAGTTCTTAAAAGTCTGAGACTGATTTGTATCAATCCATGTAAGATAGATCTTACCATCACCCGGCGCATAGGAAGAAACAGCAGGCGAAGGAGCAACCTGCTGCGGAGCAAGATTGTTGTCATAGAAATTCTGAATGATTCGGGCAGTGTTTCTGAGCTGAGTGATACTGTTGAGATTGGAAGAACCTCTGGCTATAATTTGTGCAACAACAAAAGTCAAAGTATCTCCCGGATTTATATTGTCAAAAGGACCTGTACCTGTCAGACTACGGATATCATTTTGCTGCGACATTACCCAGCCCGTACCTGTTACCGGGTCACCGGAATATGGTAATGTAGTAGTGTCGTGTGTAACCGGATTTACCCAGTGTTGTCCTAACTTCCACAAACCCTTAAGTACGTTATATGTTTCACGGGGATCCGACGGATCAGAAGGTTGCGGAGATCCGCCATTATAGAAATTAAAAACAGTCATTCCTTCATCTTTATAGCCAATCTTTGTTTTTATATTTTTACTTCCAAATGGTTGAAAATATTTTATAGTGTCATCAAAGTTTCCGGTATATTTATAATTTCCGCGTAAAAATTTTAAACCTACAGCAGGAGGAGCAATACCGTAAACACCATCATTATTTGTTGAATTGAAAGTATATCCGAGATTCAGATTTGTATCACATGCTATTTTATCATCAGTAGCTACTCCGAGGTCATCATCAGTCCATAGACCTATCCACATGTTATTCCAGGTCTCTTTGCTTCGGTTGATGATCCTGTATTCCATGAAAATAGTGTTATTAAAAGGATTAACCGGAAACTGAAGGAACGGTTCGTATGGATTATAAGTCCAGTTAGTCTGAAGAATCTGAACATTCAAAGGTCGAGTACTTCCATTATTACTCATATGACCGAAGCCATCCGTCATGACAAAATACATGGTCTGATCACCGAGCGGGAAGGGTTTATTATCCGAAGACATGTAAGCTCCCTGATTTCCGGGCCAGTGGAGATAGTCATAACTGTTGATATTGCTCTGATCGATCTTGTAGATCCTGTAAGTTGAATCAGTCTGGGGATCTCCATAATCATCTATATATCCGGGTTGAAAATCATAGGAATACTCAGCAACTGCCACAAGCGTATCATTCCCCGAGACACAGCCCAGCCATAAGCCGGATGCATACCGAGCAGTTTTACCCGATCCTTTCGGCCATTCAAATCCTGCATTGCCTGTTGCAGGATCACGGTTGAAACTGCCGTTAGTCCTGTACCATGTACTGATGGAATTAGCGTCCATTTGTTTGCTGTCAATAATGGCAGAAGGATTATCGGAAGACGCGCTTTCTCGTTTTCGATCCGGGCTTTCGTCTTTTGGTTTGAAAGCGAAAAAAGTCATTGTTATAATTATCAGTAATAATATTTTCTTCATATGTCTTTTAATAAAATGTATTGGGTATTGTGTAATGCGTATTGTGTATTGTGTAATGCGTATTGTATATTGTGTATTGTATATTGTGTATTGTGTAATGTGTAATGGGTGTAGAGTCTAAAACAATTTGTTTAATCTATCTAAATTTAAATTACCCAATACCCAATACCCAATACCCAATACCCAATACCCAATACCCAATA
>CALMST010000187.1 GCA_937872315.1 uncultured Ignavibacteria bacterium | reverse complement strand
TGTCCGGTTATTATAAATGTTTTATATGCTTTTAATTTTTAAAATACTTGTTGGTAAATAAATGAAAAATAAATTTACACAATACACTATACACGATACACAATACACAATACACAATACACAATACACGATACACAATGCACAATACACAATACTTTTAAACAATACTTAAACTTGTCACTTACCAACGGCAAACATATTATAAAAGAAATAGAAGGCACGCGATGCACACTTCTTGAAGCGGGCATTTCTGAAGAGAGAATGGAATTTCTTAAGCATCTTATGGAGCTTAACGGCTATGAGGTCAAAGTTGAGAAAGAGCCAAAGAAAGTTCAGAAAGCACCGCCGAAAGTGATCCCGAAGGAAGAAGTAAAAGATCAGTCAGGTCAGGAAGCAAAACAAGAATCTGAATCAGAGACTAAAGATCTGCCTGAGGAAGAAATAAAAAGAGAAGAAGAAGAAGAAGTCCTGCCCGATACTTACGTCATTGGTGTAACCCGGATCTCTTTTAATCCGGTCATAGCAGTTTATCAGCGTATGCTCCGCAATAAAAAAGGACAGATCGTGACTCCGCAGTATTATAATCAGGAGACGGATGACAGTCGCGGTTGGTACTGGAAACATTCTTGATTTTAAATTAGAAACAGAAAGATATGAATTACGGGTTTTAGGTTTCGATCTACCTCTGTTAAAAATTCCCTGCCGATACAAAATCCCTTCGGGATTTTTTTTGTTTTTGGATCCTGCCGGTACAAAATCTCTAACAAGATCCATTTTCACAAACTCCAATTTTTACAATTTGATATTTCTGCTGAATAGCTTTATTTTCATGAAGCAATTTGGAATTTATCAGTAATGTCCGGAACGCTAAAAAAATAGAATAGAATTATGCTGTATCAGGACTAAGCTTATTACTATTGAACGATCACCGGAAAATTATTTAAAATTGGCGGTAAAGATTTCAACTCTCCGGCTTTCAGTAAAGCGCTGCGGTGAGTCCCGGACTGGAAAATTTTATGCTTTTCGCCCAGTCTCTGATATTCTTTCGTCAGTTTACCACAGGAGGTTCATTAACATTGAGTAAATAACAGCATGTATCAGAGATCATATTTAAAGCTATTTTACTTATTTAAAAAAATTCCGGACAGAATCAGGAATTTATTTCAATTGAACTCAAATTCACATTTAAAATTTGAAAGTAAATCAATATATTGACTTACTTCAAAACAAACCTTTAAAAATTTAAAATAACATGGCAGAAGACAGAGAGTCAAAATTAAAATCGCTTGATATTGCACTCGAGCAGATTCAAAAAGAACACGGCAAAGGCGCCATAATGAAATTAGGTGATAAACCGATTGTAAAGATTGCTTCAATATCCACAGGTTCAATTTCACTCGATGCCGCGCTTGGCATTGGGGGAGTTCCGAGAGGAAGAATAATGGAGATCTACGGACCGGAATCTTCAGGTAAGACAACAGTATGTCTGCATATTATTGCAGAAGCTCAGAAAGCCGGCGGACTGGCAGCTTTTATTGATACGGAACATGCGCTCGATACCGGTTATGCGCAGAAGCTCGGTGTGGATGTGAATAATCTTTTGATATCACAGCCGGAATACGGTGAACAGGCGCTTGAGATATGTGAAACACTTGTGAGAAGCAATTCGCTGGATGTGATCGTTGTTGATTCTGTCGCTGCGCTTACACCCAGAGCCGAGATCGAAGGCGAGATGGGTGATTCGGTAATGGGAATGCAGGCGAGACTAATGTCACAGGCATTGAGAAAACTCACTGCGGCAGTTTCGAAATCAAATGTAGTGCTGATATTTACCAACCAGCTGAGAGAGAAGATAGGAGTTATGTTCGGCAGTCCAGAAACGACAACAGGCGGTAAAGCGCTGAAATTTTATGCTTCCATAAGAATCGATATCAGAAGGATTGCAGCTATCAAGGACGGAACGGATGTGATCGGCAACAGGACAAAGGTCAAGATAGTAAAGAATAAAGTTGCGCCACCGTTCAAGGAAGTCGAATTTGATATTATCTATAATGAAGGTATCTCAAAACTCGGTGACTTAGTTGATCTTGCCGTAAATAAAGATATCATTAAAAAAGCCGGAGCTTGGTTCTCTTACGGAGAGAACAGGATGCAGGGACGCGACGGGGTGAAGAAATTCCTAACAGAAGACAGAGAGTCACTTAAGAAACTTTATAAAGATGTCCGTGAATCGATCGGAATACTTGATCTTCCGGAAAATTCCACAAACGGTAAAGAAGAGAAAAAAGAATCAAAGAAAGAAGAAGAAGTTTCAAAAAAGAAATAGCTCTTTAAGAAATAATTTTTACCACAAAGACTCGAAGACACGAAGGATAAAATTGTTTAGTCAATAACTTTGTGTCTTTGAGTCTTTGTGGTATATTATCCATTTCAAATGGTAATAATGAAAATCGAAAAGCAAAAGAAAAACAAAGAGCGCTATAACATTTCTATATACGGCGAGTTTGTTTCCGGTCTTTATGAGGATTCTTTTGTGAAATAAGTATTAGAAGATATTTAACCATTGTAGCCCAAAGACACGAAGGAATAATTTTTTAGTTAATAACTTTGTGTCTTAGAGCCTTTGTGATAAGAAACCCGAAAGAATATGGTGATAACCAAAATCGAAAAGCAAAAGAAAAACAAAGAACGCTATAACATTTCTATAGACGGCGAGTTTGCTTTCGGTCTTTATGAAGATTCGCTTGTGAAATACGGCTTGCGTTCGGGAGATGAACTTACAGCGGAGAAGATAAAGGAAATGAAAGAGTATGATGAATTCGGTTACGGGAAAAAAGTTGCATATTCATTTCTTGCATACAAGCAAAGGAGTAAGAAAGAGCTTGTAAAGAAATTAAAACTTAAGAAAATTTCCGACGCATCAATTGTAAAGATCACGGAATTACTTGAAAAGCAAAAGTATCTCAATGACGAACTATATGCGGAAAATTTTATTGAAGATAAACTTAACAGCAGACCCATCGGAAAGCGGCTTGCTAAACTGAAATTATCAGAAAAAGGAATTGACAAAGAAATGATAGAAGAAACGCTGAATAAAATTTACACGAATGATAAAGAAACAGAGTATGCGGTAATTGTTCTGGAGAAATATGCAAAAAAGGTAAAGTACAAAGATGAGGCAGATAAAAAGAATAAATGTTACAGATATCTGATATCAAAAGGTTTTGATTTTGATACGGTTAAGAAAGTATTGAGTATTGAGTATTGAGTATTGGGTATTGAGTATTGAGTATTGAGTATTGGGTATTGAGTATTGGGTATTGCGTCATTTTGTCTTTCAGAATCAGGCGGGTATTATGCTGGCTGAAAGCGATGGGAATATGTTAGGAAGGTATAATTGAACCGGGAGAAAGTTTTCCACATATACATGTGTGCATTAAAAAAAACATTATATTGCTGCTTAAAAAATCGTAATTTATGAAGAATTCAAAAAATAAAACCTAAACAAAGAAGCGGAATATGGAAGATATGGTGACATCTGCGCTGAGAAAACAGGAAGATTATCTAAGGAAAACCTTCAGCGAAAAATATAAAATACCGGAATCTGAAATTGATAAAATCCTCATAGAAGTTGAGAGTGTCATCAACCAGATGGTTGTTCTTGTTAAAGAAGGTAAATCAGCACACGAAAAGTTTTTTTCATATATAATCTTGAATTCAATTGATGCAATCATAGGATTTGACAATGATCAGAAGATATTTCTGTGGAATAAAGGGGCAGAGAACATATTCGGATATAAGAAGTCAGAAATTACCGGAAAGGATTTTTCCATTCTTGTGCCGGAAGATCTGATCAAGAAAGGAGAAGTGGATTTCCTCGTAAACGAAGTTAAAACCAAAGGATTTCTAGCAAATCATGAAACGGAGAGAATTACAAAAGACGGTAATAGAATAAATGTAAGTATTACAAGATTTGTGGTTTCTAATGAAGAAGAAGAGATGATAGGGTCAGTAGGAATCGTCAGGGATATAACAGTTATAAAGAATCTGGAAAAAGAGTTACGTGAAAAAGAAAAGCTTGCGTTGATAGGGGAAGTTGTTTCCAGTATAGCCCATAATTTATCAAATCCGCTGAATATCATATCGGGAAACGCCGATTATCTTTTGCTTGATAAAAAAGTAGATGATCCAGAATATGAAGAGCTCAAGACAATACTCGATGAAGCAACGAGGATCACGAAATCCATCAGACATTTACTGAATTTTTCACGTCCGCTGCATACGGAAAAAAATCAAAATGATATTAATGAATTATTGCATAGTGTGGCAACGGGTTACAGGCATTTAAATTTAAATAAGGAAATTAAGTTCAAAAAAAATCTTCATAAGGATATTCCCTTATTTAAATTTGACCGGTTTCAGCTTGAGGATGTATTCTCTAATCTTATCAATAATGCTGTACAGGCAATACCTCAAAAGGGTGAGATCAAAATTAATTCATCTTATGAAAATAATAATGTAATAGTAGAAATCTCAGATAACGGAAGCGGTATAGTAAAGGAAAATCTGGAAAACATATTCCTTCCATTTTATTCCTCCAAAGATTATGGAAAAGGAACGGGACTCGGACTGGCGATAGCCAAGCGTATAGTTAATGAGCATAAAGGTGAAATACTTGTCGAATCAAAAGTAGGTAAGGGCACGAAGTTTACACTCGTTTTCCCTGTTAATAATTAGGATAAAATTTTATTTCTGTAAAAAAAAGTTGCTGTCTGTAAATACAGACAGCAACTTTTTTGTTAAGTATAAATCAATAAAATTATTTCAGAAGTATCATACTTCTTGTCTGAGTAAAATTACCGGAAGTTATACTGTAGAAATAAATTCCGCTTGCAAGTTCAGAGCCGCTGAAATTCACTTCATGATCTCCAGAATTTTGTTTGCTGTTAACAAGAGAGGCAACTTCTTTTCCGAAAGAATTATAAACTTTTAAGGTTACAAATCCCGGTTCAGCAATCTCATATTTTATTTTAGTCACAGGATTAAACGGATTAGGGAAATTCTGATCAAGGCTGTAACTATTTACGAGGGAATTATTTGATTCTATCCCTGTAGCAAGTTTTACAATGATCCTCTTACTCGAAGCCCAGTTCCAGTCATCTCCGTCCGTACCGCCTGTGCTGTTGGTTGCAAGACCGGTAGCCCATAATGTATCTGTTCCGGCAGCGCCGGGAGCAGTATAATTGAATTGTACTGTAACTGATCCTGAAGTCATCTGTATGTTGCTGTTATGAGTAAGTTCACCGTTTGCAAGATGAATATTTGATGAAACCGGTGCCAGTGTTCCGTTTCGTGTGGCAATATCAAGACCTGCACCTGTCTTACCGGGTTTTGAAATTGTCAGTGAAAACTGCATTGTCTGACCGGCAGTAACTGTATCCGGTCCGGCAATTAAAACAGATACATCTGAAGTAGCAGATGAACCGTGACATCCGCCGCAGCCTGAAGTGGAATTTTTTAAAGTTCTTCCTGTCCTTCCGTCATCATTTCCATAAATGATAACGCTTACCGAAAAGAAAAGTATAAGAAATGCTGCGGTATAGATCTTCTGTCTGCATTTTTTCATGGTTTTATAATTTTGATTAGTATTACCTGATAAATACAATTTCCATTCCAAAAATAATTCAAACTGGAATAAGTCCAAACAGTAAAAAATTTAATGACTTCGGGATAACAAATAAAATCAAATTTTATTTATTACCCGGTATAAAATTTTATATAAATCTCATATCATAAATATTATGAGGTCTGTAGATTATTTCCCCAAACAAACCTATAAAAAACCCCGAAAATGTTTAAAAAATGCAATAATTTATTGGCATATCAATTGAACATATTATAGGAAAAAACAATAATGAAACACATTTTAAATAATATCGGAGGAAAGAAAATGAAACGGTTAATATCTACTATATTAATGCTGATATTCAGCGCCGGATTTCTTTTTGGAGCACCTAGAGTTAAGATAATCACTTCTTATGTTACTCCCGAAATGCTGGCAACGAATTCAAGCTTTACAAATGATTCAACTGTAGCAAACGGTTTGAATGTAATTGCCAAAGGAACTTATGTATATGTAAGAGCCAGCAATTTTGGTGATACATCTGCAATTGGAACAGCCACATGGTCATTTATTTCAAAACCTGCCGGATCAAATGCTGTATTAATGGATGTGACCGGTTTGGATTACTGGTCAAAATTCAATGCAGATTCGACAGGCACTTATGATGTGATGGTGTCAATAACAACATCAACAGGTACAAAAGACACAACAATTAAGATATACAGTGCAAGATATGTGGGCACTGGCGGATTTGACGGCGTATCTGCACAATTCCCTAACTGCATGTCATGTCATGGTTCCACACCACAGTTTATCGAAGTTTTTGATAAATGGAAAAATTCAGATCATGCCACTAATTTTAAGAAAAATATAACAACGGGAAGCCCGTTCTTCGGAACCAGTTGTTTTAAATGTCACACAACAGGATATGACCAGGATATTTATGCAGTAAATAACGGATTTGATGATAAAGCCCGTGATCTTGGCTGGGTTTGGAGTAATTTTGCCCCGCCTAAACCATCAAACTGGGATTCTTTAAAGAACAATTACACACCGCTTGTGGCATTTGCCGGAGTAGGATGTGAATCCTGTCACGGACCGGGAAGCGAACACGTGTTCGGTGGCGGAGACACCAACAAGATTGCTAAAAGTCTTAATGAAGGTGTTTGCGGAAAATGTCACGATTCTCCTCCTGAGGCTCCGTATTTTGCGCAATGGGAAAATTCTCTTCACTCTGAAATAGTCTGGACGGGTTCTTTTGCACAGAATAATAATGGTTCAAATAATCTTGATAACTGCATTAGATGTCATGACGGTACAGGATATGTCAATTTTACAAAGAGTACAGGTACAAACACCAACGGATTCCAGCAGGTCAATCAGGTAAACATTACCTGCGCTGTCTGTCATGACCCGCACGGAGCTGAAAACGAGCATCAGCTCAGAACAAGCCCGGTTAATTCCGATACGCTTGCCAACGGATTCCGATATACTACTGTGGGTGACGGAAGATTATGCATGGATTGCCATAAAGCAAGAAGAAACGCAGTAACATATTCACAGACTCAGGTAACATCCGGAAACTGGGGTCCTCACCATTCAGGTCAGGCAGATATTTATGAAGCACAGAATGTTAACCTGTTCGGAGGAGCTCCTTATCAGACAACAGCTCACAAGGATTTTCTTCAAAACTCCTGCGTGACATGTCATATGCCAAAAACAGATACTGCTTTGGTAAATCAGAATAAAGTCGGCGGACATACCATGAGTCTTCATAACGAAGAAACCGATTTTGATTATCTTGCAGCATGTCAGAGCTGTCACTTCGGAAAAACACGATTTGAGCAGTTTATAGCTCCTTATGATTATGACGGTGACGGTACTATAGAGCCATGGATACAGGAAGTAGAAGGATGTGAAAGAAATCTTAGAATAGCTATGCCACCGGTTGGGGTAGATTCTGTAGCATGGCAACTTATCAGAGCAGATTCAAATAATGTAGCTTTACGTCAGGCATATTTCAATTATCTGATCGTAGAAGAGGGAAGTGAAAAGGGTATGCACAATCCTAAATTCAGTGTTGACGTACTTATCAGATCTAAAAATGTACTCACAGGTATAGTCCCAGTGGCAGGAACTGAAATTCCGGGAACATTTGAACTGGGTCAGAATTATCCAAACCCATTCAATCCTACTACAAAGATCAACTTCTCATTACCAGAATATTCAAATATTATAATTAAGATCTTTGATATCAGCGGAAGGGAAATTAAAACACTTCTGAGTGAAAATATGAGCGCAGGAACTTATACAGTAGACTGGAACTCAACAGATAACTCAGGCGGCAAAGCTTCCAGCGGAGTATATTTCTACAGAGTATATGCATCAGGTGAAAACGGTAAATATGTTGAAACTAAAAAAATGATACTTCTGAAATAAATCAATAACAATAAAGATTAAAGGTAAACAAATAACATATTTCTTTCCTTGTTTAGTGAAACCCGCCCCTTAGTCAGGGGCGGGTTTTTTATATTGATATGATAAATGTCATCATATAATATGACTAAAATCAAAGATAGAAATATTATATAAACGTATTTTAACATTAAAAAAAATTAATGCCGGAAAACATAAAAATAATTGCGGTTGATGATGAACCAAATTCGACTAAGCTTGTTGCAAAAGTTCTTGCAAGAAAAGGTTACACAGTAGAACAAATGAATGACAGTAAAGCTGCTCTTGAAATGATAGAAAAAGGAAATTACGATATTATAATTTCTGATCTTCAGATGCCTGTGGTAACAGGAGCGGATATTTTAAATGCAAAACCTGCGGACTCGCTGTTTATTATGATAACAGGTTATGGATCGGTGGACTCAGCTGTCGAATCAATGAAGAACGGAGCATTTGATTACATAAGCAAACCTTTTCATCTAGAAGAACTTTCGGTAAAAATTGATAAAGCAGTTGAAAGAATACGTCTGACAAAAAAGCTGAATGAATTTAAATTTCAGCTTGATGAAAATTATTCTTTCAGCGGCATAACAGGTACAAGCAAGAAGATGCAGGCAGTTTTTGAGTTAATAAGAAATGTAGCCAGGACAAAAGTGAATGTACTTGTTGAAGGTAAAAGCGGAACGGGTAAAGAACTTGCAGCAAGAGCAATACATAAAAACAGCGACAGAAAGAATAATCCTTTTGTAGCTATTAACTGCAGCGCCATTCCCGAATCACTTCTCGAAAGTGAACTGTTTGGCCATACCAAAGGCGCATTCACGGGGGCATCCGATTTTCAGAAAGGAGTTTTTGAACAGGCTCATGGAGGAACGCTTTTTTTGGATGAGATCGCGGAGATGCCATTTAATCTTCAGTCAAAACTCTTGAGAGTAATTGAGACATGGGAAGTAAAAGCTATAGGAAGTGACAAAGTTAAGAAAGTGGATGTGAGACTTGTCTCTGCTACCAATCAGAACATACAGGAGCTTATAGAAGAAAAAAAATTCAGGGAGGATCTTTACTACAGAATTTCCACCATTACGATCTCACTCCCGTCGCTTAATGAAAAACGTGAAGACATACCTCTGATAGCAAATACCATTCTGAGAAAATTATCTGCAAAGCTCGACCGGGAATTGTCGATTAATGAAAGCGGTCTTGATTTACTGATCAAAAATGACTGGAAAGGAAATGTAAGAGAACTGGAAAATGTACTCGAAAGAGCAGCTATCTCTTCAACTTCAGATGTACTGGATAGTAAAAATTTTAAATTCCTGAATTTTAAAAACAATACTGCCGGAAGCACATTCAATAATCTGAACGGGATGGAAAAACTTGCAGATATAGAGATCTCATACATTAAGAAAGTACTCGAAGAAAATAACTGGAATAAACTTAAAGCTTCTCAAATACTCGGAATAGACCGGAAAACATTATACAAGAAGATAAGGGAATATAATCTTGAATGATAAGATCAATTACCCAAATATTACAAATGGAATTAATCGGGAAAAACCCGGCTTTTTTCCGCCTTACAAAAAAATCCTCAAAATATTCATTATTTCTCACCTTGATTGTAGAGTATATCTACACAAATATAATATTTTTAAAAATTCTTATTTATCAGATGAATTTTCATCTATTTTTTTACAATAATCCAATAATTATGGCATAAAGATTGACACTTAGAGGTTAATAGTTAGTCCGATAAAATGGAACGAAGAAGAATACATATTCTGTGTCTGAAACCTGAAATTTGTTCACTTATAAAAAAAGGATTAAATTTTTCGGACTACAGCATATCCTGTTCACAGGGTGATGATATAACGGAAGAGTCTGTTCTGAAATTTGACGAAAAAATTGACTGTCTAATACTTGACAAAGATATTGATGCCGGTTTGAGAGAAAAAATAAAGAATAAATTTGAGAACATTGCAATAATATGTTTACCGTCACTTGATTCTGAAAACAACTTCAGGTCAGGTGTAAAAAATATGTCTGAACCATTGAGACTAAGTGAATTAGCTGAATATATTAACAGTATCTTTAAAAACTGATAAAATTGAAAAGATATTTCCCAAAAATATTGATTGTGCTTTTTACTTTTGCGGTATTTACCGCAGTAATGATTTTTTCAGAAAACTCATTACAAAGTTCATCAAAAAATACTGAAACATGTTTGTCCTGCCATGAAGATGAAGGTTTGACCTATGAAAAAGACGGAAAAGCCGTCTCGTTGTATGTAAATAAGAAGCTTTACAGCGAATCCGTACATGCAGGCGCTGATTGTGAAGATTGTCATTTGGGTTATAATCCGGACGAGATACCGCATTCCAAAACCAGCGCGAAAGTAGATTGTAAAAACTGTCATGATGATCTTAAGGGAATTGAAAAAAGCGTTCACAGTAAAGTGGATTGTTATGACTGTCATACAAAACATGATGTAAAACCCGTAAAAGAAATTGACCAGACAAAGAATTGTCTTAGCTGTCATAAATCAAGAAATATCCAGCAATACAGTTCGAGTATACACGCTAAGAAAAATATTGGCTGTGAAAATTGTCATAATGGCGGTCATAATTCGGTTAGTATTTCGAAGAAAGAAGTTACACGAGTCTGCGGGACCTGTCATAGCGCAAATCAAATGGCACTGAATAACAGTGTCCACCATACGGTATTAAAAGACGGGAATAAGAATGCTCCTGTTTGTACAGACTGTCACGGCGCGCATAATGTTTTAAGAAGCAAAGTATCCATAGAGTCGGAAGGTTGTCTTAATTGCCATCTGAACGAAAAATTATTTCCGGGAGATGCAAAAGGCTCGGCAAAATTTGTAGCAGAATACAAGACAAGTGTGCATGCATCACTCCGTAAAGGCGAGCATGAAGCTGCAGGTTGCGTTGATTGTCACGGTGATCACATGATACAGAATCCGGATGATCCGAAATCATCAACCATGAGAGCCCGTCAGATAGAAACTTGCGGGAAGTGTCACTCCGATGTAGTAGTAAAATTCAATAAGTCCAAGCACGGAGAGGAATTATTGAAAGGGAATAAGGATGCGCCGGCATGTACGGATTGTCACGGTGAACACGGAATTCAGAGTACATTATTATCGGATGATTTTTCAAAACTTAATATTGCAGATAAATGCCTGAGTTGTCATAAAGACGGAAAGATACCTCATAAGAATTATAAAGGTGAAGAAGAATTAATAACGGGTTATGAAAAAAGTGTTCATTATCAGGCTTTAAAAAACGGAAACAATGATGCGCCTACCTGTTCGAATTGCCACGGCGCTCATGAAATGACTCCGTATAATGATCCCGCTTCCAAGATCAACAAAATGAATATCGCAAATACCTGCGGAGAATCGGGGTGTCATGTTAAAGAATTGGGCGAATATACGGGAAGCATACATCAGACAGCTGTACTTGAGGGAAATGAAGATGCTCCTACATGTAATAACTGTCATGGAAATCACGGTATATTAACAAAAAATATTGATGACAAACTCGAGAAATCAAATGATCTGATAAAATTATGTTCAAATTGTCATGCATCGGTGGAAATGGTAGAAAGGAATCAGCTCCCGACAAAGATCAGCGAGTCATATAAAGAGAGTTTTCACGGACTTGCAACAAGAGGCGGATTGAAAGAAGCAGCTAATTGCGAAAGTTGTCACGGAAATCATAACATAAGAACATCTACGGATTCTTTATCTTCAATTTATAAAAAGAATCTTCCTGAGACTTGCGGCCAGTGTCATCCCGGAGCAAGTGAAATACTTATTTCATCCAAGATCCATCTGACGAACATTAAGGAAGACTCGCCATGGACATACTGGGTCACGAGATTTTATCTGCTTATGATATTCGGTGTTATTGGATTTATGATTATTCATAATGTTCTTGATTACAGGAAAAAGAAACAGTTAAAAGGAAAAGAATGAGCGAAGAGAAAAAATATTTAAGGATGTCGAAGAATGAAAGGATACAGCATTTTCTGCTGCTTATCAGTTTTATAGTACTTGTAATTACGGGTTTCTGGCTGAAATTTCCTGAAGCCTGGTGGGTTAAATGGATAGTTTATATTATCGGAGAGAATGCTTTTGAAGCAAGAAGTATAATTCACAGAGTAGCATCAGTTGTATTGATAGTAGCCTCAGTATATCATCTGATGTATATCTCTTTCAGTGACAGAGGAAGAAAGCTTGTAAAGGATTTTTTGCCACGGAAAAGCGATATATCGGAATTCACGGGATCTATGAAATACCTTACGGGAAAATCAGAGATAAAGCCCCGCTTCGGACGATTCAGCTATATTGAAAAAATGGAATACTGGGCTGTAGTCTGGGGAACGGTTATTATGGGTTTGACAGGATTCGTATTATGGTTCAAGGATTTTTTCTTTAAATATATTTCCAATACGGGTATGGATATTGCAACGGCGATCCATTATTATGAAGCAATACTTGCAAGTTTGGCAATACTTGTCTGGCATTTTTATTTTATCTTTATGAATCCGGATGTTGCTCCGATGAATAAAGCCTGGCTGTCGGGATATCTTACAAGAGAAGAAATGGAGAATGAGCATCCGCGTGAATTAGAAGAGCAGGAGAAGATGGAGGAACCTGAAGTACCTGAAATGCCGGAATCTCCTTCAGAATCTGAAAAATCAGAAGAATCCGAAAAATCCAAAGATTAAGTTAAACTTAACAACCATTATGAATAATGAAAAAGATATTAAACCAGCTGATGACAATCTGAAAGTTGTAAAGAAGCGGTGGCTTTTTAAAAATGTAAAAGGCTGGAAAAGATTTTTTCTGATGTCAGGGGTGTATCTCTTTACGTTTATTGTATTATTTGCAATAGCGGCTGAATATACTTCGCGGCCTTCATTTTGTCCTACCTGCCATTACATGGAATCTTTTTATCAGAGCTGGAAGACATCTGCTCATAATAAAGTTGATTGCGTTGAATGCCATTTCGAACCCGGGCTCACCGGAACAATTAAGGGTAAATTAAACGGACTTGTACAGATCGTCAGTTACGTTTCATTAACATATAAAAAAAGAAAACCGGTAGCTGAGATACCTGATAATACCTGCGCAAGATCGGGGTGTCATGAAAAGCAAGCATTAAAAGATTCCACATATGATTTTAAGGGGATATCATTCAGCCACAAAGATCATCTCAAGGAGCAGAAGCGGGGGAAAGATCTTAAATGCGTAAGCTGTCATTCCCAGATAGTACAGGGTACTCACATGGAAGTTACCGAATCAACCTGTAATAACTGCCATTTTAAGAAATCCGATGATCCTGATCATAAGTTTGATAAACTTTCGGATTGCAGTACCTGCCATAAATTTAATGAGAAGTCCAAAGAGCAGCTTGTAAACATGAGATACAATCACACTTCCGTAGTAGATAACAAGATCGATTGTAAATCCTGTCACAATAATGTTATCGCCGGTAACGGCGCAGTCGGAAAAGAAAGATGTTTTCAGTGTCATTTTGAAACGGACAGACTAGATAAATATAATGATATAGCTTTAATCCACAGTACTCATATAAGCAAACACAGTCTTGATTGTGCAAACTGTCATTCACCTATAGAGCATAAGATCCAGCAGATGGACCCGAATGCAAGTCCTGACTGCAACGGTTGTCACGAAAATGCTCATTCATCACAGGTAAGTTTAGTCAGCGGACAGAATGGATTTGACGTGGAAAAATCCCCGAGTTCAATGTTTATGAGCGGTATTAATTGCCAGGGATGTCATATTTTTCACGAAGTGGATAAAAATGATATAAAAACATCCGTAGCTAAAGGCAAAGCCTGTGAAAAATGCCACGGTCCGGGATACGATAATCTTTTAAAAGAATGGGAAACAACATCAATGAAAAGGCTTGGAGTGATCAAGACTATTTATAATGCCGTAAATCCTCTGATACAGAATTCAGGCAGCTCTAATAAAGCAGAAGCGCAAAAATATATGGAGGAAGCCAATCATAATTTCAGACTTGTGGAAATTGGCAAAAGCGTTCACAATGTGCAGTTTTCAGACAAACTACTTGTAGCAAGTTACGGATTAATGAAAAAAGCGCTGAGTGTAATAGGTTCATCAAAAAGTTTACCGGAATTTAAATCAAGTTCTGATGTAATTCCAAATGAATGTTACAAATGTCATTCTGGAATACAGGAAATAACTGTAAGTAAGTTTGACATGAATTTCTCGCACAACGAACATATTGTAAAAAATAAAGTGGCATGTGCCAGATGTCATTCAAATGTATCCAGGCACGGAGAACTGACGATGAGCAAGGAAAGCTGTAACAGTTGTCACCACTCAAATAACAAGAATGAAGAATCGTGTGAAAATTGTCATTCATTCCAGAGCACTGTTTATAACGGAACCTTTCAGAAAATGGATCAGCCTGATTATATGAAAGTCGGCGGTACGAAATGTGTGGATTGTCATGTCAGTTCTGACAAAGTAATCAAACCCGATGCTACGGTCTGTTCCAAATGTCATGATGCTGATTATAATGCCATGATGGGAGAATGGAAAAATGATGTTGTGAAATTATCCGGAGAAGTAAATGAACTCATAAAAAATATCAATCCTTCGGAGCTTGACGGGGAACAGCAGAACGAACTTAAGGAGATTAAAAGAACATTTTCGGAAATTAATTCACATAAGAGCATATATGTTCACAATTATGATCTTATAAGTACTGTACTTACAAGCAGCAAGAAAAAACTTAAGGCAATGTCAGAATAAAGAATAATTTTTTTTTAAAAACATTATTGATATATTAAACTAACATTTTTTAACTTAAATCAAAAAAAATGAAAAAGAAAATCATTGTATTTGCATTGCTCATTTTCACGCCTCTTATAATTGTGCTGAGCAATAATACAAGTATTAAATCTCAGTCTGAAGCAACATTTGTGGGAGTAAATTCCTGTGTAGGCGCTTGTCACAAGACTGAAGCGCAGGGCAGCCAGCTTTCAATCTGGCAGAATTCAAAACATTCAAACGCTTATGAATCCCTGAAATCAGCATTTGCCGACAGTGTGGCAAAAGCCAGAGGTTCAGAAGTACCGGCTGTGGAAACACCGGAATGTTTAAAATGTCATACTCTAGGAGTGGATCTTGCATCAGCAAAAGTAGATGATACTTTTGATAAGACTCAGGGCGTGCAATGTGAAACATGCCATGGAGCAGGATCAGAGTACAAGAAATTATCTATTATGAAAGATAAGCAGAAAGCTATGGATGCAGGCTTGATTATTCATACAGATAAAGATGCATTCTGTACTCAATGCCATAATTCACAAAGTCCTACTTTTGTATCTTTTGATTATGATACTGAATGGGCAAAGATTAAACATGATATTCCTGCAAAAGAATAATTTTTTTCAGATTTAGTAATATTGTGAGCGCAGGAATTTCACAGGATCAACAAAACATTTATTTCTTTCCATATATCTTTCCTTAAGGAAAGGTATATGGGAAGGTTTTTTGAAAGTTTTTTTTAAATAAATTTTCAGCGGGGAAAGATAATTATAAAGCATTTAATTATATTTTCAGGAATCGATTCGTATCGGTTTCTAAAAATATAATTTGATTTAAAAGTGTAATTGTTCTTTCACAGATATTGACAAAATTGCGATAAGTCTTTATGCAAATGGCATTCTAATTGCACTAATATAACTAAACAGGAAAAAACGACATTTATTTATATTATATGTGTAATTAATGGACTTTTGACAGGTAATACGGGATCAATAATTTCATTAAAAATATAATTAAGGAATAAATATGAAAAAGTTATTATACATACCTTCAATTATATTATTAATATCTGCTTTAATGATTCTTAGAGCGGATGAAAATATATCACAGTCAAAATATAAATATACCGGCGTGAAAAATTGTATAGAAGCCTGTCATCAAGCTGAAGAGCTGGGAAATCAGTATGAAGTATGGAATAATTCAAAGCATTCCGGAGCGTTCCTTACTCTTCAGAGTGATAAAGCAGACAGCATAGCAGGATCACTCGGATATGAGACGCCAGCAGAAGAAACTAAATTTTGTATCAGATGCCATACTCTTGGAATTGATGTGGATGAAAGTGAATTGGAGAGTTCTTTTGATATGACTCAGGGGGTCCAGTGTGAAAGCTGTCACGGACCAGGTTCGGAATACAAAAAGCTCAGTGTCATGAAAGACAGCGCGGAAGCAGTAAAAATGGGATTAATAATTCATACAGAAAAAGAAAATTGGTGCATCACCTGTCATAATCCGGAAAGCCCGACTTATATTCCGTTTGATTATGAGCCTCTCTGGAAAATGATAGCACATAACAAAATAAAACCGGAGTAATCATGAAAACTAAATACATACTCGTATTAGTAACATTAACAATATTCGTTTTATCAGCTCAGACAAATGCTCAGTCACTTAATTTTAAGCTCAGTACTTATTTTTATTCCTGGGAAAGAACAGACAGTGTAACAACAGGTTATGAGACCTCACATTTAAAAGGTTATCAGAATTTGCTGTTTGATATAACTCAGGATAAATGGAGCTTCAATACTTCATTACTTACACAGGAAGATATTGTGAGTAAATCCGGCGACGGATTTGATTATTCTTTTTATAATCTTTATATAAAAGGTTCAAATCTGTGGAACGCTCTCGATGTAGGTATCGGCAGACAATATATATTTGCGGGAGTAGGTAATACTTTAGTGGACGGACTCAGTCTGAGATATAAAGCCGGTATGAAAAAGCAGTATCAGGTAAGCGTTTACGGAGGAGCATTGACACCCGATAATTATGATTTCCAAAGCTACCCGTCTTTTAACAATAATTTCATTTTCGGATCAAAATTCAGTTATTACGGTGATCAGGGCTTTACCGGAACATTGAGTTATTTTTTAAAAAGGAAACAATATGATCCCTACTATGCTCCGAGAATTGATACGATGTACAATGTAACAAACGAACTTATCGTAACGGATTCGAAAGATCAGCAACTGATCGGTCTTAATCTGAATTATACGGGAAAGCAAAATTATACGCTTTTCGGTAAAGCATACTATGATCTTTATATAGATAAATTTTATCAGGCGGAATTCAATTTCAGCTATCCTATAAAGAATTTCAGAATGACACTTGACTATTCTTACAGAGGAGCTCAGCTGACTTATAATACTACATTCTGGACAATGGCTCAGTTCTGGCCGCTGTCACATTATCAGCAGCTTGAAGCATCAGCGGATTACACATTAAAGAACGGAATGAACTTGTTTGCAACATATTCAAATGTTTTTTATATCGATGATAATGCATCCAAGTATCAGGTCGGTTTTAAAACACCGGCTTACGGTCTTTATTATATTGGTTATTCGGGATATTCGGGTGAGTCAAACGGCGCAGTGGGATATGTTTATCATCAGCTTGTTCCGGAGAAACTTGCCGGTAATATAACTCTGAATTATTCAAATTATAATCTTGGTAATTATTCATCGCAGAATGAAAACCAGTTCAGCGGTATGGTAGGACTTGCATACAGACCAAACAGGCAGTTTACAATCGATGCACAGGGACAGTTTATAACCAACAGAATTTATTCTATCGATTCGAGATTTTTATTAGGAGTTACATACAGACTGTTCAGTAAATTTTAAAAGTTCATTAAATATTATTATCATGAAAATACCAAAGTATTATCTATTATTTCTAGCGGGTATAATTATTTTCCTTACCACTACAGCATATCTGACCAAGGAAAAAAATGAATATGTAAAAAAGGAAAATAATGTTTATACAGAAAAAGTTTATGACAATAGTCTGATCATAAAGTTCAATCATGAGCTTCATACAAAGGATGCCGAGATAGCTTGTCAGGATTGTCATACTAAAGCTCTGACATCCACATCTTCAAAGGATAATCTTAATCCTTCAAAGAAAGACTGCGCAAGCTGCCACGATGTAAAGGATGAAAAAGAATGTAATCTCTGTCATTATGACGGTGTTTATAAGAAACTCAGATCTTCAAATTCCGATCTGTTCTTCTCTCATAAAGATCACGTAAATTCCAAAGGTGATAATTGCATGGACTGTCACAAAGGGCTTGATAAAGTAAAATTTTCCAAAGAAAGCGCTTCTGCTTTCCCCGATATGGAAAGCTGTTATACTTGTCATAATAACCATACAGCTTCCAACAGCTGTGAATCCTGCCATAAAGATCTTACAAATCTGACACCGAAGGATCACTTAAAAACCAATTTCCTGAATCAGCATACTACGGTGGCAGGAGTGAATTCAAAAAATAACTGTATGATGTGTCACAGTGATAATTTCTGCCAGGCATGTCACAGTCCTCAGAGTTTTACAGGTAATAATACGCAGGAAAATTTCTATGCACCTTATTACACTCGAGAAAACGGAACTAGGACAGACAGAGGTGATCTTCAGAATCTTACTACAGCTCACAACCTTAACTATTTATACACACACGGACTTGATGCTACGCAGAAAAGCTTTGAATGCAATACATGTCACAGCCCGGTTGATTTCTGCTCGTCCTGTCATCAGAACGGCGGCAATACTGTTACCGGAATAGCGCCACAGTCTCATCAGCAGCCCGATTTTGTGATGATGAGCAACGGCGGCGGATCGCATTCACAGCTTGCCCGAAGGGACATAGAGTCCTGTCAGTCTTGTCACGATGCCCAGGGACAGGATCCGGTTTGCGCTCAGTGCCACCTAAATCCTAACATTATTAACGGAAAGGGTATCAAATGATGAAAACTTATATTAACAAATTAAAAAATTTAAAAGAGCAGCACTCTGAAAAGAACGGTATGAAATTCTTTTATATAATATATTTTCTGATAATCTCAGTTACCCTGACTTATGTGGGATGCAGTGAGGTTCAAAATAGTCTTGTAACTGCTCCTGAGATCGGGACTCACCCTGACGGATGGGGAAGTGATACAGGCTCTGTAAATTTTCACGGAAAGTATATCTACGATAATAATGCATGGAACCTTACTCAGTGCAAATCTTGTCATGGCGGTGACTACAAAGGCGGAGTGACCGGCTCAAGCTGCCTGACATGCCATACATCTTCAGGAGGACCGCAGAACTGCCGTCTCTGCCACGGAGGTACTTCAGGTCATGCAAATCCACCAAGAGCGCTTAATCATTCAAATGATGTGCAGTCTCTGGGAGTTGGTGTTCACGTTTATCATCTTGATTCGACAAAATATTCCGCTGATGTTGAATGCACTGAATGCCATTTATCTTTGTCACCGGGTGGCTTCAATTCACCTAATCATCTTGGAGATAATCCGGATGGTATTGCAGAGATAAATTTCGGTCCGCTTGCCATGACTTCTATGGGAGGTATTGTGCCTGATCCTTCCTGGGACAGAAACACCGGAACATGTGCCAATTCATATTGTCACGGAAACTTCCCTGAAGGGAATAATGCTACACCTGTCTGGACTGATCCTAATTCTGTTCAATGCGGATCCTGTCACGGAGATCCGGATACGGGAAATCCGACACCAAGGACAAACGGAGTATTTACAAAACCACACTTTGCATTCTTTACCTCGCAGACTTGCTATGTATGTCATGGTTCGGTTATCAATCCGGAAGGAATGATCTATGATAAAGAGTTGCATGTGAATGGGGAGATTAATTATTAGTATTAGGTATTAGGTATTAGGTATTAGGTATTGAGTATTGAGTATTGAGTATTG
>CALMST010000186.1 GCA_937872315.1 uncultured Ignavibacteria bacterium | reverse complement strand
TGAGTATTGAGTATTGAGTATTGAGTATTGAGTATTGAGTATTGAGTATTGAGTAAAAAATTTAAGTATAAATTAATATATAAATTTAATATAGTGTCTTTAAAGGTCAAAAATACAGATTTCAAATCCGAAATTCCAAATCCAGGATCAAAATGAGTTTACTCGAAATAAAAGACTGTACAATGCGATTCGGAGGACTTACCTGTGTGGATAAGCTGAATGCTTATGTAGGCGAGGATGAACTTGTTGGTATGATAGGTCCAAATGGAGCAGGAAAAACTACGGTTTTCAATATTATTACCGGTGTATATGAACCTACAGAAGGTGACGTGACATTTTCAGGTACGAGTGTTGTTCCATTTAAACCTTATCAGGTTGCGGATCTTGGGATCAGCAGAACATTTCAGAACATCAGGCTTTTTCCGAGCTTAAGCGTCAGAGACAATATCAGAGTATCATTTGTAAAAAGTCTGAAAGCAGGATTTTTTGATTCTGTGTTACAGTTAGGAAGATTTCAAAAAGAAGAAAAAGAGTTTGATGAAAAGATAACAGAGCTGCTTGAAATATTCGGATTAATTGATGTTGAAGATGAGAATGCTAAATCCCTGCCTTATGGTGAACAGAGAAAAGTTGAGATAGTCAGAGCGCTTGCTACTACGCCAAAACTTCTTTTACTTGACGAACCCGCAGCCGGTATGAATCCGACAGAGAAAGCAGAATTAATGAATCTTATCAAGATGGTAAAAGAAAAATTCAGGATATCCATATTTTTGATTGAGCATGACATGAAAGTTGTAATGGGCGTATGTGAAAGGATCTTTGTTCTTGATTACGGCAAAAAAATAGCAGAAGGACTTCCGGAAGAGATCAAAAGAGATCCGAAAGTGATAGAAGCTTATCTGGGAGAGACAAGCCATTAGGCCCGGGATTCTGATTTTCCCGATATTGCATTTTTCATTTTTGATCTATTCTTATAAAAAGCTTTATGCTTTTATAAAAATTAATGATAACTATGACTTCTGATGATTTGGAAAATTGTGAAATTTATTCATAGAATCATAAAACCTGTTGAAAACTTACCAAGCAATATGGCAGGTTACTATATAGCAGATCAAATAATGAGGACTTCAACTTCAGTTGGCGCAGATTTCCGGGCTGCATGCAGATCAGTCTCAGAACAGTAATTAGTTTTAGTAATAAAAATTGCAGAGGCAGCAGCAAATGAGTTTACAGCTATTTTTACATCTTCAGGTAAAACGATAAAAATTATTTTTATAAATCAGGGATTAAAAATTAAAAATCTGAAATCTTGCTAAAGATCACCGATCTTCATGTAAATTACGGAGCAATTAAAGCATTAAAAGGCATAAGTCTTGAAGTGAAAGAGGGATCTATTGTTACTTTGATCGGCGCAAACGGCGCGGGTAAAACGACTTTGTTAAGAACCATTTCCTCTATACTTAATCCCGTATCAGGAAGTGTAGATTTTCTCGGTGAAAATATTGTTAATCTGGCTCCCAACAAAATCGTAGAGAAAGGAATTTCCCAGGCTCCGGAAGGAAGAATGATCTTTTCAAATCTTACCGTTAAAGAAAATCTTGAGATGGGTGCATATGTCAGAAAAGACAAGCACAATTTTGCAAAGGATCTTGATTTTATTTATACTTTTTTTCCGAGGATAAAGGAAAGACTGAAACAGCCCGGTGGAACTCTCAGCGGCGGCGAACAGCAGATGCTCGCCATCTCCAGAGCTTTAATGTCCAAGCCGAAACTTTTATTGCTTGACGAACCGTCACTCGGTATTGCCCCTCTTCTTGTCAAGACTATTTTTGAAAAGATCGAAGCGCTTAATAAAGATACCGGGCTCACAATTTTACTGGTAGAACAGAATGCCAACATTGCATTGTCAATTGCGGATTATGCTTATGTAATGGAAACAGGTGAAATCATTTTAGAAGGCGAAGCAAAATCACTTGCTAAGAATGAAGATGTGAGAAAGGCGTATCTTGGTGAATAGCTTTGAATTGGGAATTTCATGCAACATATTACAAACATAAAGTTTTTTCAATTATTAATATAAACTATAAAAATAAATTATGATCTACGCAGACAGAATGTCCAACTTAGGGACTGAGACAGCATTTGAAGTACTGGCAAAAGCCAGAAAACTTGAAGCAGAAGGAAAAAGCATTATTCATCTAGAGATCGGCGAACCGGATTTCCCAACTCCCGAAAATATTTGTGAAGCTGCCATTGCTTCTATCAGAGCCGGAGATACTCATTATACTCCTTCAGCCGGAATTCCGGAAATGAGAAACTGCATAGCTAAGTATATAAATAAAACAAGAGGCATAGAGGTTCATCCCGATGAGGTCGTAATGACTCCGGGAGCCAAACCTATAATGTTCTTTACTATACTTGCTCTTGTAAATGAAGGAGATGAAGTAATATACCCTAATCCCGGATTTCCCATTTATGAATCCATGATAAATTTTGTGGGCGGAAAAGCGATACCTCTGCAGTTAAAAGAGGAAATGGGATTTGCATTTGATGTTGAAGATCTAAAAAAACTCATTACTCCAAAAACTAAAATGGTCATCATCAACACGCCTCAGAATCCTACAGGCGGTATTCTTACGGAATCCGAGATCCGACAGATTGCAGATGTTCTGAAAGATCATCCCGATATCATAATCCTGAGTGATGAAATATACAGCCGATTGATTTTCAAAGGTGATCATTTCAGCATTACTCAGATCCCGGGTTTTAAAGAAAGAACTATTATTCTTGACGGATTCTCGAAGACGTATGCAATGACGGGCTGGAGGGCAGGATACGGGGTAATGAATATTGATCTGGCTGCTAAGATATCAAAGCTCATGACCAACAGTAATTCATGCACAAATACAGTTGTGCAAAAAGCATGTATCGAAGCATATGAAGGACCGCAGGATTCTGTTGAAAAAATGAAAGAGGAATTTATGATCCGGAGAGATATCATAGTCGAAGGGTTGAATTCGATAAAAGGTTTTTCCTGTATAGTACCAAACGGCGCGTTTTATGCTTTCCCGAATATCAGCAAAACAGGATACACCTCCAAAAAACTCAGTGATCACATTTTATATAACGGCGGAGTTGCATCATTGGCCGGGACTGCATTCGGCGCATTTGGCGAGGGTTATCTGAGATTCTCATATGCAAACTCGAGAGAAAATATTCAGGAAGCCATTAAAAGAATAAAAGAGATCATCTGATCTGGGAATTATTGATTTAAATGATTATTGATTTTTAATAACTGCTTTTCACTTAACCTGACCGCTAAAGATCAACAGCAATTTATTAATAATTTTTTGCTGATCTGTAAAATTCGTGTTGACCTGTGGCTAAACAGCAATTCCGGGGTTAGCCGGTCAACATTATTAATTAATAAAATTTAACAGTGGATAATAACAAAAAAATTGAAATAGTAACCAAGATCAAAGAGATCTTTAAAAGTAATGATGCCATAAGTATAGCGACTACAGGCGGTGAACTATCGCCCTGGATACTTAACGCTTATTTTGCCAGTGATGAGTTAAAGATTTACCTGTTTATTGATACTGATGGTAAGTCAATGGTTAACATGAAGATAAATAACAGGATCGCAATTGCGATCTCCAAGAATGATGCCATGCAGGATTTCCTTCAGGGATATGGTACTATTGAAATATTAAAAGATACTGAAGAAAGTTTTGTCAGGGATCTACTCACAAAAAAAATGCCCTGGTTTAAGACATATACACCTGTAACACCGGTAAGGATAGATATTGAAAAATTTTATGTGAGTTCATTTGAAAGCAAATGGTTTCCGGCGAGAGAACTGGAGATCGGCGATTAGTAATTAAATAGTTACGGGGAACAGGTTAATTGCGTCAGGCTGTTACTGTTGTGTTGTAATTTTGAAATCTGAAGCTTCCGAAAACAAGCATTACAAACTATAGAAAAATTACGAATATTATAAACTTCTCCACGCTCTCCTTTTGATTTTCTACCTTTGATTAACTTTAGATAGTAAGTAAATTTATCAATACTCTTAATAATATTATTGACTACAGATTATTTAATTATCGGCAGCGGGATAGCAGGTTTATCTCTTGCTTTGCGTCTTAGTGAGTTCGGATCAGTTTCAGTTATCACAAAGAAACAGAAAGCCGAATCTAACACCAATTATGCACAGGGCGGTATAGCGGCTGTAATGTATGATGACGATGAAACTGATTATCAGAATGACAATTATGATCTGCACATTAAAGATACAGTTGATTGCGGGGCAGGTATATGTAATTTGAAGGCAGTGGAAAAGATAGTCTATGAAGGTCCTGACAGAGTAAGGGAATTAATTGAATTCGGCGCAAGATTTTCAAAAGAGAACGGAAAATTATCGCTTGGAAAGGAAGGCGGACATTCAAGGAACAGGATCATTCACGCCAGCGATCTTACGGGTAAAGAGATAGAAAGAGCATTACTTAACAGGATCTCTAAGCATAGAAATATAACGATCTATGAATATTATTTTGCAATAGACTTTCTCACGGATAAAAATTTAAAAAATAAAAAATCTAAAGGAAAGAAGTGTTATGGAATTTATGCAATGAATGTAAAGAATAATAAAGTTGAGAAAATAATTGCGCGCGAAACAATTCTTGCTACAGGCGGCGCAGGGCAGGTCTATCTTCACACTTCAAATCCTGCAATTGCAACAGGAGACGGAATTGCGATGGGTTACAGAGCAGGATGTAAAATAGGTAACATGGAATTTATACAGTTTCACCCGACTACATTGTACGATCCTGAGATCAGCGACACATCATCTCAGGTTTTTCTGATATCTGAAGCAGTAAGAGGCGCGGGAGCTGTCCTTAAGACAATGAAAGGCAGAGAATTCATGCATAAATATGATAAGCGAAAATCGCTAGCGCCTAGAGATATTGTCGCAAGAGCAATTGACAATGAGATGAAGAAAAGCGGTGATCCGCATGTTTGCCTGGATCTGACACATCTGGATCCTGATAAGATAAAAAAAGAGTTCCCTAATATTTACAAAAAATGTCTGAGCAAGGGAATAGATATAACCAAAGAAATGATCCCTGTAGTACCGGCTGCCCATTATACATGCGGTGGGATCGTAACGGATCTCAAAGGCAGGACAAATGTTGAAAATTTATATGCAAGCGGTGAGGTAACGATGACGGGAGTTCATGGCGCAAACAGACTTGCATCCAATTCTTTACTTGAAGCAATGGTATTTTCATATGCAATTTTTGAAGAACTAGAGAGAAAATTAAGACAGGATAATCAGAAAAAACTGAAAGTAAAAAATAACAGATCTGATGCGCAGACAGCTCTTAACAGCATTTATAAAAACATATATGACTGGAATGAGGAAGGGATAGAAAACAACGAGGAGTGGATCCTGATATCACACAACAGAAAAGAAATAAAAGAAGTCATGAGTGACTTTGTAGGGATCGTCAGAAATACACTCAGACTGGAAAGAGCGTACAGAAGGATTAATATGATGAGGGATGAGATAGAAGACTTTTACAAAAAAACAAAAGTGAGCGTAGAGCTTCTTGAATTAAGAAATCTTGTTACTGTGGCTTACCTTATTATCAAATCCGCTATGATGCGAAAAGAATCCAGAGGTTTGCATTACATGCTGGATTATCCGGAAAGAGATGATAAAAGATTTCTGAAGGATACTGTATTAATTGATTTTTAATTTTTTAAAAAAGTAATTTATTTTAATTTAAGACAATAACAATCCGAATGAAAAATTTTGAGAAATATATTTTAAAGTACACATCCGGGATACTTCTGATTCTTTTGTCAGGAATTTTATTTTTATCCTGTACAAAGACAAATGACGAAAATACTAAATCAGAGATAAATTCACTAACAGAGAACACGGAGAGCGGAAATATCAGTTCGGCAGGCGTTAAGGAAGGCGGACATGAATTTTCCGTTCAATATCAGATGCCTAGAAGAATATACAGACTAGATAAAGAGGATCTCAATAATGACGGCATTAAGGAAATAATAGTGATGAGTGTGTTAAAGGATACTCTGGATAAGTATAATACTTTTTACAATTTTGATATGATCGAAGTGTTTTCTCTGGATTCAGAAAAACAATCTTATGTAAAAATACTTTCGGATACGGTTGATTACTCAAGAGAATGTAATTATGAAGAGTTGAGTGATGACAAAAGCAGACAGATACTTGTTGTGACAAATTCAGGCGGAAATGATTCCATTACATCCGGAGGAATGTTTGTTTTTGAAATGATATCAAAAGACAGCATCAACCTTTTAAAATATTTTGAAACGGGCGCGCCGACGGTAAAGGATCTGAAGAATGACGGTAAGAATGAACTTATAGTATCTGATCTTTTTTACGGCGTAATGCCTCTTAACAATGCTGTAACTTATGTCAGCGGAATATACAGAATTGAGAATCACGGTCTGGTGCAAAGAAATTCAGACTATCCGGAGTTTTATGATAACGAAATTGATAAGTTAAAAGAAAATTATTACGGACTGAAAAAGAAAGTAGAAATGGGAATGCAGCCTGTCAATCTCGCATATCCGTTATACAGGGAAGCTTCTGAGATCATCGTGAATTATTATTCCAAAGGAGACATGATTAATTTAAAAAAATTCTGGGATGAGGAAAAAAATGATCTCAAGAAAAACATGGAAGAAACGGAATTTCTGGATCTTAATAATTTTATTTTAAAATTATTGCCTTCAGCAAAGAATGCATGACAGTACGGAGTTATCAATAGTCATAGTTACATGGAACAGCAAAGATGAGATAGGTAATTGTCTTAGGTCAATTATAGATAATACAAAAGATCTTAGTTATGAGATTGTGATAGTCGATAATGATTCAAAGGATAAAACGGTTGATGAGATAAGAAGCATAGGTGAAGAGGATTTTCACCGGATAAAATTAATTCAAAACGAAACCAACACAGGTTATACAAAAGCAAGCAATCAGGGTATTTCATCTTCTTCCGGAAAATACATTTTACTTTTAAATCCTGATACAATTACAGAAGAAGACTCAATAAAAATTTTACTTGAAAAGTTAATTTCCGGTGAAAAGACAGGAGCTGCCGCACCGCAGCTTTTAAATCCGGACGGAAGCATTCAGTCATCCTGCAGGAAGTTCCCAGGCTTCTGGGACATGTTTTGTGAGTTTACTTTTTTAAGCAGCATTTTCCCCGGAAGCAGAATATTCAGCCGGTGGAAAATGAACTATTTTGATCACAACATGGAATGCACTGTTGAACAGCCGATGGCAGCAGCTTTGATGATCAGGAAAGAGGTTTTAAACAATACAGGTAATTTTGATGAGAGATTTAAAATGTTTTTTAATGATGTTGATCTATGCAGACAGATATGTGATTCGGGATACGATATAATTTTTTACCCTCAGTCGAAGATCATTCACGAAAAAGGTGTAAGCATATACAAGGACAGAGAGAAAATGATAAGAGTCTGGAATGAGGATTGTTTAAGTTATTTCAGAAAATACAGCAGCAATTCATTGTTGCTGTTATGGCTTGGATTGAGCCTGAAAGTTTCGGGATTTTTCAGAATATTATTTTATAAATTCAGCAAATGAAAGTAGCAGTAGCACAGACAACAGCCGTCCTTGGAGACATACAAAAGAACATAGGGCATCATCTTGAATTCTGCGAAAGAGCCGTCCAAAACAAAGCAGATCTGATCGTGTTTCCTGAATTATCCCTGACAGGTTATTCGGTAAAGGATCTGAATTATGTATTATCGGTGAATCTTAAAGAGACCAGGCTGCTTGACAAACTCAAAGCCATGAGTAAAAAAATATCAATAATATGCGGACTTGCCGAAGAGGATGAAAAGTTTGCCATATATAATTCCGGTATTTTCATTTCGGACGGAGAGATAAAATTTTCACACAGAAAGATCTATCCGCCCACATACGGTTTGTTTGAAGAGCTCCGGTATTTCTCAAAAGGTAATGAATGCAAGGCTCATGAAACAAAATTCGGAAAGATAGGGTTACTTGTCTGTGAGGATCTGTGGCACATTTCACTGCCTTATACTGCAGCGATGGACGGAGCTCAGATAATAGTTGGAATTGCTGTTTCGCCGACACGTCTGGCAATAAATTCCGAGAAATTCAAAAATTACGAAATTAACTCCCAGCAGCATTGCGCTTATGCGAGACTTCTTTCGAGTTATTTAATATTCAGCAACAGGGTAGGATATGAAGACGGAGTAAATTTCTGGGGCGGAAGCGAAGTAGTAGATCCGTTTGGAAATGTAATAGCTGCAGCTAAACTCTTCGATGAAGATATGATCTATGCTGAAATTGATACTGAAAATGTAAGAAGAGCCAGGCATCAGGCGAGACATTTTCTCGACGAAGATCTGGACCTGACCATTAAAAATCTGAAAAAGATTGACCTCTGATTACAATTTCGGTGTAACATGGTTCTTACAAAATGAACTTTTTACTTTGTAAAAAGCATTTTAAAAGTTTTTGAAATTAAGTATTTTTGCAAAGTCCTGAGCCAAGTTTAATAATTAAACGGACCATTTAATTTTTTAATAAAATTAAGCTAAATAAAGAGAATATTAGAGAAATATCATGAATGAATCATTAACAGACAGGGAAAAAGAAGTCTTAAAATACGTGGTAGAGAATTTTATTCGTATAGCATCACCCATCGGTTCGAGAAGCGTATCGAAGAAAACCGACCTCAATTTATCATCTGCTACGATCAGAAATGTAATGAGCGATCTTGAGGAAATGGATCTTCTCAATACTCCGCATACATCAGCAGGCAGAATCCCGACGGATAAAGGTTACAGGTATTATGTAGATATGCTTATGAATACCGAAAAACTGAATCTTGAGGAGGAATACAGAATAAGAAGCCAGTTTGACGATATGAACATGAACATCGTAGAATCAAGAGATCTTTATATTGAAACCTCCAGAATTCTCGGAAAGATCACACATTTACTCAGTGTAGTCTCGCAGCCTTTGATGTCCAAAGGATTGTTTGACAAGCTGGAGTTTGTGAGTTTGGCATCCAATAAAATACTCGTGGTGCTGAACATTAAATCGGGAATGGTAAGAACTGTGATAATGGAAATAGACACTGAGATACCAAAATCAAGACTCGATGATCTTTCATCATTCCTAAATGAAAGGCTTCAGGGTCTGACACTCGATCAGATCCGGGAAAGTTTTTCGGAAAGAGTAAAAGATTATAAACACAAAGAACCTGAGCTGATCAGACTTTTTGTGAATTCACTCGATAAGCTTTATTCTGATGAAGAAAAAGGGAACAGAATTTATGTAGGAGGCACCGGTGATCTTATCTTGCAGCCTGAATTTGAGAATCCAAAAAATTTCAAAGAGATAATAAATCTCGCAGAAGATAAAAATCTTGTTATTCATATTTTCGAGAATTCATTTAAGTCTGATAACGAGGTACTTATCTCTATCGGAAGTGAAAACGAGGAAGAGCGGCTTAAAAATTACAGTGTAGTAACTACTTCTTATAAAGCCGGGAATGTGAAAGGGAATATAGGAGTGATCGGACCTAAACGAATGAATTATGCAAGGATGATTTCTCTTTTACAATACACATCTAAAATAATTAATGAGAAATCATTATAATAACACATATAAATTTTAAAATATAATATAAATAACGGAGTAAAAACAGATGAGTAAAAAACACAATTCTAAAACCAAAGAAGATAAGATTAGTAATGATGAGCGCGAAAATGAAACTGAAGAGGAAATATCGGAAGAGCAGGAAGAGTTAAACGGAGATGATAAGGATGCTGAAATTGCCAGACTCAAGGATACACTTTTAAGAAAAATGGCTGAATTTGAGAATTATAAAAGAAGAACTGATTCTGAAATTTCAAACTATATTAAATATGCATCAGAGAGTTTGATTAAAGATCTGATCCCGGTTTATGATGATCTTGGCAGATCCATTGATTCAATAAACAAAGGTGAGACTAAAGATTTTGAAACCCTGAAGACGGGAATAGTTTTGATCTATGATAAATTCAAAAGTGTTCTTGAAAAAGAAGGATTGAAAGAAATAGATTCCCTCGGAAAAGAATTTGATGTAGATTTAAGTTCAGCTTTAATGCAGGTACCAAGTAAAGATGTAAAACCTAATACGGTTTTAGAAGTGATAGAAAAAGGTTACAAATTAAAAGATAAAGTAGTAAAGCACGAGAAAGTTCTTGTATCTAGTGAACCAAATTAATTTTTAGATTAGAAAGGAAATTAAAATAAAAAATGACAAAAAGAGATTATTATGAAATATTGTCCGTAACGAGGACAGCATCCGGAGATGAAATAAAATCATCTTACAGAAAACTGGCAATGACTTATCATCCGGATAAAAATCCGGGTAACGCTGAAGCGGAAGAAAAATTCAAAGAGCTGGCTGAAGCATATGAAGTTTTATCCGATCCGAATAAAAGATCCCGCTATGACCAGTTTGGTCATCAGGGCGTAAACGGACCGGGCGGCGCTCACGGATTCAGTGATATCAATGATATATTTTCACAATTCGGAGATATCTTCGGCGGATTCAGCAGCAGAGGCGGAAGAGGTGGTGGAAGTATTTTTGATGAATTTTTCGGCGGTGGTTCAGGCAGTTCTGGTCGCCAGCAAAACAATACCGGAAGCGATCTTAAGATCACGGTAAAGCTGACACTTGAAGAAATAGCTGAAGGTGTGGATAAGACACTTAAAATTAAAAAATATAAGGGATGTACAAGTTGTGAAAGTACCGGTGCAAAATCCGGAAGTGGTTTTTCAAAATGTACCCAATGCAACGGTTCGGGAGAAATTCGTCAGGTCACCCGCTCAATGTTTGGCCAGTTTGTGAATGTGACAATGTGTAATCAGTGCAACGGCGAAGGAAGAATTATAAAAGAGAAATGTCCTGAATGTCACGGCGAGGGAAGAGTGAAATCCGAATCTACCATCAAAGTCAGTATTCCGGCAGGAGTTGAGGAAGGAAATTATATACCGCTCAGGGGACAGGGTAATTCCGGTATCCGGGGAGGAAGCTCTGGAAATCTTCTTGTTTTCATTGAGGAAGAAAAGCATGCGGAATTTACCAGAGAAGAAGATGACATTTATTATGATCTTGAAGTGAGTATTTCAGATGCAATACTCGGTGTGGATGTGGTAGTTCCTACCTTAGGTGGTAAAGCAAAACTTACGATCGAACCCGGCACTCAGTCAGGGAAAAAGCTCCGAATGAAAAATAAGGGTATCAAAAGTCTTAACGGTTACGGAAGAGGTGATCAGATCGTTATTGTAAATATTCACATTCCATCAAAGATTAACTCTAAGGAAAAGGAACTTCTAAGAGAACTCAATAAATCCGAAAACTTTCAGCCAAAAGCCTCAAAAGCTCAGAAGTCAAAAAAGAAAGAAGAGAAAGGTTTTTTTGATAAGGTGTTTAGCTGATCTGGAATATTTAATTTCAATAATTTACAAACCCGGCATATTCTGCCGGGTTTTTTGTTTAAGAAGATAAATTCGTTTCTATGTTCATTCCCAAGCTTTCAGAATTCGATTCCATAAAGTTTGCCTCGAATACTCAAAGACTTAAAGGAGTTTGATTAAATTATCTTTTATCTCGTTCCCAAATTAGTTCGCTTAAGCAGACAGGTTTGTGAACGCACTTGCTCAGAAAGCTCCGTTTCAATTCTTATTTCAAATGAGTTCCTGAGTTAATAAATTTTCACTTTCTCAGCATATCAATACAATTCAATTGAAAGTGAATGTATTATTATGAATATTAAAATAAAATTTTAAACCCACATTATGAGAAACCTGATACTAACCGTATTCATTGTATTATCTTCAGTTAACATTGCTCTTTCTATCGCTCCCGTAGTTACTTCTATCTCACCTCAAAGACAAATTCTAAATGCTCCGAGATCTGTAAATATTATTGCAGACTTCAATACACCACTTGATCCGGCATCAGTCAATAGTCTGACATTCAGAGTATTCGGAAAACAAACCGGACCTGCTGCAGGTACTATAGAATTGTTAAACGGGAATACACGAATAAGTTTTATTCCGTCAACTCCTTTTCTTGCAGGTGAATGGATAACGGTAAATTTATCAAAAGGGATAAAAAGTGCTGATAATACGCCGATGGCTTTAGGATATAACTGGAACTTCTGGACTATAGCTCAGCCGGGTACATTGAATCAGACTCTGATAAGAACACTGCCGGTCAGAAGAGAAGGTGAAGGGCTGATACAATGCTACGGCGCTTTAGGATGTGATTTTAATAATGACGGAAGAACGGATCTGGCAGTTGTGAATGAAGTTTCAAGAGACTTCCGGGTATTTCTGAATAACGGAATTAGTTATGATTCAATTTTTGCAGTCTATCCCCTTCCTTCCGGCTCATTTCCAAGCCCCAGTGAAGCGGCGGATTTTAATCATGACGGGATAGTCGATATTGTTATAGGTAACGCAGCCAATAATGTAATGAGTTTGTTTATGGGTCTCGGCAATGCGGCTTTCATGCCCGAGGCACCATACACTGCATCAAATAATGTGAGAGGTGTTGCTGTAGCTGATTTTGACGGGGACGGTTTTGATGATGTGATTACAGCTAACCGCGGAGGAAGCAATATTTCATTATTTAAAAATAACGGCAACGGGACTTTCGGTTCAGCATTCAATATAAACACAGTCGGGAATTCTGAAACAGCTGTCATGATAGCTGATGCCAATAACGACGGGATTCAGGATGCATTTATAGGATGTTATCAAAGTAATGAGATAGTCTTATTACTCGGTGACGGAAACGGCGGGTTTAATTTTTCATCAAGATCTTCATTGAACGGACCTCCATGGGCAATAGTTGTCGGCGACATAAACGGTGACGGGAATGTCGACGTGGCGGCTTGTCTTTCTTCTGCAAACAGGATAGGTATCATCTTCGGTGACGGAGCAGGCGGATTGGGAACAGTCACAAATTATTTATCGGGAAGTTTTCCATTAGCAATAGATATTGGAGATGTGGACGGCGATAATGATCTTGATATAATTTCGAGTCAGTATGCCGGTGCAGATTTCAGGGTTTTTGAAAATTTAGGTAACGGAGTTTTATCTACAACACCAATCATTCTTCCGTCTTCAGGCTCAGGTTCATGTATAACGGTTCATGACAGGGATAACGATGGCGATCTTGATCTGGCAGGTATAGATGAAGTAGATGATCTTCTTTTTATTTACAATAATGGTCCGGGACCTCTTGGAATAAATTCTTCCGGTGAAATTCCCGATGGATTTTATCTTGAACAAAATTATCCAAATCCGTTTAACCCGGTTACGAATTTGAAATTCGGGGTTTCGGAAATGGGATTTGTTTCTTTGAAAGTATTTGATGCTTCAGGGAAAGTGATTGCAATTCTTTTAAATGAATCTAGATCTGCAGGTATTTATTCAGTTACATTTGACGGTTCGGAGCTTGCAAGCGGTATTTATTATTATCAGTTAATTGCCGGGGATTTTATGGAAACAAAGAGTATGCTGCTTTTGAAATAAAATTCAATGATCAGTTATCTTAGATAAATTATATCATTGCATTCGATCAGACAATATGATCAGTCTGCAATTACAAGTTTTACAATAATTCAACTCTCTTCCTTAAGGTCGCGCTTCATCAGCTGCTCTGTAGCCTGATAAGGATCTTTGTCTTTGAAAAGAATATTATATACCTGATGAGTAATTGGAAGATCAATGCCGAGGGATATTGAGAGTTCGTATGCGGCTTTGGTAGTAGCTACGCCTTCAGCAACCATTTTCATTTCCTTAAGAATAGTCTTAAGCTTTTTACCACTGCCTATCTGTTCACCTACGCTTCTGTTTCTCGAATGTACAGAACTGCATGTAACAATAAGATCACCAAGTCCTGACAAACCGAAGAATGTTTCTTTCTTTGCTTTTAGTTTAAGACCAAGCTGCATTATTTCATTTACACCTCTTGTCATAATGGCAGCTTTTGTATTATCTCCAAATCCTGCGCCGTCAGAAATGCCCGCAGCAATTGCGATAACATTCTTTAAAGCGCCGCCGACTTCAGTACCGATAAGATCATTATTTCTGTAAGCGCGGAAATATTTATTGGAGAATACTTTTTGTACAATTTTAGTTTTTCTTTCATCCGAGCCTGCGCAGACTACGGCAGTCGGGATCTTACGTGAGACTTCTTCAGCGTGTGAGGGACCGGAAAGGCACAGGAGATTTTCAGTTTTTACTTTCTTAAAAATATCAGAAAGAATATCCGAAACAAGCATATAGGTTTTATTCTCGATACCTTTTGATACGCTCACAAGCATTGCGTCTTTAAAATCAAAATTTCTTAAAGGAGCGAGACTACTTCTGATAAATTGCGTTGGTGTGGAAATTACTATCAGATCTTTGCCGTAAGCGGCATATCCGAGTTCATTGGTAATTTCAATTGATTGCGGAATTTTTATTTTAGGTAGATAATAAAAATTCTCCCTGTATTCGGCAATGGTCTTTGCATATTCAGAATTGAATTCCCACAGTGTTACATCGAAACCGTTTTCATTGAGTAAAATCGCGAGTGTTGTACCCCAACCTCCTGCGCCAAGTACTGCGATTTTCATTGGTAGATTATGATTTTGAGAAAGGAGCTTTTATCTTGAATATTCTTATAAGCCATAGCTTATCAAATCTGTTTTCATTTCCGTAAAGAAGTCTTTTAATGTTTTCACGATGATTATAAATCAATAATAACGAAACTCCGATGCTGAAGAATATCAAAGTGTTATATCCATAGATATCTACTTTAAAAACATTTTCCCTTACAAACATTGTCACAGGGAAAACAAAAGAAGCTACGATGGAACCAAGTGATACATAGCCCGAAGAGAGGACAATTAAAATAAAAAAACCCACACTGATACCCACATCGACAGGAGCAAGTGAGATCAGCATTCCAAGAGCAGTATTGATGCCCTTGCCGCCTTTGAAGTTCACGAATACGGAAAAAGTATGTCCCAGCACAGCGCTTATCCCTGCTATGATCTTCAGAACAGTCAAGTCCTCAAATGGAGTATAATTTGTGAAAGGTAAATGGTCATAGAAAAAAGTAGAAACAAAAAGAACTGCTATGAGACCTTTTGAAATATCCATAGCCTGAACGAGTATGCCGAGCGGCACACCCAATACTCTGAATGCGTTTGTAGAACCGAGATTTCCGCTTCCGTAATTTCGTATGTCTATTTTCTTAAATAATTTACCTACAATCAGAGCTGAAGGAATTGATCCTATCAGGTAACTTGTGACAATTATACCAATTAGATTTAGCATTGTTAAAAATAACTGTTAAACATGTTAAAAGAAATCCAAGACTTGAACTATAACATTAAACAATTGTAAATATTAGTCCATATCCTGAACGTTGAAATTTAATTTATTTTCCGAGTATTTCTTTTTTAGATTTTAAAACAGTTTTTGCATTAATTTCATCGAGTTCGTATATCTGATCATCACCCGGTATCTTGACAAGATATTTAACGGGATCTGTATCCAGCTTAAGAAAATTTATCTGGGTTTTTGTACCCCAGTCTACAATGACCTTATCCGTAAAAACCGTCTGGTCTGTAAGTGTAGTATCACTGAAGCCTTTTGTCTGATAATTCTGTAGGGCATTCAATATTCCGGAAAATACTACAGAGACAGTGTCGCTTCCAATAGCAAATTTCCCTTCGGCATTTTTAGCTACAGTAAAATTCTCACCGCCTGTGTTAATCTCTATTGAATTAACTCCCTGCTGTGGTATGGAAATAATATTTTTATCTTTCCACTCAGAAATATCTGATTTGAAATAATTATTTTTATCAATTCCATCCGCCAGATAAACTGTTTCGGAATCAGGCTTTTTTATATAAGATGAAATACCGCCCGGTGCGGCACCACCAACGATAAATTTTCCCTTTAAAACTCCATTTTCATAAACTGAGACTTCAGACTGATTATCATCAGTAAAACCGTATGTGTCTTTCTTTTCGGGATTTGTGGAAACTATGCTTTCAATTTTAAGATTCTTAAGCCCGGAGACTATCCCTTCGACATAAGAGCTGACAGTTCTGTATTGAAAAGGTGATTCAACTCTCCATTCACCGGTGGCTTTTGAAAGTACAACATCTCCTTTAATATTTTTTATTTCTATCTTATCAACTTTGGAAGAATCAATTTCAAAAAACCTGGTTTCCGATAGATCATAACTCGAAGTCTTCTCACCCCTGTCTGTGGTAAGAAAATATGCAGCCATTGCAAGCACTATGAATACCACTAAATATAATAAAGTTTTACTTTTCATTATTAAAATTAATTATTTATTTCAATTGTAAATTTTTCTTTTTTTGTTTTCTCTGATTCCATTTATATAAACCTATGAGAAGAACCAGGACAGGTGGAAATATTAAGTTAAAATATTTTATGAATTTCTTCGTACTGTCCGAAGTCTCTTCAATAGGAGATTCCGAAGATACCTTTGTTCTTATAACTGCAAGTCCGACATCATCCATCAGATAATCAACCATATTGATAAAGAATATTATATTCTCTCTGGGAGGTTTATTCTCTTCATTGGCAAAATCCCCGTCACCAATTGCAACGATTTTAACTTTATCGCTTACAGCTTCATTTAATTTCTGACCGGTTAACTGTACCCAGCCCTGTGTAGTGTCTGTCGGCATTTCCTGATTTGCAAATCCGCTTTTGAATTTGCCTGTATATATTGCACCGACTGTATAACCAGGCTCATTAAACAATGTATCGGCGGAAGCTTTTGTCATATTCTGAAACTGCTCAAGATTTAAAAAGAAAAAACCTTCAGCTTTTCCTGATCTGTCAGAAGTGACAAGAAGCGGATCAACTTTTATATTCTGTGAAGCAGCGATCGATGTATCCAGTGAACTTGCAAAGGTCAGAACGACACTTTTAATATTCTGAAAAGCCGGGTTATCCTTTGCTATGTTTGTTATAACCGGGAAATACGGATAATTCACAGAGATCGGAAATCCGATCTGTGACTGCACCTGCACCGGCGAACACTGAAGATCCCTGATAAGATCATTGTCAATTTTAATGCCATATTTAAAGAGGAGATCATCAAGATTTAATTTTGTTTCCTTTCCCATTACCATCTGCTGCTGAAAGTCAGGCGTGATCTTGTCAACAAGGAAAGCAACATTTCCGCCGTTCATTATGAACTGGTCGATCTTATATTTGTTGCTCTCGGTAAAAGGTATTTTCGGGGACATTATAATAAGACATTTCATAAGAGGATCCAGCTCTGAAGATGAATTAAGATCAACCGGTAAAACTTCATACTGTTCATTTAAAACCTGCTGGATCTGCGCAAGTTTACTGAGTTCCGGTTCACCCTGCCCTGATAAAAATCCGACCTTTAGTTTTACGGTCGTATTCATTTTCTTTATAAGACTTGTTATCTCATATTCAAGATTATCTGCAGATTGTACAACAGGGATGGTCTCTTGTTTTCCGTTATATAAAAACACAAGACCGAGATAAGCTCTTTTCACTTCAAGTTTATCATTGTCCATAGCCTGTATCTGAACAGGCTGAATGCCGTATTTCTGCGCTTCTTTATCGAGTTCATTTCCTTCACCTTCTCCCTCTGAAGTTGGATTTAGGAATTCATAATTCAGATTTCCGTCTGAATAAGATCTGTAGTCATCTAAAATATCCTGCACCTGTCTTCTGAGATTATTATATGGGGGAGGCAGATTATCACTGAAATATGCTTTTACAAGAAGCTTGTCATCAAGATTTGCCACAATATCCTTACTGACCGGGGATAATGTATAACTTTTATTCTTTGTCAGATCTATTCTTGTGAAAACTCTTTTTGCTATAATATTTATTACGACAATTATACCTATTATTATCGCTGTTTTTATTAATATGTCTTTCTTATTCATTATAACTTTTTCGGATAATTAAAAAATTTTTAAATCAAAAATTTAAGACCATCTTCTTTTTTCAAGAGAAGTTTTTGTTAGCAGAACGAAAATTGTAATACCACTGAGATAATAAATAAGATCTCTTGAATCGATAACACCTCTTGCAATATTGCTGAAATGATAATCAATACTGATATATTCAAGTATCGATGCTATTCCGGCCGGAAGGAATATCAGAACTTTATTCAGAAGGAATAAAGCAAATACTATAAGAAAACTTATAATGAAAGCCACAACCTGATTTTCTGTGAGTGACGATGCAAATATTCCAATACTGATATAGATCCCGCTCATAAAGATAAGTCCTATGTAAGAACCTATAATCGCGCCAGTATCAATCTTACCTATAAATGTGAGACTGATCACATAGATCAGCGTGAATGCAAGTGCTATGCAGGTAAGGGCCAGTGCTGCAAAAAATTTTCCCAGTACTATATCAAGATCGGAAACAGGTTTTGTAAGCAGCAGTTCTATTGTACCCGATTTTTTTTCCTCGGACAGGGTTCTCATTGATATTGCGGGAATAAAGAAAAGGAATATAAATGGTATTATATCAAAAACATTTCTCATTGTTACTACACCGCTCAGGAAAAGACTGCTGGTAAAAAACCAGCCGGTGATCACCAGAAAGACTACCAGTACAATGTAAGCAACCGGAGAATTAAAATATGATTTAAGTTCTTTTCTGAATATTGTTAATATATTTTTCATAGATTGTTTAAGCTTCTTTTTTAGATTTAGATGTTGTTAACTGCCTGAATATATCTTCGAGAGAGGTTTCTTCCTGATGAAGTCCAAGCAATACCGAATTCATTGAGACTATCTTTCTGAAAAGATCTTCACGGGCATCCGATCCTTTGAGTCCTGTTATATGGAAACTTATGGAGTTATCATCTTCTTTTAAAATCCTGACCTTATCAATATTTTTAACGGAAGAAATGCCCCGCATTATAACATCTTTATCAGCAGAATCTTTTTTCACAATAAGACTAATCGTAACCTGACCTTTGAATTTATCCTGAAGAGAATCAGGTGTTCCGTCTGCAACTATCTCGCCTCTGTTAATTATCAGAACTCTGTCGCAGGTCGCTTCTACTTCACCAAGTATATGGGTAGAAAGTACAAGGGTCTTTTCTTTACCGAGATGTCTGATAAGTTTTCTGATCTCAATGATCTGATTAGGGTCAAGACCTGATGTAGGTTCGTCAAGTATCAGAACCTCGGGTTCATGGATCATCGCCTGAGCAAGTCCGACCCTTTGCTTGAAACCTTTCGACAACTCACCGATATCTTTATGCTGAACATCACCAAGACCGCATATATCCACCATTTTTTTTATTGCTTTATTAATATCTGATTTAGGCACAGATTCGAGAGCTGCGGCATATTCCAGATAATCCAGAACATTCATATCCAGATAAAGCGGGTTCTGCTCAGGAAGGTATCCGATCTTTTTTCTGACGTCCATTGAATTTTCTTCAGTCTCAAGATCATTTACATATATCCTGCCTGAAGAGGGTGTAAGATAAGTTGTGATCATTTTCATTGTCGTGGATTTACCTGCTCCGTTTGGTCCGAGAAATCCAACGATCTCACCTGTGTTAATTTCAAACGAAATATCGTTAACAGCTGCCTGTGTCCCGTAATATTTCGTTAAGTTTTCAATTTTTATTGACATAGTATTTTAAAATGTAACAGTAAAAATAATTTTATTAGAAAAAAAATTCAAACCAATTTTAAGTATTAAGTATTAAGTATTAAGTATTAAGTATT
>CALMST010000185.1 GCA_937872315.1 uncultured Ignavibacteria bacterium | reverse complement strand
TCTGATTGTTGGTATATTCGGGAGCTCCGGCAATTATATCCGAATAACCGTCTCCGTTTACATCACCGGCTGTCTGGACAGATGAACCGAGCTTTGCTCCGGCATAATTTGATTCGTAACTCCAGGAAGCAGTTGTGGATCCTCCTGATGAATTTCCATAGAATAACTGGACTCTTCCTTCTTCAGACTGACCGTCAGAATATGTATTTGATCCGACCACTACATCCGAATATCCGTCTCCGTTAACATCGCCTGCGCCTGCTACAGCATATCCGAATCTGCTGGAAGCAATATTTGATTCAACCTCCCATACCGGCGTGGCATTTATCCCTGCAGCAGTATTCTCACCTTTATAGATAAATGCCTTACCTTCTATGCTTTCCACCTGATTGTAGTGCGGAGAGCCTACTATGATATCGGAAAATCCGTCACCATTGACATCGCCTGCAAGAGAAATTGAATTTCCGTAAAGATCATTGTGCTGTGAACCTGTAAGAGTTTGAGCAGCAGTTGTAGAGAGTCCGGAAGAAGAACCTTTGTATAGAAAAACTCTCCCGTCAAGCGACGGTAAGTTACCGTCATAAATTGCAGATACTATCACATCTGAATAGCCATCTCCGTTCACATCACCGGCTGTCGAAACACAGTGCGCAAAGTAAGTATTGTTGGTATAACCCTGCCGGGTCCAGTTGGGAGTTGCCGAAAGTCCGGAAGCAGATCCGTGATATACAAATGCAGCGCCTTGTCTTGCATTGTAGAATCTTGCGCCGACAATTACATCTGAATAACCGTCACCGTTAACGTCGCCGGCTGTAGAAACGCTCCATCCGAAACTTGCATCGATATCATTTCCCTCACTGCTCCAGACTGCAGACAGTGAAAGTCCTGTTGAGGAACCGTAATACACCTGAGCCAATCCTTCGTTATTTTGCCCGTTGTCATAACTATAAGCTCCAACTATCACATCCGAATATCCGTCGCCGTTCACATCACCGGCGGTTGATACCGAATACCCGAAAAGATCACCATTTTGCGGTCCGCCCTTGATCCATGAATAAGAACTCGACAACGGATCGATCGTAATCGGATAAACTGCTTCTTCATCATTTACTACTATCTCAAATGAATTACAAATTACAGATTGCAAATTACAAATACTTTTATCAGCATTCTCAGATTCTTCTTGTAATTTGTAATTTGTAATTTGTAATTTATCTTTCCTTTTAAAGTATGCACGGAGTTCTTTATGATTTGCGTCCCAGCATTTCAATGCAGAATACCTCATCTTTTCTTCGCCTGAATTGTTTTTGAATACAAGAGCATCCGCGCCGACTATCATTTTCAGTTTAGTATCAGCTGATAACTGAAGTTTTAGTCTTCCTTCGCCTTCAGGTTTTTTCTTGATAATGAAATCCTGACGCATGCCTTCTTCATTATTGGTATAATCAATTCTTATCTTATCATTTTCTATGTAAGCTTTATTGCCGGCTGTTTTTAATTCTGAGTTCTCAGGTAAAGGAAACGGATCCCCGCCTGGAGCACGCGGGTATGACAAACCGGAAGAATTCTGATATTCTGCATCTGACGTCTGACATTTGACGTCTGACAATCTGAATTGAATACTCCAGTTGTTTCCCTTTGTGTCTTTGTGACTTTGTGGTGAATAAACATTTCTTGGTTTTACTGAAAATCCGTCATTGTGATAAATGAACCGCATATCATTGGCGCGGTTGGGAGACTGATATGCATCGATCTTCTCATCATAGGAAATATTATATTCCTGCTTCCTGATGTTATCAAATATATCTTCTTTCCAGGATTCATCTATATCCTGAGTTTTCAGATCAATTGATTTTATATTATCTGTTTTTAAAACATCAGTAAAAAAGGGAGGAAGCGGACAATAAAGATTGAATTGCGTATCCTGAACTATTTTGTTGTCCTGATCATAAACAAAGTGAAAGAGTGTGATCATTACTATTAAAAAAAGTAATGTTGATTTCATAATAGTATTTTCAATTATTTTTAAAAAATCATTAAAATACTCGCTACGAAGAAAAAGTTCTTACCTCTTCCGGGGAAATTTAAATATAAAAAAGTTCAGTTAATCCGGATATGACTTCACATCATAAAATTCTTCTTGATAAGAGAGAAGATTAATTTTCCTGATATCACAGATCCGGTAAATCTATGTTGCTAAAACATAATTTTCGTGGTGTCCAACAAATGCGTTTACATTAAAGCAAGTTAAAAATACATTAAGAACCTTAAAATTTCAATTAAAGAATATTAAATGAATCACCTTTTT
>CALMST010000184.1 GCA_937872315.1 uncultured Ignavibacteria bacterium | reverse complement strand
GCTGAATATAAATCTCAAAAACTGTCACCTCATTTCGTTTATTATAGTAAGTAACTATTAGGAAGGAGGTTTCGTGTTCACAATTATAATTTATTGCAAATGGAAACATTACAAAAAAATGAATTAACGTCAGAAAATATTGACAAGGAAATAAAAAAACTCATAGATAAATATTCAGAGTCGCTAATTAATCTGTGTGTTTTTAGATTTAGTATATGCAAAGAAGATGCAGAAGAAATAGTATTTGATGTATTCTATAAAGCGTATATACATTTTTCCAAGATAAAAATTAAAGAAAAAAGCTCTGTAATAAGCTGGCTCTACAAAGTTACCAAAAATCAGGTTATTGACTTCATAAGAAGAAAAAAACGTTACGATGAGGAAAATATTATTTACGAATATGACGAATCTGAAAACTCTGAAGAGGGGAATATATTTCCGGAAGGTACCTTATTAGTATTCAAAGATATTATAAGAGGGAATAATTTCCGGGTTGATGATAATAAAGAAAAAGTAATTGAAGTTTTTAGTGAACTTACACAGGATGAGGTTGCAGACATCTATTGTTACTTAAATTGTATTTCATATGAAGAGATTGCTTTACAAACGTCTAATTCTGTAGATGCAGTTAAAAAAAGAATCTCTAGAACTTTAATAAAACTTGAAAAGAAACTTAATGAAAAATTTAATTTAGAAGGTAAAAAAATTTATGAAGAAATCAAAAGAACTCATAAAGAAGATATTAAGGGAAGGAATACTGGAAAATAAATTACCGAATTTTGAAAAGTATATTATAGATAATCTTGAATCTTTTCAAAGTGAGGATTCTGATGATGATTTAAAAGCAAGAATTTATAGTCGTTTTTTGGAAAAGAAGAAATATTTTGAAGAAATAGATCACAAATTGAAAGTTCCTGAAAATTTAAATTTCATAGGTGAATATGTTAATTTTTTAATGATTAAGAATGAAATAGAATATTCAGATATCAATAAAAAAATTAAAATTGATTACAATACTTTCACAAACTTTTTAAAGAATAAGATAGATTTAACTCTAATTAATATTGAGACTCATGTTGCTCTTGCTCGATTTTTTAATATTAGTCTTACAACAGCTAAAATTCTGTTGAAAAAGTCTATAAAACTTTATCAGATTAATCCCAATGTATCCAATGCAATGGCTAGATACTCATATAAAGATGGACAAAATGAGAGAACCAAGTCAATGAAAATGGGACTAGATGAGCTTCTATTAAAAGCATCTGATGCGAAACCATTTAAATCAGAAAATGAAAGTAATATCGAAATTAATTTAAATCAATTTTTAATAGATTTTGAAAAGGAGTATATCAATGATTCCTCATCCAGATAAAAAAAGAATAGGATTCTGCCGTAATATGGCTCGAAAAAAGCTGAATAAATACTTTCTGGAGTTTCCTCCTTTTAAATTGCCGATTCCTATTGTCGACATTGCAAGATATTTTCGATTTGAAATATTTGAATTGAACAATCTAGGAAAACATCAAAGAGCAATTAAATACGTGCAAGAAGGGAGAAAACTAATCGGTATAAATTCGACATTTTCATTAGTAAATAGACGCTTTTCTATTGGGCATGAATTGGGTCATGATTTTCTAGGTCATCCATCAGAGGATGAATGTAGCAAGGATGAAGTAAAATTTTATGACAGAGAGGCGGACGAGTTTAGCGCTGAGATGCTTATTCCTTTTGAAGATTTAAAGATCAGAATTCAAAAAAATTCAAGTATCTCAGATTTAATTAGTCTTTATAATGTAAGCGAACAAGCTTTGTTTTTAAAAATACAAAATCAAAATTTATTGAAGTTCTTATAAAGTGTTTTGTGTCACTCGATTTCGTTTATATTAATAGACACTGAGTTTAACCTGAAATTGAGATTTAATTAAATTTAAAAAAATTAAAAATATCTGTTATGGAAAAGTTAGAAAAGCAAAGTATTGGTTCCACAAGGACTTCCATTTTAATTATTGTCAATGGAAGACCTCATGAATGGGAAGATGAAAGAGAAATAATTACGTTTGAACAATTAATTGTATTGGCTTTCGGATCAATTTCAAATGACCCGAATATAGTATACACGGTTATTTACAAAAATGGACCCCAAGGTAATCCGGAAGGATCGATGGTGAGGGGTGATTTAGTCAAAATTCAAACAAATATGATTTTTAATGCCACACAAACTGATAAATCTTAATCCGGACCTTAAGCAATTATTTGATGAAGGATATGAAATAGAAATTAAAAATGGATATTTGCTAGTACATCAGATTCCTTATCTAGACAATCAAATCAATATTAAGCGAGGGACTTTGGTTTCAACTTTAAATTATTCGGCTAATGATTTAAAGCCACCAGAAACACATGTCATTGATTTCATTGGAGAATTTCCTTGCAATAAGGATGGGACAAGAATTAACGGCATTGAACATGTTGGTGGAAAAGATTTAGGTTATGGAATTAAGACAAATTATGGTTTCTCGAATAAACCAAAGCTAGGTTACCGGAATTATTATGAAAAAATTATTCAATACATCAAAATAATCTCTGCTCCAGCAAAATCTATAGATAGATCGGTTTCAGAAAAGACACATCGATTTATTGAAGATATAGACCAGGATTCGGTTTTTAATTATCCTGACACATGCTCAAGTATTGCAGAAATAAATGCAATAACAATGAAACTATCAAATCAAAAGATTGCAATTATTGGTTTAGGAGGTACTGGTTCTTATATTCTTGATCTAGTTTCTAAAACTCCAGTTAAGGAAATACATCTCTTTGACGGCGACATATTTTTGCAGCACAATGCATTCAGAACACCGGGTGCTCCATCAATAGAACAATTAAAAGAAGGAATGAAAAAGACTGATTATTTGAAAAATATTTATTCGAAAATGCATCGAAAGTTAATATCTCATAGTGAATATATTACAGAATCAAATATACTTGAGCTTAAAGACATGAATTTCATATTCGTAAGTATTGATAAAAGCGAAATAAAAAATATGTTAATAGATTTTTTTGAGAGTAATAATATTCAGTTTATTGATGTAGGCATGGGAATTCGGAAAGACAATGAATCACTAACTGGAATTCTTAGAATTACTTCAAGTACAATTAATTGTCGGGATCATTTTAGAAAGAGAGTCTCTCGTGCCAACGGGAATGAGAATTTGTATCAAAGAAACATTCAAATAGCAGACTTAAACTGCTTAAATGCTGCTCTTGCAGTCATAAAATGGAAAAAAATTTCGGGGTTTTATTTAGATTTCAAAAAAGAAAACAATACTTTATTCGAGATTGATTCTAATTTATTAATAAATGAAGACATTGACTCATAAATTTGTAAGATTTATCCCTCAAAGAAAGGATTTAGAGGATGGAGTCTTATACGTTGCTTTAGATTACGGAACAATAATACATAAATGTTGCTGCGGATGCGGGAATGAAGTAGCAACCCCTCTTTCTCCAACAGATTGGAAATTAACTTATGATGGGGAAACAATAACTTTGTTTCCGTCAATTGGAAATTGGAACTTTGATTGTCAATCCCATTATTGGATTAAAAAAAGCAAAGTGATTATGGCTGTACAACTTTCAAAAGATGATATAAAAATAGGTAGAGAAAATGATCGCTCAAAAAAACTTGAATATTTTAATACCAAATTTAAAAAACCGATTCCGGAAGTAAATTACTTAGAAAAAAATAATACATGGTGGTCAAGATTTATTTCTTTTCTTAAAAGGTAAATTGTTATTATTCATTAATCCTCTACCCACCCTCACCTGTCCATTCATCAGCATGAGTAGAAGCCAGTCGCGTAGTGATGCCAATTGTTGGTTTTCTAATTCAAAATTGTTTTGTTTTTCAAATGCTGGTTTAATAAAATCTTCAAATGATTTCAGAATTTCGTTTTTAGGTTTTATAACTTTTAAAGAGAATAAATCATCTTTTGTTATAGAACCAAATGTTGGTGAGAAATAGATTTGATAAATTTTTAAAAATGTGAAACAATATCTTGAATCCAATCTTCAGATTTTACTTTAATATAATTTATTCCTGAAGGGTGATATGCCCAATAAATTCTTGGCAAGTATGCTAAATTTGAAGGTCCATCATTCATCACTCCTTTAATAAATTTTTTGAACAAGTGTTCTAAAAACTTCTCTGCATATCCGGATCTAATAAATACTAAAATATCTTTTGGTTTATATTTTTTGATAGCCTGACAAAATAAATCGATTCTCTTACTAAGATTATCATTGAAATAATCGTTGTAATTGATTCCCGTTCTTTCAAAAAACCATTCAGGTTCTATTCCACCTTCAATAATATGGGGAATTGGAAAAAGATTAGCATAAAAATTTTTTTCTTTGCCTAATATTTTGATTGCTTCATCCTGAGTAATATTAAGATATTTTGCCAGTACAGAGGATATCATATAGTAACCATTCCAATTTTCATCATTACTATCTGTAAACTTTCCAATTCTGACATTTGTATCATGAACTCTTTCAGTATCGTACGATCCTATTTTGCTAATCTCCTTATCCCAATCATTTTTGTTGTCCAAATTTCCATGTTCTTCTGTTCCCAAAAACCAAATATCGCTTTGAGGTTCACCGTATCCGAGAAAGGAATTTAAAAATTCAAAATCAGTTGTCATCTTTTTATTTATTTTTTTAATTATAAATTATAACATTTGTGATTAATTGAATGAGCTTCAAATCAATCAAATTGAAGGTCTAATTTAAAAAAATTGAAAAGATTTTTCAATTTACTAATAGTATCAATATTATGATTCAATGCTTTTCTAAATTACTCAAAATTTCCGATGATTTTGTTAAATCCATTTGAGGGATCTTTTCATTCTCCTTTCCACATCTGCCTTATACTTACCGATAAAATGATTCTATAAGAATCAAAATATTACCTCCTGCATTATCGGGATTTAAGATAAAAAGAAAAAATTATTTTTAACTTTAGTAAACCTAAAAGTGTAATACTTTAGCTATTTTTAAAATAATATACGAGCTCTGAAATTTAGTCGATAAGAGTATTTGATCTGTGAATTTTTTTGATGATACCAAATAAATATTTTAATCAATATATCCAACGTCTAACTAAAGAATCAAAAATTATACTGCAACACAAACAATTGTTTGGGAATTCTATATATATATATTGCTATTTCAACTCATATATATCTTCAAAACCCGTTAGTTGTGATTTGGTCTTGTTAAAGCTATAGGGCATTATCACATATTATACTTTATCCCTATTAAATTATTAAAGAAAAAAACATATAATTAATTTGATGGCACAATAGGTACTTTTGTTTCTGAGTCAGGAGTAAGAACAATAATCTCTTTTTCTTCATTTTTTTCTGGTAACTCTAAATCTTCTATGATCTTATTTTTTACTTCTGGACTAACGCTAGATTTGTTGATATCATCAGCAATTTTACTTGCTGTATTTTCAGTTACAATTTTTAATGATACATTTACTGGAATTCCATAATAATTTAAAACAGTATTTGAAAAATTTTTATGATTAGCTTCTGAATTTTCAAATGAATATAACCCATCAGCAGTTACAATACCATCAACAACTTCTGCTTTAGAATTCCCAATAATTTTTTTAGCTGTAAACACATCAATTTCAGCTTCGCGAAGTATATAAAACGAGTTAATATAAAATAATTTAGCATTAGATCTTGACGCTAGAAGTTCTGTAATTCCTTTTTTTACATCTTCTGGAAGACTATTAACTTTTACCCAAACACTATTTTTTATATCATTATCTTCAGACTTGTTTATAATCGAAAATCCCCTCAATTTCCAATTGAGTTTATATATATTGTTTTCTGCAAAACTTAGCCCAAACTTTGCGAATAATGCATTAACATTTAAATTAGCAGCAGATGATCCCTTAATATCTATAGATTGAGATTCAATATTATCAGGATATCTTATCTCACCAATTGTCATGCTTCTCACTCCAAGTTGGTTAGGGGTTAGTGCTATACCTATTATCTCTGCAATAGTTTTAGATTCTGAGGAGGAAGGAACTGCTACAACTAAAGCTCCAATGACATTATCGAGAGCATAATCTAAAGTTGTTGATAAAGCCCCAATGTCATTACCTAACTTTTTGAAAGACTCAGATAATATATTAAAGGACTGCAAATCATCAAGTCTCTTATATGTGCTTTTTATAATTTCATTATCAATTAACGGATCAGTATTTCCATCTACATATTTTTTATCTCCTTTGAATATCAAATTATAATCTAAATCTGTAGCTGTTATATAATAGCTATTTTCATTTTCTATCTCAAATGTATGTTCTAACTTGCCATTACCTTGTATATCTCCTATTGGCTTAGTAGTCTCTCTAGAATTTTTATCTACAATTACAAGTTTTGCTCTTACTGCTTCACTTTCTGTGTTTTCAGTAGATAACTTTAATTCAGTTGATCCGCTACAGCCGTATAAAACTCCAAATACAAATAAAATTATTAAAATTTTCATTTTTTATATTAAATTAAAAATTTAGTTTATATTTTTACTTTTAATTATATAATCAATTTTATAAGCAGACAGGGCTTAATACTATTGTAAAGTATTAATATTATTCTAAAAACTCGCTGCCCGCTTGTTTTGGAATCCCTGCTCTGCTTTTTTATTTTGTGTTACACCTGACTAATCTGGTGGAGTCATGTTTTTTAGTATTAAGTATTAGGTAATAAGTATTAAGTATAATTTTAAAATTTCATACTAAAAGAATTTTAATTACAAATCTGCTTAACTTACTAATTAAGTTAAGCTTTTTTATTTAAATTGTAATTTTCTGAGTGTTTAAATTTTAAAAAAATAAATATTAATAATTTTTTGTAGATCTCAAATGCAAGATTTCTATCTACTACTTCGGCATGTCTCTTCGGTTTGGGGGTATGAACATTCTTTCCTTTGTTCTCTTCTTCCTGT
>CALMST010000183.1 GCA_937872315.1 uncultured Ignavibacteria bacterium | reverse complement strand
AAATTGCCGGTGTAATGATTCCGTCACCATAAAGCAAAGCAGCTCCGAATAATCCTAAACCGAGAATAGCCGCGTATTTCCACCCTGCTGCTTTTTCCGGTTTGAAAAGAGCCATTAAAGCCAGTATCCCTCCTTCACCTTCATTATCCGCGCGCATTACTATCATCAGATACTTTACTGAAATAATAATAATGAGTGACCAGAATATTAATGATAATACCCCCAGTACATTTTCATCATTGGGATATATTCCGTAAACACCGCCAAAACATTCTCTCAAAGCATATAAAGGACTTGTTCCGATATCTCCGTAAACAATTCCAAGCGCTCCCAATGAAAGCAGTAATAGTTTCTTTTTAAACTTTTTACTTTCTGAACTATCAGAATTTAACTCTCTCCCGGATTTTTCTGACATTTTATTATAATGATCAGATTCAGATTCATTCATCTTTTCAAAACTTTCAGATTCCCCGGAATTAAAATCTTTTTTTTCAATTTTTTTACCTTTACCGAAATGAAAGGTTTTTAACTTAAACTAAAAATTTATATATATAAAATTCAATGAATTCATTTAAAAAACATCAACAGCTTAAAATGAACCTTATGAACATAAACTCCATTAATTTAAAAAATTTCTTATATCTTTAAGGAAATAATTTCCTGTTACAACTCTACCTGTGTCCCGACTTCAAAAACCCTGTTTGGCGGAATATTGAAAAACTCCGTGGCTCTCTGTGAATTGCTGGACATAAGTATGAAAAGTTTATCTTTAAGTTTTGCCAGTCCGCTGTTTCTTCTTGGTATCAGTGTTTCCCTGCCAAGGAAAAAAGTGGTTTTCTCCATTTTAATTTTTATACCTTTGCTTTCAAGTATTTCTATTATCTGATGGATATTTGTTACATCCATATAACCGTAATTTGCAATGACCTTATAAAATCCTTCCGTAGGTTCATCAATTTCAATTCTGTTCTCTGATTTTATATGAGGTACTTTATGAAATTTAATGGTAAGTATAACGATCTGCTTATGAAGAAGCCTGTTATGTTTAATGTTCAGGATTAATGGAGGAGGAGTTCCGCCTGCATTACTTGACATATAAACTGCAGTACCGGGAATTGCTATCATTCTGATGCTCATTATTTCAGTTATGAAATTCTGAAGTGATAACGTCTGCTGCCTGATCTTTTCGAGCAGTTTTCTCCTTCCCGTATTCCATGTAGTCATCATAATATAAACTATGATTCCCATTGCAAGAGGCACCCAGCCTCCCTGGAATAATTTGAGAAGATTTGCTCCCCAGAAAGCCATAGATATTATCAGGAAGAAAATTGTAAGCCCGGCTGAAACTACAATATTCCAGTTCCACAGTTTTCTCATTGCATCATAAATAAGAAGTGTTGTGATGACCATAGTGGTGGTCACCGCTACTCCGTAAGCCGCTGCAAGATTTGTTGATGATCTGAAACTGAAAACCAGAGCGATAGTCGCAAAACACATGATCCAGTTAAGCTGAGGAATATATATCTGCCCGCGTTCATGCTCGGATGTATGCTGAATTCTCATACGGGGTAAAAATCCAAGCTGCAATGCCTGAAATGTCAGAGAAAAAGATCCTGATATAACTGCCTGCGATGCAATTACCGTTGCCATCGTTGCCAGTATTACCATCGGGTACAATGCCCACTCCGGAGCAAGAAAATAAAAAGGATTTTTTACGGCAGTATGATCTCTTAATATCAATGCTCCCTGTCCAAAATAATTCAGCAACAGACATGGAAGCACCATGCTGAACCATGCAATTTTAATTGGCTTGGGTCCGAAATGACCCATATCCGCATATAATGCTTCACCTCCTGTCACAACAAGGAATACCGCGCTTAATATTACAAATCCGTGAAAACCGTTTTCAATAAAAAAATGATATCCGTAATAAGGATTCATAGACCTTAATACATCGGGAGTTTCCATTACCGAAATCACTCCGAGAATTGCTATTACAATAAACCAGATGAATGTTATTGGTCCGAAGATCCTGCCTACGCCTGTTGTGCCTTTGTATTGTACCGAAAAAAGAATAAAAAGTATAATTACTGTAAGCGGTATAATGTAGGGTTCAAAAAATGGCGTCGCTACTGTCAATCCTTCGACGGCACTTAGCACTGATATAGCCGGCGTTATGATCCCGTCGCCGTAAAGCAGTGCAGCTCCGAAGAGACCGATAGCAAGTATAATTGCATATCTTGTACCTTTGGAATTTTCAGGCCTTATCAAAGCCATCAAAGCTAATATCCCTCCTTCACCGTCATTATCTGCTCTCATGATAATCAGGATATATTTTACAGTAATTATAAGTATCAGTGACCAGAAAATAAGGGACAACACTCCCAGTACATTACTGTCCGTCACGGCAACAGCATAATGTCCGTGAAAGCATTCCTTAAGCGCATATAAAGGACTTGTTCCGATATCGCCGTACACAATTCCAAGCGCGCTGATCGATAATAAAAGGAGTCTTTTACCGCTTAAAGGATTTTTTCTTTGCGCTTCTTCAGCTCGGTCAGAAATGTTCTTTGATTTTAAGATCTCTGGGTTGGTAGTATTTTCGGGATTATTACTTTTATCTGAAGAATTATTATCAGGTATACCTTCTTTATCCAATATGAATATTTAAATTAAAGAAATCCCGGAATTCAATTATAGAATTTATGTTTTTTCCAAAATTTCAATCGCATCAAAAATAATTCATTATATCTTAAATTACAATTTATATACTGTCCGGTAAAGATTACAGCTTTTGATTAAAGTACCTGACTTAATCCTTTTTAAAAGTATATTTCAATGGATTAAATCATTAATTATTGTAATATTAAATTAAAAATACTTACCTGATTTTAATATTTTGATAGGAGCAAGAAACATAAAAGTTAAATCTTTGATGATTTTTATATCCGTTTTATTATGCTCCGGTTGTCAGGAGCAGGCAGAGACACCTTCTCCGGGTCCATTTGCAGATTATACACAGATAGATTTTGATCCTGCGTGGACCGTGACGGGAAAAAAGATCGCTTATAGTCACTCCAATACAGATATTGATTTAAGCGGAATTTATTCCGTAAATTCGGATGGTAGCAATGTTACTCAGCTGATAAGCGGTATCGCAGTCAGTCCTGACTGGTCGCCGGATGAAAGCCGGATTGTGTTTTCTCAATTTAATGATCTTTATATTAGCACTTCTTCCGGAGACAGTATTTTCAGATTAACATTCGGAAGTATCTCCAATGATCCGGAATGGAGCAACTCGGGAGATCTGATCGCATACAACAGATCAAATTCAGTTTCAATGTCTGATATTTATTTGATACATCCTGACGGATCGGGTGAAACATTTATAGACAGTAATGGAAAATATCCTTCCTGGGTTACCGGAGATACTTCCATTATATATTTCAAACAAATATATGAAGGCGGATATAGTTCACAATCCGGAGATTCACTTGTACAATATTTTTTTAAAACCGAAAGCATAAATACCATTGCAGTGCTGTCAGGGGATGAACATAAGTATAACAGTTATCCTAATATGACTGATGATGGTATAATTTTCTGCTCAAAGAATAAAAGCGGTTATTCGTATATTTACAAAATCGATCTTACAGGACAAAACATTTTCAGATTAACAGAATCTCAGGGTTATTCTCCCGACTATTGTCTGACTAATAATAAAATTGCTTACACTAACCGAAGCAGAGGCAACGGAAGATTATGGATCATGGATCAGGACGGAACCAACAAAACTCAGTTAACTTATTAACATATTCTTTTTTTAATATTTATTGATTTTTATTATCTGATATTAACATTAACTACTAACAACTAACTATTAACTGAAATTGAAGATCCCGCAGGAAAAATTCGATGAAATATCTTCTGCTAATGACATTATTGATGTCATATCCGGATATATTGAAGTAA
>CALMST010000182.1 GCA_937872315.1 uncultured Ignavibacteria bacterium | reverse complement strand
TTATCTTTTATCTTTTATAATTTATCAATTATTTTTTGATTATACATATACATCTTTTTTATTAAATAAAACTTTATATAAAATAACCGAGGCTGTATAATTTTTTATTTTCATTCTTATTTTTTGTTTTCAGTAAGGTTATTAAAGTAATGTTGATCAGAAAATTAATATTTCTAATTCCGGTTTTTCTTATCACTTCTGTGTTGTATTCACAGCAGCAGAATCCTAATTTTAAAACCTACATTGCAAAAATAAGTTATCACGATACACTCATTAATATTAATGATAAAAACGTGATGCAATTCTCAGACATTCTCACGCTTCAGGACAAAATTCTTACGCCAAACTCTGACTACCTGTTTGATTATAAGGAAGGTTTGATAACTCTCAGCAAAGATCTTTACCGGAAATATGAACTCGATACTTTTCAGATTTATAATCTTACCATCGACTATGATGTCTTTCCGTATAATTTTAAAGATGAATATTCAAGCTTTGAGATATTATCGGAAGTAGATACCCTGACAGGTGATACAATACAGATAGCAACTCAGAAAAAAGATTTTATAGGAAGCATATTCGAAGGGACTGAGCTTCAGAAATCGGGAAGTCTTTTCAGAGGAGTTAATATTGGTTCGAACAGGGATCTCTCCATCAACTCCGGTTTCAGGCTCCAGCTTAACGGAAAGTTAACTGATGATATTGAGATCAATGCAGCGCTTACAGATGAGAGCAGTCCCATTCAGCCTGAAGGAAATACTGAAAAACTGCAGGAGCTTGATAAGGTCTTCATTGAAATTAAAAGCAATAACATCGTCGGTACGATAGGAGACATTAATGTTGATTTCACGGATCTTGAGTTTCTTTCATTCAAAAGAAAAATACAGGGAGCAAAAGGTTTCGCAGATTACGGTTCGGGAAATGTCTTTCTGAGCGGCGCCGTGCAGAGAGGTTTATTCACAGTTAATCAGTTCAATGGCCAGGATGAGATACAGGGACCTTACTATCTTGTCGGTGGAAATAATGAATTAAACATACTTGTTCTCTCCGGTACGGAAAAAGTCTATCTCGACGGTAATCTGATGATCCGGGGTGAACAGGCGGATTATGTAATAGATTACGGCATTGGTACCATCACATTCAACAACAACAGACTTATCACTAGTGATTCGAGGATCATTGTGGATTTTGAATATACCGATAAGAGATATAACAGGGCGATAATTACTGGCGCAAATACATTAAATCTTTTCAGGAATAAATTAAAGTTTACAGCTTCTTATGTCAATCAGGATGATAATCAGGATAAGCCGATAGATTTTACTCTTACAGAGCAGGATAAACAGATACTTGCAAATGCCGGAGATGACAGACGCAAAGCAGTTAAAACAGGTGTGGTGTTTGTAGGTTCTGATACTTCGGGTATTGGGTTCGGACTGTATGCCAAAGCAGATACTGTTATAAACAAAGTAAACTATTCTTATTACAAATATCTTCCGAATGATTCTCTTTCCCTGTATCAGGTTGCATTTTCTTTTGTCGGACAGGGATTCGGAAGTTATGTACAGCAAAGTCAGCTTCAGTATAATTTTGCCGGACCAAATCAAGGAAGCTTTGATACTGTAGTATTCATTCCCGTACCGAATGCGCATCAGATAGCTGATCTTAAGCTTACCTATGAATCATCTCCAAAAAGGGAATTCACATTTAATCTTGAATCGGCTCTTTCAATTTTTGATGCAAATAAATTTTCTGATCTGGGAGATGACAACAATGAAGGCGTTGCATTATTCGGGACGTTAGGTTTGAATAAATATAACTTTAAATTGTTCGGGATGAGGATCAATACTCTTGAACTGACTTTAAAAGAAAAACTTGTTAACAGAGTTTTCCTTCCTCTTGACAGATATAATCCTGTTGAATTCTACAGGGAATATGATATACAGGATACCAATAAATTAACCGAAGATCTTCACGAAGCATCTCTGAGGATCCTGCCGGTAGAAAATCTTGCCATAAGAGCAACATTCGGGCAGCTGCTGAGAGGTGATGTTTTTAATTCATTAAGAACAGTTGGTGAAATAATACTTACTAATTCCGAAAAGACAAAGTATCCTGATGCAGGATATAAATTCGAACTTACTAACAGTGATTATTCGGTTACCAGTACTTCAAGCACCTGGCTAAAGCAATATGCAAGAATTGGATTTAAAAAATTCCTGTCAGGCAGCTCTTATGATGATCCGAATTTTGAAGTGAGTCTTGATTATAAAATGGAAAACAGGAAAAATATTCTACAGGGTTCTTCGGGTGACAGTCTGGAAGCAAACAGTTTTTCATTCAATGAGATCAAACCGAGATTGACGATGAATAATATTTTCAACATGAACATATATACTGAATTTGGTCTGAGAGAAGATAACTTTCCGATAAACGGCATAATGCTTGATCAGTCAAATTCTTTTCTTCAGACTTACGGGTTGAGATATGCGGGTGTGAACTGGCTTTCAACTCTCTTCGAGCTGACTTTCAGAAAGAAAATTTATACCGAAGCTTTTATTACTGAATCCAATGCGAACAACAATACAATACTCGTTAACTGGCAGACACGAATCGATCCTCTGAACAACGGATTTCTGACAGATCTTTATTATAATGTCACAAGCGAGCGGCAGGCAAAGATCGAAAAAGTCTTTCAGCAGGTCAGAGTTGGCGAGGGAAATTATATTTATCTCGGCGATCTGTACGGCGGCGGAACCAGTAATGAGAACAATTTTCAGCTTGCGCTTTTTAATGACGGGGATTACATCCGGCTGAACATTCCAACAAGCCAGTTGTTCCCCATTACCACATTAAATGCTTCCGCCAGGTTCAATTTAAAATTCGGCAGAATACTGAAAATTACCGGAAATGATTTTCTGTCGGATCTTGTGAGGAATACTACTGCGGAAACATTTCTGAGGACAGAAGAAAAAACTACCGATGAGAATTCAAACAACATATATTTTCTTAACTTCTCATCTTTTCAGAATGATTCGAATACGCTGTTTGGTATTCAGGTCTTTCAGCAGGATATTAATTTTTTTGAATTCAACCCTTCCTATTCTCTTAAGCTGAGATATCTTCAGCAGAATGCATTTAATCAGTTTGTAAGCGGTAATGAAAGACTTTATCTGATTCAAAAAACCGTCAAGTTAAAAATAGGACTAACCAAAGATGTGACCACGTTATTTGAGTATCAGAATAATATTGACCGCAACACCGCTGCTGATAACTCAATCCGGAACAGGGATATAAATTCAGAAGGTTTACTTAATGATCTTTCTTACAGACCTGTACCTCAGATAGAAAGCAGTTTGCAGGTTAACTTTTTCAGGGCTACGGATAATTTCCCGCAGTTACCCGTTCAGGCAGATATAAATCAGCAGGTGCTGAGCTTTATTTATTCATTCACATTCACCGGAAGAATAAGAGCTGAGTTTGAAAGAAACGAAGTAAAACTCAGCAATTCCAACACTTCATTTCCCTTCGAACTAACAAACGGAAAGACCGAAGGTTTAAATTTCTTATGGAGACTTTTCTTTGACTACAGCATCAGTAAGAATCTGCAGGCAACTTTGAACTATGACGGAAGAAATGAAGGCGGCAGAGGTGTTATACATTCAGGGCGTGGAGAGATAAAAGCATTTTTCTGATTTGGGATTTGGTTCACGTTCGCAGAGTACTCAATACTTAATACTCAATACTCAATATTCAATACTCAATACTCAATACTCAATACAAATTACATCATCTTCCGTATCAATATCAGTTAATTCCTCAAGAAGATAATAGCTCCTATTCAGCTTACTGATCCTTTCCAATGTATTAATCAAAACCTGATCATTGCTCCACTTCATATTTTCAAACAACGGATTCAGACATTCTTTCATCCCGATCAGATAATACCCGCCGTCTTTTGCCGGTCCGATCACTACATCAAACTCTGTTAATTTTTGAAAAGCTTCATTTATAATTTCACCTTTAAGTCCCGGAACATCCGTACCTACGACGATCGCTTTTTCATTACCTTCTTCAAAAACATTTTTAATTGCATTAAACATTTTTTCTCCGAGACCATTTCCGGACTGAATTTTTTGAATGTAAGTATCATCAAACAATCCTTTGTCAGTTCGTTCTGTCAGATACAGATACTTATTACATTCAAGTAATTTAGTTTCAGTATAAACAATTGATAAAAGTTTTGAATAAATTTCCAAAGCCTTTTCCTTACCAATGGTCTTAGCCAGTCGATTCTTCACTTTGCCAAGTTCAGGATTCCGCGCAAAAATTATTAAAGCGTTCTTATTCATATATTTTTTATGACAAAAAGAAATTTAAAAATTCTTCAGTTATTATTTTCATTCTATATAGTTTTTGAGCCTTCAAGACTTTGAGGCAGAAAACCACGCCGGATATCCAACAAGATCAGCACCGCCAATACCGCATATTCCGCAATCAGCACCGGCATAAAATCTTCCCACACATTTTCCTTCAGAAAAAAGAAGATAGTTATGTTTGTTAATCCGATGATCCCGCTCCAGTATAATGCCGAGTAACTGAAACACACCGGCAGAAACAACACGATAAGTGTCACATACCACTGATGAACTGTATGCGCAAAGAATAAATAAAAGAATGATACTAAATATAATTTCTGAATGATCGTTAATTTAGACTTAAGGATAAATATATAAGCAATTAAAAAGAAAACCAGCATTATCAGTCTGGCAATGTGATGATCATTTACATCAAACATTTGCAGCAGAGAGTTCAGAGAAAGGAATATAAGATTATTGGAATACCAGTTCTGCATATAATTCTGCATGGTCAGATAAATATTCCCTATACTGCTGCCGTAGAAAGTCAGGAACAGCATTGGAAGGAAGAAATAAAATGACTGAAGGAAAATATTCTTAATAGACATTCCCGATCTGTACAGATGAAACACATACAACGGCAGAAAGATCAGAGAGTACGTTTTACTTAGGATTGAAAGCGATAGAAACAAAAACGCCGGACCTGTATTTCCGGATAATGTAAAATAAATAAATGCCGAAATGAAAAATAAAATAAGTATGTCAATATGTGCATTTATAAAGAACTCGAAGATCACAAGCGGCGACAGGACATAAAGAAAAATATAGTTGGTGTTTATCTTTAAAAGTTTGAGCGAATTAAATAGAAAATATAAAATCCCGGCCGAGAAAAAGAGATACAGAATTTTCAATCCGATGGTTTTATCTCCGGAGATGATATACCCAAGATAAAACACTACTTGTGAAAGCGGCGGATAAATGGTTTTGATATCGGGATAAGTTACTTTCGGATAGATAACGTCGTCATGAAGTTGCGTGAGTTCCTCAGGTGAATACTGAAACGGATTCAACCCTTCCGCCTGAACCATCCCGTCCCACAGATATCTGTAATAATCATCACTTGTAACCGGATTTACAAACATTACAATGATCCTTAGTGCTATCGCAATAAAAATAATTTCTTTTAATGAAAACTCTTTACCCAATCTGTTCCGCAAAAAAAACAGTATTCCCAAAATAAAACAGATACAGAAATCAACAATATATAGAATTACTTTTTCATAGTTATTTAATTCAATAAAATAAAATGAAAGAAGCGTGACAATATAAACAGCTATTATAAACAGGTTGTATCTATCTTTGTGAAAGTTCAAAAGCGGTAAAAATTTCTAAAATTTGTTTTATAAAATGGAGAAATATTCTGTAATTTTGAAGTGTAAATTTTTTGTGATATTTTGAATTAATGCTTGAGATATCTGCTCAATAAAATTAACTTATAAACGATATAATTAAATTTTAATATGTTTTGAAAATAAGAATTATTTTAATTCCTCTTCTATTGATTTCCTTTTTAAAAACAGTAAATGCTCAAACTGATTCTGTTATTATCAGAGGTATGGTTATTTCAGGAGATACCAAATCACCAATATTTGGAGCAGTTATTAAAGTTGAGAATACCTCGCTTGGGACCATTGCTGAGTCCATGGGTTATTTCGAATTTAAAATCCCATTTACAGAAAAGGTTTCTTTAAATGTATCATATATAGGATATGCTAGTACTGATACTATCATTATCTCAGAAAATCACGAGTATGGTTTTTTCGAGTTATATTTATTTAATGATTGTGACATTTTAAGTAAAGAAACTGCTTTGGAGGATATACACAACAAATCCATAAAACTTTATATTTCAAGTGGTACTCCTGTATATTCCGAAAAGCAGGAAAATATTGATATTGAATTTCAAAAGGAATATAACATAGTGTATGACGACGTTGGTGATGCTCTTCCTGCTCAATATAATTGCTTGGAAGAATACAATATTGAAATCTTTAATTATTTAGATAAAAAATATCAGAATAAATGGCATTTTAAAGTAAATAAATCTGTAACTGGATTGGAAGATTACTTAAAAAATAAGAAATAAATTTATATTTAATACCAAAATATTTACTATTAGTTTATCAATAAAAAAATTTTAAAATATTATGACAACAAAAGAAATTAAAACCATACTTCATGAAAGCATTGAGAATATTAATGATAAAAGCTTTCTTGAGGCTATCAGAGTAATTGTTGAACCAAAATATAAATCGAATTCTAGGCTAAAGATCTCTGACAAGCATAAATCAATTTTGGAAAAAAGTCATGAACAAATTGCAAATGGTGAATATTATACAAATGATGAAGTTAAAAAAATTTCGGATAAATGGTTAAAAGAATAGTTTGGTCAAAATCAGCTTTAAAAAGTAAAAAGGAAATAATTGATTATTGGAATGAGAAAAATGGGAATAAAAAGTATAGTATAAAGCTAAATAATTAATTTAACAGAATTATAGATTTGTTACTTATATTTCCTGAACTTGGAAGAAAAGTTGAAAATTTTGAGGCAAGATATTTAGTGAAACATGAATATATTATTTTTTACAAATTAAACATTTCTTCGGAATCATTAACAATTGAAATATTACAAATTTGGGATTCGAGAAGAGATCCTGAAGAATTAATATTACCTGATAATTAAAATGATCCACCGCAAAGGATCGTAACTAGTAACTTGTAACTAAATATTTCTGTCATATGGAATGATCTTATCCCACTCATCCGCACTTGATCTTGCCACCACTGCCACAACCGGCTCAGTATCACTCATATTAAAAACCTCATGCGGCACTCCGGGTTCTATGAATATAAAATCACCGGCAGTATTCTCGACTATCGTATTGCATCCCGGACCGTATTCATGTCTTACATTTCCTTCCATGATGTAAAGCATTAGTTCGAAGCCGTCGTGAATGTGCGCATAGGCAATTCCGCCGGGCGGGATCGTTGCAACGTTCATAGAGAGATTCTTCGAACCTACATTCTTTGAAGACATTCCGAGCTTGTACTGAATGTTGTTCCAGTCGCGGCAGTTCTCGCTGCCTCTGATGACTGTGATGCCGTTTCCTTTTTCGACGTTTTGGTTTAGGTCTGTTTTTTCTGGCATGTGTTTAGTATTA
>CALMST010000181.1 GCA_937872315.1 uncultured Ignavibacteria bacterium | reverse complement strand
ATAATCCGGATTTGCTCAGCCAAACTTTTTGGAAGACGAGCAACGGCGGGAAATTCCGTTGAGACCGCTTGATTCAAAAAGCAAAGCCCTGTAGCTTATGACAGTTACAGGGCTTTTGTGTTTTATTGTGCGACCGGCTTGTGATCAATATTTTTCACATGCGGAAAATACTTGATTTAATTTATTCCTTCTATTCTATCATTAAACACATTTACTAATTTGTTTATTTCACTTAACTGTAAGACCTCTATCCAAATTGCACTAAGTGTCTGGTAGAGTTCTTTTATTTTCATATTTCCAAGTCGTATATGAATTATCCTGGGAGGAGGGGATTTGATTAATATTCTGCTGGAGAAATCAGCATCCTTAGAAATGATTGTCAGATTATTTTCCTTTGCATATTCCCATATTTTTTCATCGCTCCATTCGTCACCAATGTCATTTTGATGAATATATTCAGGTGTGTTCCAGATCGAGAAATGATAAGGCAGGTTTACATCAACTAAATATTTTCGGGTATTCATGCAACTGTCTTTATAACATAACTTCTGTTCATTAATTCGCTTGCAAAGAGCAGACATGCTTTAATGTCTTCCGGCTCAAGTGAAGGATATTGTTTAAGGATCTCCTCATAAGATTCTCCTGCTCCGAGATATTCAAGAATTGTCTGAACTGAAATCCTTTTTCCTCTTATTACAGGTTTTCCGTTCATGATCTTATCATCAATAGTTATTCTGTCAAATATATATTCCATATTTTTGTTTTTTGTTAAAATTAATTTACAAAAATTATTTCCGAATTTGTATATAATTAGATTTATCTCATCGTATGGGAAATGATGTTGATTATAGCTTTTACAAAAGTTAAAGCTATGTTTTGAAAAAATTAAATTGTACCTTTAATCGAAGTTTTTGTGCCAGCTGTTTACCTTTTCACATTGAAAACACGGGTTCGAATCCCGTTGTGAATCGCTTTAAGAATAATACATTCACCGGGACGGTTTTAAATTGAGTTAATCAGAATTCCCCCTTTCCGGAGTTTGTCTCAGAACTGCAATTTTATCAAGAATACTCAAAGAGACTATAGGAAATCTTTTGATTTTGTTTTTCTCTGTGCTTTTGTGTCTTTGTGTTAAAAGTTCTTTGAAAGTTTTGAGACACTCTCTCCGCGGTAAGAGCGGGAATTCGGCTGTGAAGAAAAATTATAATTCTGAATTTCAAAGAACTTGTGACAT
>CALMST010000180.1 GCA_937872315.1 uncultured Ignavibacteria bacterium | reverse complement strand
ACTTTAGTAAAATTCTTTTTGCAACCATAATGTATTCACAGGTGAAAGTTATGCCGGAGAATTATAACTCACCAACTTTTTACAGCTATGCTCAGCAATTCACCGGCAATGTCTTCTGGAATTTCCTTCCTTCAGCTCAATTAGCTCTTGAATATTGTTTTGGTAAAAGAGTAAATCTAAATGGACAGTATGCTTCTTCCAATAGATTAGAGTTTATGATGCAGTATAACTTTTAAGTGCATGGAATGCGGAGTGTGTAGAGTGCGAGAGGAATAAGTTACAAATTACAAATTACGGGTAAGATATGTTATCACCGGGCGGAGTCTCTCCGGCGCTCTTCCGGGACTCCCCGATTATACTTTTAGACTTTTCGAGTCGTTGTTAATCTTTCAAAAAAATGAAAGACAAATTATATAATTAAGTAAAAATATCTGACATTTTTTTGAACACCGCCAATGGTCCGAACAATGCTGAGAAAAATGATAGAAACAGTATCTTCTAAATTGTAAAGTAACAGCATGTAACGTTATCAGTATTCAAATGAAACAATTCATTATTACAATGAGACTCTGTGAGTATTGCAATGAAACGCGGGAGTGGTAACGCGAAACTTTGTGAGTATTGCTATGAAGCGCGGGAGTGGTAACGCGAAACTTTGTGAGTATTGCTATGAAACGCAGGAGTGGTAACGCGAAACTTTGTGAGTATTGCAATGAAGCGCAGGAGTGGTAACGCGAGACTTTGTGAGTATTGCAATGAAATGCTGGAGTGGTAACGCGAGACTTTGTGAGTATTGCTATGAAACGCGGGAGTGGTAACGCGAAACTTTGCGGGTATTGCAATGAAGCGCGGGAGTGGTAACGCGAGACTTTGTGAGTATTGCAATGAAGCGCGGGAGTGGTTACGCGAGACTTTGTGAGTATTGCAATGAAATGCTGGAGTGGTAACGCGAGACTTTGCGGGTATTGCAATGAAGCGCGGGAGATGTAACAGTAAAGCTTTATGAATAATGCACTGATAGGTTGAGAGTATTTCAGTGAAGCATTGTAACAGTTGACATTAGCATTATTATAAGTGAAGGGAATAATTGAAGATCTGATCATATATAACACAGAATATGATATTAAATATTATAACGGCTGTATCTGAATAGCCATAACAGAAAAGTTTTCCGGAAAAGAAATGCTGCGGCTCAGTAAACATCATGAACTGATATGAGTGATGTAAAAAACAGTACAACAAGATAACTAAACTATTTAAAAACTTATTAATCAAAAATAATGAAAAAACATATTTCCCTGGAAGGGACAGCGATCTCTATACATTTGAGGTCAACTTAATATCGAAAATTCCATGCCCTTGTTGTTGTTTCAAAAAAGTTTGACAGCTAATACTTAAACTAAAGAATACATTTTATTCAAACTTTTTTGGTCACCGGCAACACCGGGAGTTAAAATCTACTGTCAATCATCATTTAAAAAAAAGAGTGCCCATTTCTGAACACCTTTATTATGTTTCCTCCCCCGAAAGAGCGCGAGACCCCGCCGGGGGGAAGTCATGTATGCGGATGATATAACAAAATCCCAAATCCAATATCCCAAATACCGACGGCGGGAAAAACATACAAATTATAAAGAACATTTTTACAAAATATATTCAACAACTCAGTATATAATATATAACAGCCATTTAAAATTTTATTTTTTTTAAAAACAATATATTTTTGAAAAGTATAAATTAATTAATTGAAATTTCAATAAACTTAAATTATATACTTAAGTTTTTAGTGAAATAAAATTTAAAATTTTCTCATGCAAAATCTTTTTAAAGAACTAACGGAACTGCTAAAAAAAGACGATAGGTTTGTTTCAGAAGGAAAACTACTTAAAAATAAAGTTGTAGAAGCTGCATTAAAACCTGATGACAAACTTCTCAAGCTGCTTTTATCGGACAAGACTTCTAAAAAATATTTCTTCAAAGATATTGACGGAGTTTTTGTATTTGATAAAATTCAGTTTCAAAAGTTCGTTAGCAATAAGTCTTTCCTACCTGATTCTTTTACTTCATTTTCAAACAAAATTGGTCTTACTTCTAATGATGAATTTATCTCAGAGAGTAAGGATGTAGTTTTATCCTGGCCATACAAAGATTGTGTTCTTGAAGGTGGGCAGACAAAGGAAGAAGAAAAGCGAAATGAAATATTCTGGAATGAAACTCTTGCGCCGGATGAAATTGATCGCCTCCTTTCTCCGAAAGTATTCACAAACTTCAAAAGGTATGATAAATCAGGCGAACATAAAGTTAATGATATTTCCCTTGATGATAATCTTATTATAAAAGGAAACAATCTGCTTGCTTTGCATTCGTTGTTGCCTGTTTATAGAGGTAAAGTTAAACTTATTTGTGTTGATCCTCCTTATAACTCTTCTGGCTCTGGAAACACTTTTTCTTATAATAATAATTTTAATCATTCATCATGGCTATCATTTATGAAATCAAGATTAGAAATTTCAAAAGAACTCCTGTTGGAAGATGGATTCTTGGCAATTTCTATTGATCATTCTGAGCTTTATTATCTTGGAATTTTGGTAGATCAAATATATGATAAAATAAATAGAATTGGAATTGTGAGCGTTGTCCATAAACCAGAAGGAAGAAATCAGGAAAAATTTTTTGCAACTTCAAATGAATTTTTACTCATATATTCTAAAAATAAAGAAATTGCAGATTTTAATTCAATTATAATTGATGAAAAAAAGTTAAAAGAATTTGATAAAAAAGATGAAAAAGGAAAGTATAAGTTAAATAATTATATAAGGTTTGGGGGTGGAGATATGAATCTAAAAATAAATAAGCCCCACTTTTTTTATCCTGTTTTTGTAAATCCCAATAATAATGAAATTAGTTTTGAGAATAATTCAAACAATAGAATAAAAATATTGCCAATAACTAATAAAGGTCAAGAAAGAACTTGGAAAACTATTAAGGAAACATTAATAAAAAAAATATCAGAAAATGAAGTTGTTGCAGAAAAAGATGAAACTGATACTTTTCAAATTTATGAGAAATATAGAGAAGAAAAAGGTCAACTTATAAAAACACATTGGATAGATAAACGATACAATGCAATTCATTATGGGACTAATGAATTGGAAAAGTTGATTGGTGAAAATATATTTAGTTACCCTAAATCTATTCATTTAATAAAAGATATTGTAAAATTAACAACCAACAAAGATGATATTATTATAGATTTTTTCGGTGGGAGTGGCACAACAGGACAAGCAGTTATAGATTTAAATAAAGAAGACGGTGGAAATCGTAAATTTATTCTTTGTGAACAATTAGATTACATTGAAGATGTTACAAAAGAAAGGATTAAAAAAGTTATAGAAAAAAATGATAATGGTGGCTCTTTCATATACTGCGAGCTCTCCAAACTCAACCAGAACTTAGCAGACCAAATAATAAAATCTAAGACCACAAAAGATTTAAAAAGCATTTGGTCGGATATGAAAAAGAGCGGATTCATAAGTTATAAGATTGATCCAAAGGAAATTGATGAAAATATCAAAGAATTTGAAAAGCTATCTTTTGAAGATCAGAAGAAATTTCTTATAAAGGTTTTGGATAAAAATCATTTATATGTGAATTATTCGGAGATTGAGGATAAGGATTACAAAATATCCGAAGAAGATAAGAAGCTAAACAGGGAATTTTACAATCTAAAATAGAAACGCCCCGTTTTGCGGGGCGTCAAACCATTGATACTATCAATAGCGCTGTTATTGTGTATCAAAACTAAGTTTTACAACCAATAAATTCAATGTAATTATAATTATGGAAAGAGTAATCACATATATAGATGGCTTTAATTTATATTTTGGCTTAAAAGATAAGGGATGGAAAAGATATTACTGGTTAGATTTGCAAAAATTAGGTGATAAAATTTTGAAAAGTGACCAAACCTTAGTTTTAACAAAATATTTTACTTCACGTGTTTCCTCTCCAACAGGTAAGGTAAAAAGGCAGGGAACTTTCATCGAGGCATTGGAGACTTTGGATAAGTTTGAAATCTTTTATGGAAAATATCAGGCAAACCCATACATTTGCAGTAAATGTAAACAAATAACCCAAATACAAAACGAAAAGATGACGGATGTGAATATTGCTGTCGAAATGTTATCAGATGCTTATCAAAATAAATTTGATACTGCAATTTTAATTTCAGCAGATAGCGATTTGAAAGCTCCCATTCAAAAAGTATTAGATCTTTTTCCCGATAAAAGAACATTGGTTGCTTTCCCTCCTTCAAGATTTTCATTTGAATTAAGCAAGATTGCTTCTGCAAGCTTTACATTGGGCAGAAAGAAAATTTCAGAGTCTGTTTTCAATAATGAAGTTATTAAAAGAGACGGGTTTAAGTTAATAAAACCTGCTGAATGGAAATAATAATTAATATTACAAAAAGTAATTTTCTTTTTAGAATTTAGTAAAAATAATTTAATATCAGATAAATATGCCGGAACTCACATTAAATGATATTCTATCAGGTTTCAAATCAGGATTTGGAAATGATTTTTATACTGAAAAAGTTGATAAGATCATAACTGACAATCTGAAATACGGAAAAGGAATAAGACCCTACCAAAAAGAAGCTTTCGGCAGATTCAGTTTTTATTTGTCTGAATATCAGGCAAGACCTAAAGGCGAACCAATTCAACTCTTGTTTCACATGGCAACAGGAAGCGGAAAGACACTTATTATGGCTGGATTGATTATTTATTTATACAATAAGGGATATAGAAATTTTTTATTCTTTGTTAACAGTACAAATATAATTAACAAAACAATAAATAATTTTTTTAATCCGGGTTCATCCAAATATCTTTTTTCAAATGAAGTTTCTATAAACGGAAAAAGTATCCGTATAAAAGAAGTTGAGAACTTTCAGTCTGTAAATCAGGATGACATAAATATTGTTTTTTCCACTATTCAGGGATTGCATATCGGATTAAATAATCCAAGAGAGAATTCAGTAACTTATGAAGATTTCGAAGATAAAGAAATCGTTATGATCTCCGATGAAGCTCATCATATAAATGTTGATACTAAAAAGAAAGACAAACTGACGCAAGATGAACTTTTGGAGGCAGTAAGCTGGGAAAATACAGTTAACAGAATTTTCAAATCCAATAACGAGAACTTACTATTGGAATTCACTGCCACAACTGATCTTCTTGACCTTAACATTGCTTCAAAATATAAGGATAAATTGATATTTGATTACCCGCTAAAGCAATTTAGAATTGATGGATTTTCTAAAGATGTAAAATTATTACAGGCAGACATGGATACTTATCAAAGAGCTTTACAGGGAGTGATATTAAGTCAGTACAGAAGGAAAATTTTCGAGAAGAATAAGCTAAGAATTAAACCAGTAATATTATTTAAATCCAAGACTATTAATGAAAGTGAAGATTTTTTTAAACTATTTACTGAAAACATAAAGAAACTCAAACCAATAGATCTAAAATATATTTATGATAATGCCTGTAAATATGATAGTAAACAAATCAGTCTGGACTTCGGAAAATCTGATGCAGTAATATCCAAAGCATTTGTGTATTTCAAAAAAAATGAAATAACTTATGATAATTTAATTGAAGAAATAAAAAATGATTTTGCCATAGAGAAATGTATTTCAGTAAACAGTAAAGATGAATCAATTGAAAAACAAATTTCAATAAATAATCTTGAGGATGAAAGTAATGAATACAGAGCGGTATTTGCGGTAGATAAATTAAATGAAGGATGGGATGTCTTAAATCTGTTTGATATAGTTCGGCTATATGAAACAAGAGATTCAGGAAAGAATAAAATAGGGAAGACAACAATGTCGGAAGCTCAACTGATTGGAAGAGGAGCAAGGTATTGTCCGTTTCAGTTAGATCCTGAACAGGAATTATATAAAAGGAAATATGACTTCGATGCAGAAAACGAAATGAAAATCTGTGAAGAGCTTTATTATCATTGCGTTCACAATGTAAAATATATCTCTGAGCTAAATAAAGCTCTAGAAGAAATCGGAATAAAACCAAAATCAGTTACTACCCGAAATTTAAAACTAAAGAAATCATTTCAAGAAACCGATTTTTACAAATCCGCTTTTTTGTATTTAAATAAGAAATACAAATACGATGGAAAAGATATATTCAGTATGGATTCATACTCTTTGCCTCATGATTATAAATTTAAGTTGAGAAGTGGACTTACTGAGATTTCTGAAATTTACGAAGAATTAAGCTCAAACAATAAAAAAGTAAAAATAGAAAAAAGGGAATTTAAACTTACGGATTTTGGGAAAGAAGTAATCAGAAAAGCAATTGATAAACTTGAGTTTTATCAATTTTCAAATATTAAATCCTATTTTGGAAATCTTGAAAGTATTTCTGAGTTTATAGAATCTGACAATTATTTAGGCAGAGTAAAGAATATTATTATTGAAGGACCAAAAGAATCACTAAACAATATCACTATTGAAGACAAATTGAGATTTGCAGTTAAAGTTTTGATTCAAATTCAGGAATCACTTAAAACGGACAAAATTGAATACAAAGGTTCAAATGAGTTTGAGCAATTTTTGTTAAAGGATGAAATTTCTAAAGAGAAAAAATTGAATTACTCTATTGACAGCATATCAAATGCAGAGACAGGTAAGTCAATGACAGATCAAAATGAAACAAATTTATATATGGATCTTGCAAATAAAGATTGGTTTGTATATGAAGATTGTTTTGGTACCGATGAGGAAAAAAAATTAATTCATTTTATTGACAAAGTTTATTCAAAGCTAAAGAAAAAATATGACCAGATTTATTTGATCCGAAATGAAAGATTTTTCAAACTATATAATTTTAAAGACGGACAGGCAGTAGAACCGGATTTTGTATTATATTTAATGAATAAGAACAAAAAAGAGTCAATTTACTATCAAATATTTATAGAACCTAAGGGAAATCAATTTAAGGACTCAGATGGAAAATTTGCAAATTCAAAAGAAGGATGGAAAGAAACCTTTTTGTCATCAATACATAAAGAGCATACATTAAAAAAACTTTGGAAAGACAGAGATTACAATATTTGGGGAATGCCTTTTTACAATAAGATATTAGAAAATGAATTCGAGAATGAATTTGAAAAATTTGTCTGATTTGATCCGTAATTTCCCGCCGTTGTAGTCTACCGGAAAGTTTGCACTCCAAAAGTTTGAAAAATAGATTTTTCGCCCTTGTTGTTGTTTCAAAAAAGTTTGACGGCTAATTCTTAAACTAAAGAATACATTTTATTCAAACTTTTTTGGTCACCGGCAACACCGGAAGATAAAATCAACTGTCAATTATCAATTAAAAAAAAAGAGTGCCCATTTCCGGACACTCTTTTATATTTATATATTAAATCT
>CALMST010000179.1 GCA_937872315.1 uncultured Ignavibacteria bacterium | reverse complement strand
ATGAGTTATGAGTTATGAGTTATGAGTTATGAGTTATGAGTTATGAGTTATGAGTTATGAGTAATGAATTATGAATTATGAATTAGGAATTATGAATTATGAATTAGGAATTAGGAATTAGGAATTAGGAATTATGAATTATGAATTAAAATTAGGAATTATGAATTTGGAATTAGGAATTAGGAATTATGAATTTGGAATTTGGAATTTGGAATTAGGAATTAGGAATTAAGAATTAAGATTTAGGAATTAGGAATTTTTTGTTTTGTTCTGAAATAATTAAATGGCAATGGAAATCAGAAAAGACTTTTTATCGCTGGCCGTACCTGATATTACTTCTGCAGAAAAGAAGGAAGTAATGGAAGCCCTGGATTCCGGATGGATAAGCGTAGGTCCGAAAGTCAGGGAGTTTGAAAAACAGTTTGCAGAATACCATAATGTAAAGCACGCCGTTTCAACAAGTTCCTGCACCACTGCTCTTTTTCTGGCGGCGAAAGTACTTGGAATCGGAAAAGGTGATTATGTAATTATCCCGACAATTACCTGGCAGTCAACAGCCAACATTGTCGAGCAGCTTGATGCGACTCCCCTTTTCTGTGATGTTAACAGAGATACTTTGAATATTAAGGCAGAAGATGTTGAGAATTATATCAGACAATACGGCGAAAAAGTAAAAGCAATTATTCCGGTGCATCATTCGGGATTGCCTGCGGATATTGATAAATTCACTGAAATATCCCAAAGTCACAATATTCCTCTGATATACGATGCTGCTCATGCTGTCTTTTCTTCTTATGATAATAAACCTGTAGGACAATTTGGAGATATGTCCTGCTTTAGTTTTTATGCTACCAAGAATCTGACTACCGGCGACGGCGGAATGATCACAACAAATAATGACGAACTCGCAGAGCTATGCAGAATTTGGTCATATCATGGTCTGCCGAAAGATTCCTGGAAAAGATATTCCGCAGAGAATGCAAGTCCTCATGTACAGTGTGTCGTCCCGGGTTATAAATTCAATCTGACGGATATGCAGGCAGCTCTCGGGCTTGCTCAGATGAAAAGAAAAGAAGAACTGCTTGCAAAAAGAAATGAGCTTGTTGAATATTACAATGATCTGTTTAAAGATACAGACTGGATCCAGAGGCCTGTTTTTAAAACAGAAAAAGGACAATACGGAAATCACGTTTATGTGATCAAGATAATCGATGAAGATGTTGACAGGGATATTCTCATGCAGGAACTCAGAAAATTTAACATCGGTACTAATCTTCATTTTTACCCTGTTCACAAGAATATTTATTATGAAAATAAATATCCTGATGTAAAGCTTCCGGAATCGGAATGGCTTATGAACAGGATTTTATCAATTCCCCTTTGCACAAAGTATTCCAGAGAAGATCTTGAATATACTTCTGAATGTCTTGAGCATATTTACAGGAACAGATCGGCACACAGTAAAATATTAGTTTAAACCAGAACGCATAATTTGTCAAAAATATTAATTACAGGCGGAGCCGGAAATATCGGCTCATTCATAACGGATCAGTGTCTCGCGCTTGGTCACGAAGTTGTGGTAGTTG
>CALMST010000178.1 GCA_937872315.1 uncultured Ignavibacteria bacterium | reverse complement strand
CAATACCCAATACTCAATACCCAATACTCAATACCTATTACTTAATACCTAATACTTAATAACATTTAATATATTCAACTTCTACAATGAATAACATTACCCCGCAATATTTCCATGTACTGGCAAAACCCACCGGTGCAATCTGCAATCTTGATTGCAAATACTGCTTCTTTCTTTCAAAGGAAATGCTTTATCCCGGCAGCAGATTCAGAATGGCAGATGAACTTCTTGAAGAATACATTAAACAATTAATCGAATCTCAGGAAATTAATGAAGTCTCAATCTCCTGGCAGGGCGGCGAACCAACTTTAATGGGGCTGGATTTTTTTAAGAGAAGTATTGAGCTTGCCAATAAATACCGAAAGCCCGGGATGAATATTCTTTACACTATGCAGACTAACGGTATTCTCATTGATGATGAATGGTGCAGATTTTTAAAAGAGAATAATTTCCTGATGGGACTTAGTATCGACGGCACGAAAGAACTTCATGACTTTTACAGAGTCGATAAAGGCGGACATGGCACGTTTGATAAAGTAGTAAAAGCCGCTAATCTAATGGATCTGTATAAAGTAGATTTCAATCTGCTCACTACTGTTCATGCCCATAATCAGGACTTCCCTCTTGAGATATACAGATATTTCAGGGATGAGATGAAAGCTAAGTTTATTCAGTTTATTCCAATCGTGGAACGTGATAACGATACCGGATATCAGGAAGGCAATGAAGTTACTGACCGAACTGTTGATTCTGAAAAATGGGGTGACTTCCTTATTAAGATTTTTGATGAATGGGTCAGACATGATGTTGGTGAAGTATATGTTCAGATGTTCGACTCTGCGCTTGCTTCATGGTATGGTCTGGAACCCGCTATGTGCATCTTTAACGAGAAATGCGGTAAAGCTCTTGCTCTTGAGCATAACGGCGATCTCTACAGTTGCGACCACTTTGTCGAACCAAAATATCTACTTGGTAATATCATGGAAAACAGTATGCCGGAACTTGTCTCATCCGAAAAGCAAATTAAATTCGGCAGTGACAAACTCGATACTCTTCCTGAATACTGTCTTAATTGTGAAGTAAGATTTGCCTGTCACGGCGAGTGTCCCAAAAACAGATTCATACTTACTCCGGACGGAAAGCCCGGATTAAATTATCTGTGTGCAGGTTACAAAAAGTTTTTTAATCACATAGATTTCGCAATGAAGTATATGGTAGAAAAACTCAAAGCAGATCAGGCTCCTTCGGATATTGTGAAGTATTATGCTGAAACTGAAAAGTAGTTTTCCCGCCGTCGGTAAATTAACAAAGGGCTCACTTTCAATTTGAGTTAGTACGGATTATTTTCGTATTAGCTACGATTTTCCGTAGAAAAATGAACTTCTTAACTGAAAGGAACCCTTATGAAAACAAATTACAAATAATGAATTTTACAAGCACTACATTGCTTTAGACTGGTCAAAAATTAATTTTTCAAAAGCATTGCGAATTTCCGGTCTGTATTGAACAGGCAGCGAATATTAATATTAAGATTAATTTTTTCTTAAGCCAGATATTCAATTATTGCAAAATTATCATTTTTTTAACACTCATTAATCTTCCATCAATTCTTAAACCGTAAAAATATGTTCCGGAAGCCAGTCCTCTGTTGCTGAAGATAATTTCATGCTTACCTGCAGTTTTATTTTCCTTTAATAGAGTTGCTATTTTTTTGCCGGATATATCCGTTAATTCAATTTCAACAAGCCCGGGTTTAATTATTTCAAATCCAATATTAGTTGTAGGGTTAAATGGATTTGGATAATTCTGAAAAAGCTTGTAGTCATTTTCGATATAAAAGCTGCTATTTTCGATATTGACAACTTGTGGTGTATTAAAATTTGAATCTGTCTTTGCTACTAAAATATTATTTGGATTTAAATTATCGGAATCCGGATTATATTCTGTATCCCCTGCAAAAATGTATCCATTATCTAAAGTTGATTGAATCGCATAAGGAGCATTATAAACATTATTAGGTGAATTAAGTCTATTCTCATTTAGTAGATTTCCATTTGTATCCAAGACAGCAGCTGCAAAATATGTAAAACCTACCTTTGGTGGATATCTCTGACTACCACATACAACAATTTCCTGCTTTGAATTAATACACATGGAGGAAAAGTAAAATTCAAAACTACTTGTAAGTGTTACTTTATTTATTAATATTTTTCCCGAAGTGTCTATCTTCGCAAAGGAAATCCCATATGGGCGTCCAAGCCCTGCAAAAATTATTTTATTCGACAATAATTTTAAAATTTTAGGGAAAAAAACTATAGATGGAAAATTTAATTGCCAAATTTGCTTTCCGGTGAGATCTAATTTTCTTAAATATCCCTTTGTTGTTGTGGATATTCCTGACATATAATAATAATTTGAGAATTCTAAAATATCCGATGCTATACTTGCAGTTGAACCTGAATCTAAATACATTCTTTCCCATTGGAGGTTTCCCATATTGTCAGTTTTTACTAAATAAGAAAAAGATATTGAATTTGTAACAATTTCACCGCATGCTAAATAACCATTATCACTGGTAATTATAATGGATTCGCCAAGTGAATATTCTGCAAAATTAGAATATTTTTTCTTCCATTCAAGTATCCCATTTTTATCAGTTTTAATAATAGCCAAATTTATGCCTGATCTTCCAGTCATAATATATCCACTATCTGCAGTTTGCTGAATCGCAAAAGCAAATAAATATTCCCCCAAAGTATCAGCAAGAACTTTATCCCACTCCTGAACACCTAGGTAGTTTAATTTAATTAAATAAATTTTATTTGGAAGTGCTCCACATATTATATACCCACCATCATATGTTTGAATTACATCTCTTCCACCTGATTTTTGACCATTATAATTATAAACATTCTGCCATGTCACCGTCTGTCCCTGCACACACACCGGCAGAAGAAAGCTCAGGACAAATAATATTTTTATCAGATTTTTCATTTAGCTTTAAATAAAAAGTTTAAAGTTATAGAGATTCCCGCCGTTGTTCGTCTTCCAAAAAGTTTGTTAGACGATTTCAAGAAAGAATAATTCCTGACAAACTTTTTGGCGACCAACAACAAAG
>CALMST010000177.1 GCA_937872315.1 uncultured Ignavibacteria bacterium | reverse complement strand
TGGTTCTATTGGTTCCATTTTTTTTATTTGTTAGAATACAAAAATACTTATAATAGAATATTTATACAACGGAGTATTCTGTCGGAATATCAGATTTTTTAAATATTATTTCATAACTTTTTAAAGATTTTGCTTATATAAAATTATTCATTACAATTTACATCATTAAATCTTAAATTTTCCGAAACCCTTTTTAAAAAATTCTTCAAGCTTTTAATCTATATAAAGAATAGATCAATGATAATAAAAAAGATCAGCGCTGAAGAGACAAGAGAGCTGAGACAACTCATCCTGCGCCCTCATCAGAAACCTGAGGAACTTGTTTATCCGGATGATGACGATCATCAGACTGTTCACTTTGGTTTGTTTGAAAATGAAACACTCTCCGGGATCGCGTCTCTTTATAAAGATCAGTATTCCGGTATTGATGAACCTGAATCCTGGAGGCTTCGTGGTATGGCTACTATAGAAGGAAGCCGTGGAAAGGGCTTCGGGAAAGAACTAATGAACACCTGTATTGAACACATTCGTTCAAATAAAGGTAAAATATTCTGGTGCAATGCCAGAACGACAGCTGAAAAGTTCTATGAAAAAATGGGAATGAAAAGAACAGGTGAAGTTTTTACTCCTGAAGGACTGGGAGAGCATGTTGTGATGTATATGAGTTTGTAAAGTTTTATCCCGCTTTTCAAAACCCTTGTTTTAAAATGAAAGAAATTAAAATTTAAATTTTAAAAAAATTATGCCAGATATGCCAATAAAAAAAATTTCAATTAAAATAAAAAACCGTCACGGTGATGATCTTAATACTGATCTGAGATACAAGGACAGTAATGTAAAATTTCCTCTGGTGATCCTCTGCCACGGTTTCAAAGGCTTTAAGGACTGGGGATGCTTTCCTTATATGATGGATAAACTGGCGGAAGATGGTAATTTCTGTGTGTCATTTAATTATTCCTATAACGGAACAGGTGACAAAGTGGATGAGCAAAGTGACTTTACCCGGCTCGATCTTTTTGCGAAGAATACTTTTTCCCGTGAACTTGATGATCTGGGCTCGGTCATTGATTATTTTTGTGATAATAAAATTGCGTCGGAATATGATTACGACACCGGAGACATTACACTGATAGGCCATTCACGCGGCGGAGGCATTGCCATTTTAAAAACTGCTGAAGACAAAAGAATAAAGAAACTCATAACACTTTCAACGGTAAACAATTTTGACAGATACAGTGATGCTTTAAAAACAAAATGGAAAGAAGCAGGTTTTTTTGAAGTTATGAATTCCAGAACAAATCAGATGATGAGAATGGATTATACGTTGATGGAAGATCTCGAAAACAATCCGGAGAGACTGGATATAAAGAAAGCCATAACTAAAATAACTGTCCCGGTTCTGTTCATTCACGGCGAACAGGATATTACTGTCGATTATTCAAATTCGGAAGATCTTTATTCCCGAAGGAATGAAGTTCATCCCGATCTTAAAGATTCAACAAAACTAGGTATAATTAAAAACACAGGGCATACTTTCGGTGCTGTTCATCCTTTTGCCGGTACTACCGCTGCTCTTGATAATGTTATCAAACTAATTTCAGGTTTTCTTAAGAATTGACCATGCTGAATAAAATTTCGTCTCTTGTATTTTCTACAATATTGCTGGTCTCGATTCTTCAGTTATTTTCCGGATCAGATATGATCCCTGATAGATCTTTATCAGAAAATATATCACACAGGGAATTTCACAATGATGCTAATGCAGGATCCCATGCTTTTGAAAATTGTGCTAAAGCCTCTTCGGGTGATAAGTATGCTCCCATTTATATTCTGTTGTTTGTGCTGATAATAGGAGCCGTTCTCGGTAGATATGTCGCAAAGAAGTTGGGACAGCCGCCAGTACTCGGGGAACTTGTAGCCGGAGTTCTGATCAGTATTATTTTATTTCAGATGAATTCGCCGATTATGACACTGATAAGACATCAGGATGAGGTCAATAATGTAATAGAAAGTAATCTCGAAAACAACATTTCATGGAGTGAGGCAGTCCGGAATAGTTTTCTTAATGATTCGACTGAAGTTACAAATCATCAGAAGGACATGATAGAGATCATGGAAAGTCCCGAATTCCCGTCATACAAGATGACCATAGATGCGATTTTTTTATTATCAAGTCTCGGAGTCCTGATTCTTTTGTTTGCCGTCGGTCTTGAATCCAATTTTGAAGATATGGTAAAAGTTGGAGTGCCGGCTTTGGTTACAGCGGTTATAGGTGTCATAGTTCCGTCAATCCTGGGATATTTTACCGCCAAACTTCTGCTGCCTGGTCATGATCCGAATTTTTATTTGTTCATCGGAGCCGCTCTGAGTGCGACAAGCATAGGCATTACAGCAAGAGTGTTTAAGGATATGGGAAAGCTTCATATTAAAGAAGCTAAAATAGTTCTGGGTGCTGCTGTAATTGATGATATTCTCGGACTGATCATACTGGCTGTAGTTGCCGGAATAATTTCCAGCGGTTCGGTAGAGATCGCCACAGTTGGCATAATATTACTAAAAGCGGTTTTGTTTCTTGGCATTACGCTTTTTATCGGTACAAAATTTTTAAGACAGCAGATCAAAGTTGCAGCGATAATAGACAATAAAAATATCCGTTTATTATTTCCTTTCGCTCTTCTGATGCTGCTGGCTTATCTGAGTGATCTTATCGGACTAGCAAGCATAGTAGGAGCATTTGCGGCTGGTCTTATTATAAAAGAGGAATATTTTAATGATGCATTAATGGATAAGAAGAGTTCGGTTATGGAAGTCATTCAGCCGATTGAGGCAATTTTTGCGCCTGTGTTTTTTGTAATAATGGGGCTTCAGGTCGATCTGTCAGCATTTTTGAATTTTAATATTCTCGGTGTAGCGCTTGCTCTTACTGCAGTAGCCATAGCCGGAAAACTGATCTCGGGAATTTTTGCGAAAGGAATGGATAAAAAGATCATCGGTATTGGAATGGTACCGAGAGGAGAGGTGGGACTTATCTTTGCAAGCATTGGAAAGGTGCTGGGAGTTCTTGACGGAGCTCTGTTTTCAGCGGTTATCATAATAGTCATCCTTACAACTTTCATCACTCCGCCCGCATTGAAATGGTCTTTTGAGAAATATGACCAGAAGCTGGCAGATAAGAATCAGTAATTATTTAACATAAATTTTACAGGAAATGAAAAAGTATCTTTTGATCTTACAGTCAGTATTGTTTATAATGTTGATTTATTTGTTTTCCACGAACAGGACTTTTTTAGCAGACTCAGAAAATGTTAATGAAAATAATTCTGAAACCGGACCCGGTTTTGTTCCGGCTGAAGAATGGTTCGCAAAACAAAGAGCTTTCCCTTTTGATGAAATTCCCCAGGATGAATATCTGAAATCAGTAAATTATGTCAAAGAAAATATGAACTATATTGAGACCGATGATCCGTCTTCATGGGGCTATGCAGGTCCGGTTAATATTGAAGGGAGGATAACTACCGTTGCTATTCATCCTTCTGATCCGCATACCGTCTATGCAGGAACAGCTAACGGTGGTTTATGGAAGTCAACTGATTTTTGTCAGAACTGGGTTCCGGTATTTGATGGTCAGAATACTTCATCGATCGGCGCTATAGCTATTGATCCCGTGAACCCGGAAATTATTTATTGCGGGACGGGCGAACCGAACTCATTAAGAAGTTATTATCCCGGAACGGGAATTTATAAATCTACTAACGGCGGAACGAACTGGATCTTTTCCGGTCTCGACAGTTCTTATACTATCGGAAATATTTCTGTTAATCTGTTAAACTCTCAGGTAGTATATGCCGCAGCCGGCGGGTGGACACGACGTAAAAATTCACAACGCGGAATTTACAGATCGTTGAACGGCGGACTAACCTGGGAAAAAAAGTTTTATCTTTCGGATTCCGTAGGGGCAATTGATGTGAAAACCGATCCCCAGAATCCTAACAAGGTATTTGCCGCAATGTGGGAGAGACAACGCAGGGAGGATTATGTAAAATACGGCGGAACGTATTCGGGAATGTATGTTTCCACTGATTCCGGAAATAACTGGTCCCAGATCAGCGGAGGTTTTCCGGTTAATGATGCAACATTGGGAAGGATCTCTTTTGATATTTCAAAATCAGATCCGCAGACAATTTATGCTCTTACCGCATATACATCGGGAGCTTCGAGGGGTTTGTATAGATCAACAAACGGCGGTGAGAACTGGATAAATATAAATTCTTCCGCGGCTCAATCATCTTCCTATGCATGGTTTAACCGGATCTGCAGCATTGATCCCATAAATCCGAACAGACTTTTTTGCGGAGGTCTGCAAATGGAATTTTCCGGTAACGGAGGATTATCATTCGGAATATCAGGTACATCTCACGTCGATCAGCATGCGGCTGCATTTTCATTATCCGATCCAAACTATATTGTACTGGGAAATGACGGCGGTATAGATTATTCTACCAACGGAGGTTCTTCATGGAATGAAAGCCGGTCACTCCCGATCACTCAGTTCTATGCAGGTGAAATTTATTACAACAATCCGGACAGAATTCTCGGCGGTACACAGGATAACGGAACGATCAGAACTTCTGCAGTGTCCGGTGTCTGGGATGAAATTTACGGTGGCGATGGATTTTATTGTCTTGTTGATTATTCAAACGGACAGAATGTGTTTGCCGCATCACAGTTCGGAGGTCTCGGCAGATCCACCAACGGCGGTAATAGTTTCCTCGGAGCTACTAACGGTCTTGACCTTACCTACACAAACTGGATGACTCCTTACGTAATGGATAAAAATAATCCTCAGATACTCTACTGCGGTACTTATAAAATTCATAAAACGACTGACGGTATGCAGTCATGGAATGCAATAAGCCCTGATCTGACAAACGGACATGTGCAGAGTCTCGGATCGATCACTACAGTTGACGCAGCAAGATCAGATCCGGGTGTGATATACTGCGGTACTGATGATGCGAATGTATGGGTAACCACAAACGGCGGAAACAACTGGACAAAAATAAATAACGGACTTCCGAGAAGATGGGTAACGCGAGTCGCCGTACATCCGGATTCGGCAAATGTTTGTTATGTTACTCTTTCGGGATATAAAGTGGATTCGACAGGTTCACATATATTCCGCACGACCAATTTCGGAAATGCATGGACTTCCATAAGCGGTAATTTACCTGATGCGCCAATCAATGATGTTATAATCGATCCGGTTAATACAAATTCACTTATCATCGGTACTGACATTAACGTTATGATAACTCATGACCTCGGATCCGAATGGAGTATATTAAGCAGCGGCATTCCTTCAAATGTTCCGTGTCAGGATCTGACCTTTCATGCGCCGAGCAGAACCCTTGTTGCATGGACTCACGGAAGAGGCGCTTTCAAAATTTTAATACCTTTGACAAATATTCAGAATATTAATAACATTATTTCTCAGTCATTTGAATTATCTCAAAACTATCCTAATCCGTTTAACCCGGGTACGAATATTGATTTTGAGATTTTGAATTTTGGTTTTGTCTCGTTGAAAATTTATGATGTACTCGGAAATGAAGTTGAGACTTTGATCAGCGAAAACAAATCTGCAGGAAGGTATTCAATTCAATGGAATGGATCAGGTTATGCAAGCGGAGTTTATTATTATGAAATGTCGGCAGGAGATTTTTCAGAAGTTAAGAAAATGGTCCTGATCAAATAATAAGTGTGTAGAGTGTGTAGAGTGTGTAGAGTGTGTGGAGTGTGTGGAGTGTGTGGA
>CALMST010000176.1 GCA_937872315.1 uncultured Ignavibacteria bacterium | reverse complement strand
GAATTGTTAAATCCGATCAGAAGATCTGATAAGTCAGTAACTGAATCCCCGTTAAGATCAGTAACGGCATAAAGTACAGCAACAAATTCGGAAGCATCATTGTAAATACTCACAACATCGTTAAGATCGATCGTTCCGTTTTGATTCACGTCACCGCTGTAAAGACACCATCTGCTTCCTTTTTGAACCATGTTGTCTCCGAAAGCCTGGCTTGCACCAGTTGTGAAATCATAAGTAGTGAAAGTATTCGGAGCGACATACACCGGCGCTGAGCTCCAAGTTTCAATGCAGTTAAAGTGTTTTGCGATCAGATAGTAATTACCGGTTAAAGCTCTCGGGAAAGTATATACATTCGACATTCCCTGTACATCCATATATGCAAATCCTGTATCAACCACATTATAAGGCGGAGTGGATTCAGCCAGTAATATATGAACCGGAGCAAAAACTGACTGTTCATCTGTATTCTCATCATAATATCCTTCAAGAGCTGCTCTTACATAAAGGTTTGAAACAGCGCATCCTCCTGTGGAAGATACTGAATAAAAATAGGACCAGATGTTAAGGCAGCTGTCATTGTTCACATATCTGAAAAGAGGTTTTGGTGATGCTGATGAATTCGCATAATCCGTATTAAGAGCATGCATTGAACTTTTAGATATTAAATTGGAAAAACTATATGCCGACACATTTTCCATATTGCCGTAAATATTCTTAAAGCATAAAGAAAAACTTCCTTTGGCATTTCTTCTTCCAATTACATCACCATACTTTGAATTATTAAAACTTGTGAAATCTACAGAAAAAGTTAACCAGTTTGATGCATCTGTTGTATACATTACCCATTGGTCGAAATCTCCGGTATTTAAATAATTATCAGAATAGGTAATAAAAAGGTCCTTTTGGTTTGACCCGCCGTTTGCTGCTATCCTTGCAAATTCAACATTATCTCCTGTCGGGGTATAACTTCCTTTCGGAGCCGGATATACTACGGAATTGCTGTAAGCTTTGTAAAAATATATTCCTGATTCATATCCGGGATAAGAGCTTAGTACAAAAATAAGTGAATCACTGACGTTATTATAATTGGCCACATCCGTAAAGACATTATCATTATAACCAGCCGCCGCCGTGTAAATACTTTGTGAAAGATATGTGACAGCCGGTGAAACAGTGAACGGGCTCAGTACCCTGCACATTTTTGAAATGAAATAATGATCAGATCCAGCTATCGAATCCTGTGTTAAGACAATTGTAATGTAAGGATTGGAAGGGAATCTGACATTATCGGAAGTGATCCGCGCTTTTGTATATTTACTGTTTGCATTATAGCCGGGAGGGAAAAGAGTTGAACCCGCATAAGTTAAAGCCGGCGCTGAAACAACTGTATAACCGATCAGACTCTGTCCGTACCCTCCGTCAGTGAAATATCCGAATACAATATGAAGATATTTCTGTCCCGTGGTATTTTCGATTATTTCCATATCCATATTATCAAAATCAATTTTGTTATGCCCGCTGAAAGCTATGCTAGCATACAGGTTGTATGATAAGCCGTTGTTAACGGAATAGAAAATTTTTATGGTATCGGGTAAAGCAAATACTCCCGTATCGCCGTTATACTCGCCTAAAGCCACCCATATCTTCCCTGCTGTAGGTCCGGTCTGTTCAACCTGCGCAGCAATACCTGCAACATAATTTCCGTCTCCATACATCAGGTAAGAAAAATCCAGATTATCTGTTTCAAGAGGACTGTAATTACTTGCAGGAATAATGGTCCCGATGTCATTGGCTTCCTGTCTGGTAATTGTAGAACCGTTTGTCTTTTCGATCTCTTTCTGAAGCTTTAATATATTATCTCCTTCCGGAATTGAATTACCGGGCTGCTTCAGTTGCTCCATTTTTTCGAGAATCTTTTTTTCTTTTTCCGAAAAATCGTTAAAAGGTGAATTCATGAGTACGCTGTTATCAATTTTTAGCGCTGAAGGGAATTGGGAATTCACTTTTATATTTTCCTGACCGGACCTTTTTGGCGGCAGTTTAATTTCCTGAGCAGAAGTTTTTTCTATTAATAAGGAAATTGAGATCAGAAAAATAAAAGGAATTATTAACTGTGGAAATTTTGTATTTAAAGCATTCATCTGGATTTTCTCTTTAAAATTTATAAAATAAAGCAATAACCCGGCATACCGGCATGCCATTAAGGAAAGAAGCCCGCGCGCTTCTGTTCCGGGTTATTGGTTCTTTGAATGAACTGTTGCAAATTTACTTATGAAGAATTGATTCCGCAAAGAAAGTTTTGTTTGATTTTCATTTATGTATTATACTTAAAACTTCAAAAATGAATCGATTTAGCAATAAAAAAGATTTATCTTTCACTTCAAAATTTTAGTATTATTATGCTAAAGACTTCTCTTATAGAAATATTAAAAACATTATCTGCAGAAGAGATCAAAAAGTTTGATGACTTCGTCAGCTCTCCGTATTTTAATAAAAAAACTCCTGTAACAAAACTCTGGAAAACGATCAAAGCATATTCTCCCGGATTTGGATCAGATAGACTTGACAGAAAATTTATCTACAGCGAATTATTCCCTGGAAAAGAATTCAATTACGGTGTTATGAAGAATCTGATCTTTGAATTAACAAGGTTAGCCGAGAATTTTTTGATCACTAAATCATTTGAAGGCAATGAACTTACAAGAAAAATTGAATTGCTTTATGAGTTACAGGACAGGGAATTGATAGAATTATATAATTCCAGATTTGATAATATTGAAAAAAATTCACTTGAGATGAGCTTCAGCAGGAATATGTTAAGGGAAGATTTTTATTACAGAATGTGGAAGCTGTACATGAATAATTGGAATTTTGATAATCAGTTCATGCATTTAAAGGATTTTGACAAGAATATAAATTTTAGTTCTGATTTTTTTCTGGCTTTTACAATGATAAAAGCATTTATCATTTACCACAATACCGAAGGACAGAAAATAACCCATAATTTTTCCCGTGAAAGTGTTTCAATTGAAATATTTTTAAACAAGCTTCATGAAAATGGAATTATAGACATGGTGATTCATTCAATGAAAGTCTTTTCAAAAGATGTTTCAGAGGTGATGAATGTATATCATAAAATGTTTTTATCAATTTCGGATAAAAATTCGATAGAAAAATATTTTGATTTTAAAAGCTCATTGATAGATAAAGAAAAATTATTTTCTTTGAATGACCTCAGGGGGCTTTACATAACATTATCAAATTGTTTAGGTCATCTTAATTCGAAAGATATAAATAAGAGCAGGGAATGTCTTGAGATCTATGACTACAGAATAAATAATGATTTGATAATAACTAATGAGGAACAGGTCTGGGATCAGGAATTTGTAAGGTTTATTTCAGTAGCATGTTCTCAGGAAAAAATCGATTCAATTGAGAATTTCATTGATAAGGTGTCCGGCAGAATCCAGAATAATTCGAAAGAAAATCTACTGAATTTTGCTAAAGCTCATATATGCTTTATAAAAAAGGATTACGGTAAAGCTCTTGAATTACTGGCTTTAATAAAATATGATCTGTTTACAATGAAATTCTATGTAAAGAATCTGCAGTTGAAAATATTTTATGAATTAAATGATTTAAATTCATTCATGCTTGCCCTGGATTCCTATAAACACTTCTTGTATAAGAATAAATATGTAAGTGAGAAGATGAAAATTTCCAATAAAAAGTTCTGTGATTTTATAGAACGTTTATATGAACAAAAGATAAATTATGATGAATATAAATTCAGTGAGATAAAGAAAGAGATATTAGAAGATCACGGAAAAGACGTAGTCTGGATAGTAAGAAAAGCGGATGAATTAGAAAATATGAAGAGATAATTGATAACTGAAAATTGAAAATTGAAATGTCAGATTTACTCTGTAATCTTTTGGAAGATAAACAACAGCGGATTATTACGAATTGCAAATTACAAATTACTGTATACTATCCTTTTAAATAAATTCAAACATCTGACTTCTGACATCTGACTTCGCTGTGGCGAATGACATCTCACGTAATTCTGACTAAGGAGCTGTATGAAATCCCTGTGAATAACTCCGGTTTGAAAACCATTCAGGTCTATTTATTTTGTCAATAGCATAATCATTCATTGAAATGAATTCACCATGCTTAAATATTAACCAGAAAAAATCATTATCTTTAATAGATTCAAATCCACGGATATTAATATCATTCATGGAAAAATTTTCCGATGCTGTAACAATTCTGTAAGAAACAAGCGCACTTGTATTTTTAATAAAGATTTCATAAACACCTTTTCCTCCACCGGCACTGTAAGTAAAATAAGTGTTATTCGTTACGTTCGATGCATTTGCTTCTGGATTTATTGGTAATGATGGACTTTTAATTTCAATGTTATTGTATATGCCGGGTTCAACTAAATAATTTCCTGATAATACTCCTCCACCAGCATAGATATCTTTTTTTACAAATACATTAAATGGTGTTGGTAAACCGGTTGGAATGAGAAAATTGAAATTGTCACCTGTAACATTGCCAAAATCACTTGACAAGTAATTATAACGATAGTTTTTATTTGTATATGATAAATAAAAAATAGAATTTAAAGTCCGGTTTTCACCCGGTAATATATTATTTGAACCACTTACTGAGACTTCACCGGGGTTTAGTGAAACAGCGGCAGAATCAAAAGTGTAACTGTTATATCCTATGCTGTTAATGATTACACTATTAATCTCTCCATAATTTTCATAAGATATAATTTCACCCGTATTATTTTTTTTGTAGGTAATGAGAATTATCTTTCCGGTTACTGAATTGTCAGGTAAGTCTATATTAAGATACGTTGTACTGTTATTACTAAAATTCTGAAATGAAACATATTTATTAAAATATTCTCCGTCTGTAAAAATTAATTTCCCTTCCAGGTCATTTGCAAAAACATTTCCGGTAAAATTAATTTCAATCATTGCATTATATGTAGAATTCCCAATATAGTCTAAAACCAGATTTACATTCTCAGTAGTTAAATTTTTATATACAGTATATTCAGGATAAGAATAATTTGAATCAATTAAAGTTATATCATACGGGAAGACAACATTATTAACCAAAAAGCTTCCGTCCGGACCGGTGAGAACTGTTGCATCACTTATCATCACTTGTTTATTGGAAGCCGGAACCAGGTTTTCGTAATAGATCTTTCCAGATACACCGGATCTGTTGAGCATACCATCCTCACATGAAAAGAATATGATTGAGATTACAGAAAAGAATATTGGATGAGTGATAAATTTGTTCTTCACTATATTCGGAATTTGTTAATTTAACAAATGTGAAATTTAATTAAATATATTGAATATGAAATTAAGCTAAGCAAATTATTTATACTTATGATTAAATGCAATATTATATTTTAATTCCTCCAGGGTGGAGCAAAAGAAAAGCTATAATTCAAACTATTCGCCGCCGTTAGTGTTCCAAAAGTTTGCGCAGAACACTGTTGAATTTAAAAATAAATGTAATGCAAACTTTTGGTCACCAACGGTAAACAGGTTCAAGCAGGTATAGAGCTAATTAACTTCGAGCTTCATGCTGTTGGTGACCAAAAAATTTGCATGAACTTATCAGAAAATTTCAAAATTGTTCCTGCAAATTTTTTGGATCACCAACAGCGGCGGAAAAAGCAAAACGGTTTGAAGCAAAAGCAAACCGGTGCGAAGCAAAAGCAAAACGTTTTGAAGCAAAAGCAAAACGGTTTGAAGCAAAAGCAAAACGGTTTGAAG
>CALMST010000175.1 GCA_937872315.1 uncultured Ignavibacteria bacterium | reverse complement strand
AGTATTAAGTATTAAGTATTAAGTATTAAGTATTAAGTATTAGGTATTAGGTATTGATACGCTGAGATGGTTTAGTAAAAAATTTAATTTTTGTTTATTGAAAGCAAAATTTAGATCTCACAAAAGTCATCATTAAAAACCATTACAATAAATGGTTTTACAATAGAATTGATAAAGGAAAAAAATCATAGTAACTTTGTAAAAATTTTTCACAAATAATATGCCTAAAATTACTATTGACAGCCGGGAGGTTGAATTTACTCACGGCCAGACAATTATTCAGGCTGCATTAAATGCCGGAATAGAAATTCCGCATTTTTGTTACCATCCGGCGATGAGTGTAGCCGGAAACTGCAGAATTTGTCTGGTTGAAATTGAAAAAATGCCTAAACTCGCAATTGCCTGCGCAACGCCCGCAACCGAGGGAATGATAGTACATACAAAATCCGAAAAGACAATACATGCTCAGAATGCTGTCATGGAATTTCTGCTGATAAACCATCCGCTTGACTGTCCTATCTGCGATGAAGCGGGGGAATGCAAACTTCAGGATTATGCTTACCAGTACAGTGTAGGGTTATCAAGATTTGACGAACTAAAAAATGAAAAAGACAAGCGCGTTTCACTCGGACCAAATGTAATGTTTGATCAGGAAAGATGCATCAGCTGCTCAAGATGCATAAGATTCTGCGATGAGATCGCAAAATCTCCCCAGCTTACATTTGTTCAGAGAGGCGATCATGTAACAATAGAGACCTTCCCGGGTGAAGAGCTCGATAATCCATATTCAATGAATGTGATCGAGATCTGCCCTGTAGGCGCTTTAACATCAAAGGAATTCAGATTCAAATCAAGAGTCTGGGAAATGTCATTTACTGATACAATTTGTCCCGGATGCTCAAGGGGATGCAATTCTATTATGGGTGTCAGAAATAACAAGATACTGAGAATTGAACCCCGTGAAAATCCCGCAGTTAATGATTACTGGCTTTGTGACTGGGGAAGGCTAAATACAACGGCTTTTGTAAATGATGAAGAGTTAAGAATTAAGTCGCCGCAGATAAAACTAAATGAGGCGTCGAGTGAAAATGAAGAACTGATTGATGTTAACTGGGATGAAGCTATCTCAAAGACTGTCTCACATTTGAAAAATTACAATGGCAGCGAGATCATGTTTGTTGCTTCTGCCTTTTCAACTCTTGAAGACAATTATGCGCTGAAAAAATTCGCAAAGGAAATCTTCAGCAGTGATAATATTTTTTACATACCGAATATAGATGAAAATTTCAGCGATGATCTTTTAAGAAGATCTGATAAAACTCCATGCGCAAACGGTCTGAAATTATTGGGCATTAAACCTTATTCGAAAGAAGTTACCGATGCTCTAAGTTCAGGAAAGATCAGGATGTTGTATATTCTGAATGATGATATATTCAGGATGCCGGGTGCGGAAGAGTATGTAAAGAATATTGAAACCAATATTCATCAGATCTCTATTCACAATAAATATTCTGAAAATGCAAACATAGTTTTGCCGACATCAACTTACGCGGAGATAAACGGTACATTTGTAAATTATCAGAACAGGCTGCAGAGACTGCGTCCTGCAGTGGCTACTCTTGAAGAGGAAAGGATCATAGGCGAGTTTTCTATGTCAAGACTTGATAAATTCGGCGCTCAGAATGACAGATGGACACACGGAACTAAGTTCAATTCCAGACCGGGCTGGAAGATCTTAAAACTGGTAGCCAAAGCAATGGGTAAAGAGTTTTTATTTGAGAATTCCGAAGAAGTATTCATTGAGCTTTGCTCATCTGTTCCGGAATTAAACGGTTACGATTATGAAACTATCGGCAGTAAAGGTATTATAGCCGGTGAAAAACCATTAGTAGAAGCGGATTAAAAATTACTTTACATAAATATTAAACTCATTGCACCACGTGTAATGAGTTTTTTTATTTTATACCGGCTTGCAAAAAAGGGGAAATTAAAATTTACCGCAATAATTCAAAGGCTCAACGAATTTATTATTCAAACAATTTTACTTTGTGTCTTTACGGTAAATTACGCCTTACAGGAAAGTCACAGCCGCCAAAGAAATAACTCACGCCTGTTATACTTCACAACTTTAAATATAATTTTGATTCTGAATTGGATATAAACCAAATGTAAGTATTCCAAAATGTTCCGGACAATAGCGCCATACTATTGTTTTCATAGTTAAATATAAAACTA
>CALMST010000174.1 GCA_937872315.1 uncultured Ignavibacteria bacterium | reverse complement strand
GGACAGATCAAGCAAACGGAAGTTCTGAAAAATATTCCCGGCATCAGATATGATGGCAAGGGAAGGGTCATTGCAGATCCTGTAACTTTTCAGACAGATAATCCTAAATATTTCGCCGCAGGTGATGTCTATAACGGCGGAGTGGAAGTTGTGAATGCAGTCGCCGAAGCAAAGAAAGCCGCTGTGGGGATTGTTGATTGGTTGATCGGTTAAGCGGATTTTTAGTTATGAATCTTTACCCGTTCCAAAACATCCAGAATGTCTGAAAACATTATTATTAATGTAGCCGCAGGCTTTATGCCTGCGGAAATTGATAGAAGTCCGCAACCATAAAGGTTGCGGCTACAACAGTAGATTAGTTTTCGGACAGGCTGATCTTTTTGGTAAAGTAATTTCAGCAAAATTCTGTTTTGCAGAAGAATAAAATTAATTAAAAGAAGAACATTTCCCAAATGTAATTTCTTACAAATGCAATCCATGCAGAAGGTACATATTTTACTGTAATTTAAAATTCCTGCTGATTTGTGTATATGTTTACTAAAAAGTAAAACAACTCATTTTAAAAATCATGAAAAAACTCATACTCCTCTAGCTTGCCGCTTTTTCTGCAACTACCTTTCAGTATGCTAATCTCCCGTTATAATATCAGCAGACATTCCTTTGAATAACTTTGCGGATGAAATCTTCTTTCCGGATAATCTCAATGAGCGGACAGTTACATATGGAAAATTTGATCTGAATACAACAACAGAAAAGATATTGACAAGAGCTTTATTTTTACAAAAGCATGACAATTTTAACCTCATTTATTTCTAATTTTGTTTAGAAAATGATTGATAAATGTCAGTAAAAAATATTCATATTGTATTCAATCCCGCATCAACCGGCGGTAAAACCGGCGAGAACAAAAGCATGATACTTACCGAACTGCATAACCAGCTTGGTAATGGATTTGAACTTTCTGAAACACGAAATAAAACAGATGCACACACAATTGCGAAAAAAGCAATTTCATCAGGATGTAAAATCATAATTGCAGTCGGAGGAGACGGGACAGTCAATCAGGTCGTTAATGGCTTTTTTGAAAATGGATCTCCTCTGAATCAAAATCCAAGACTTGGAATTTTAAGCTTTGGAACCGGTCAGGGATTTGCCCAAAGCATTGGCTTGCCAAAAGACATCATATCCCAAATTAAAATTATCAGGAATGATTATACAAGATCAATTGATGTCGGAAAGATCAGTTTCGTGAATGGCCAACCCTCAATGTATTTCGTCAATGAGTTACAATTTGGAATCGGCGGAACGATATGCAAGAACATCACACCGGTTGTAAAGAAATTGCTGGGAAAATCCGCTTTCGGATTTGAGGCAGTGAAAACTTTAATGAGACAAAGGGCAAATCAATTCACAATGAAAATTAACGGCAAGTCCATAACCCAAAACATGATCGGCGTAATAATAGCCAATGGTGCATACACAGGAGGCGGCATGAGATTAACACCTGATGCAATTCCGGACGATGGATTCTTTGAGGTACTTCTGATAAAAGAAATGTCTCTTCTGAAAAGATTAAGAAGCTTCACAAAAATATATTCCGGGAAACATCTTGACATGTCCGGTTTTCAATTGTTCAGGACAAACGAGCTGGAATTCGATAATGAAAATTTCCCGGACGCAGAGGCAGATGGAGAATTGATATCAACTAAATGCATTTCCGCTGAAGTAATTCCTTCGGCATTAAAAGTTTTAATGAAAAATTAAGGAGCTAAAAATGAAACTCACATCAAAAATCAGAAAATTTGAATTTGAATCGCGTATATTCATTTCCCTGTCAATTGTCATTCTGGCATGCATTATATCAGTCGCTTTCTTCAGTCATTATCCGCCTGTTTACATAACACTTTTCAGACTGTCCGGACTTGAAGAATATTCCTCGCTGATGTTTCTCTTTGCCTCTGTCTTTATGATTTTCATATCGCTGCTAAGAATGTGGGCAGGAAGTTTACTTACTTCAAATACAGTGATGTCATTTAAAGTAAGAAGTGAATCTCTGGTAACATCAGGTGTATACCTTCTTGTCAGAAACCCAATCTACTTTTCTGACTGGCTTGCGCTGACACTTTGCAGTTTGTTCCTGCCTGTATCAGGACTTCTGATCCCTTTACTGTTTTATCTTCACTACATTGAACTGATAAAATATGAAGAAGAATCTTTCAGCGAAGTCCAGGAAGGCTATTCAAAATACGTAAAAGAAGTTCCAAGACTGATCCCGACGCTGAATAGTACCATAGGATTTTTAAAAAGTAAGCCGCATCTGTATCTAAACAAAGATGGAATAAGGCACAATGCACTGTTCATTCTCTTTGTACCGGGGTTCCTGGTTGGATACTTTACTGAATCTTTTTTACTTGCGGTATTGATCGGAATTCCGGCGGTTTTGGACTGGGCAATTGTTCACACCAGGATAGGTCTGCCAAAATCTTCATCTAAACAGATACACAAGCAGAAACAGAGCAAAGTTTTCAGTAATGTCCTGTATTCGCAATGCTGGGAAGATCCTCAAATAGACAGGGAAGCTTTTAACATCCGGGAAGATGACGTAGTATTTTCAATTACATCAGGAGGATGTAATCTTCTGGCATTCCTCATCGATGATCCTGCGTCTGTTATTGCATTGGATCTGAATCCTCATCAAAACCATTTGCTTGAATTGAAGATAGCCGCTTTCAGATCATTGTCATACTATAGTTTGCTTGAATTCATCGGCGTCAGGAAATGCAATAAGAGAAGGGAGCTCTATGACATGATGAAAATCTCTCTTTCAAAAGATGCAAAGATTTACTGGGATAATAATCCTGAACAAATAGAACATGGTATCATTCATTGCGGCAGGTATGAAAACTACATGAAAATGCTTGGAAATTGCGTGAGATTTCTCACCGGCAGTAAGACGATCCGGAAATTTTTTGAAACCGAAAACATGAATGAACGGAAAAAATTGTTTGATACTGACTGGAACAGCCGAAGATGGAAAATATTTACGAAAGTATTTCTAAGCCGCAGGATAATGAGCCTGCTTTTTGACAAAGCTTTCTTTAAATATCTTAAAAAGGAATTCAGTTTCGGGGATCATTTCTCTGAGAAAACAAAGCGCGCGCTGACGCAGCTTCCCGTCAGACAAAACTATTTCCTAAGGTATATTCTTTTTGGTAATTTTGACGAGAGTTTTCTCCCTCCGTATCTAAGGAAGGAAAACTTTGATATCATCAAAAGCAGATTGAGAAGAATAAAGATTGTAACTGACAGCTGCGAAAATTATTTCAGGCAATTGCCGGATGAATCGATTTCGAAATTTAACTTTACCAATATTTTTGAGTGGATCCCTGAAGACGCATTCGAGAATGTACTTATTGAAACTATACGCGTTGCGAAAGATAATGCAGTCATAACGTACAGAAATCTTCTGGTTCCACGCGAACACCCGGAGTCACTGTCAGGGATCATTGAGTCAGATAAATTACTGGCGAAACAACTTCATAACAAAGACCTGTCCTTTATTTATGATAATTACATAGTTGAAAAAATCAGGAAAGGAAATGAAAAATGGGATATAAAGTTGTCAGAGTATCAACAGGAAATCAACTGAAAGATTTTATAGATCTTCCATTTGGGATTTACAGGAATGATGATAATTGGGTAGCGCCTTTAAGGTCAGAATTGAAAAGAACAATTGATTCAGCAAGGAATCCTTATTTCAGGGAACCATCAATAGAACTTTTCAACTGTTATGACGGCGATAATATTGTCTCAAGAATTTCGGTGTCTGTCAATGATGAATATTGCAGAAAGGCAGGTGTCAGGACAGGCTTCTTTGGATTCTTTGAATCATTCAATAATTCTGCTGCAGTGAAGTTCTTATTTGATGAGATCATCATACACTGCAGAGAAAATGGTATCGAACGTTTGGAAGGTCCTTTCAATCCCAATCTTTATTCGGAGCTCGCATTGCTTTCCACGGATTACAATTCACCCCCTTCATTCTTTCAGACATATAATCCGGAATACTATCACTCGCTGCTTAAAGACAACGGTTTCAGTGTGCTTCAGATCCTGCACACCAGGATCAACAAAGATTCCAGGGGTTACTTCAATGAGAAATTCAGTAAACCGCTTGATCTGGAATCGGATGATATTCGGGTACGTAGCTTTCGCAAAAATTATACGAAACAGGACCTTGAGCATTTGCGGAATATTTATAACGATGCATTTTCTGAAAACTGGCACTTCACTCCTGTAAGCAAAGAAGAATACATGTTTGCATCTAAACATTTGAAACTCGTAACACCGCCTGATCTGATAAGGTTTGTTGAGTATAAAGGCGAGCCGGTAGCTGCTGTTCATTTTGCTCTTGATATAAATCCATTACTGAAGAGATTCAAAGGCAGGGCAGGCATTATGAATTATCTAAGGTTTTTGAATGAAAGAAAAAAGATAGATCGCGCGACATTGTTTGCTGTCGGTGCGAAAAAGGAATTTCAAAATTCGAGAATTATCCGTCTTCTTTTTAACGCAACAGTTGAAGTTGCTCGCCGGTTTGAGATCCTGGAGACCACATGGATGTACGATGAAAACAGAATAGTGATCTCGCTTGCTGAAAAGCTCGGTTTGAAGAGAGACAAGGAGTTCCTGGTATATTACCGTGATGTGGCAGTCTGAACAAGAAATTATTTTGACAATTCCATGACACTTAAAAAATTGTATTGTACTATTTTTGAATAAAAGATGAGAGACAATAATAAAATGAAAGCAATAAAAAACATATTAAAACCTGAGGACTGGAACCTGCGATCAAATTCAAAAGGCGAACTGTACCTGAAGAAATTCAAACTGACTGATATGGCAGATAATTTTGGGACACCTCTTTATGTTCTTGATACAGATATGTTGATCCGGAGAGCAGAAGAATTCAGAAGAATTTCAGAAACTATGTTCTCCGGCAGGTCAGGGGTTTTTTATCCATTCAAATGCAATGCAGTCCCTTCTGTCATAAATGCAATTAAGGAAGCAGGGTTGTCAGCTGAAGTAATGACTGAGTTTGAACTTGATGTTGCGCTGGAAAGCGGTTTCAGTCCTTCGTCAATAATAGTCAACGGACCTTGCAAGACAGAAAGTTTCTTACTCAAGTGTCTGAAGTACAAAGTCGGATCAATAGTAATTGATTCAATCAGTGAACTTCAGGATCTGATCAGATTACAGAAATCAATTCCGGAAAGAATGAAACTGCTTCTTAGGGTCAATCCTGATTTCATACCAAAAGGGATGAGCAGGAACAGCGCAACCGGAAGCAGGAACAGTTCTTTTGGAATGAATGAAGAAGAGATACTCAAGGCACTTTTTATAATCAGATACTATGCCAGGCTTTCATTCCTGGGGATCCATTTTCATATCGGTACCGGGATAAGAGATCCCGAAGTTTATTCAGCAGCAATCAGTAAACTGTATCCGCTTTTCAAGAAGATCATAGCATTCGGGTTTCAAATAAATGTTCTTGATGTCGGCGGCGGATTCGCTTCAATGACAACAAGAGAGTTGACTTCATTTGAAATGATCGCATCACAGGCTTTGAGTTCATATCAACTCAAATTTCACAGACAGGAGTTTTTCTCATTTGAAGATTACTTTAAAAAAATCAAAGAAAGTGTTGTGAACTTTTTTGGAGCAAACATTCCCGAAATATATTTTGAACCCGGAAGATGCATTGTAAGCGCGGTTCAAATGTTATTATTACGAATTCACAGAATTAAAGAAAGAAACGGTATGAAATGGCTGATCACAGACGGCGGTCTGGGAACCATCACAATGCCCTCATATTATGAGTATCATGAAATGTTCCTGTGCAATGAGTTCAACAGAAATCCCAAAGAGAAAGTCACCATAACCGGTCCTTGCTGTTTTGCTTCTGATCTTGTCTATAAGAACAAAATACTGCCGGGATCAAAAGAAGGGGAAGTTCTTGCGCTGATGGATACAGGCGCATATTTCACAGCACTAGAATCGTCTTTCAATTTCAACAAACCAGCCATTGTTTCAGTGAGTGATGGTGAATGCAAACTTGTGAGAAGAAGAGAAACTTTTTCTGACATGATAAACAGAGACAATGGTACATTGTCTGTAAGAAAGGAAAAAAATCATGAAATTCTCAATTGAAAAAAATGATCAGGATACTTTCAAAGAAAGTATTGCTGAAGCTCTGACCGATGCCTGCATTAGAAACGGTGATGAACTGGTTGATACAACTAATGAAGCTAATTATATTTTGAATTTTACAACATTTAAAAATCCAAAATCTGTAAGGCGTCAGTCACGTTCACTATTTGTTATTACATTTATCTGCGGTGATACAGCTGACAAGGATGAAGACAAGATCAAATCGATGTCATACAACGCACTGGTGAAGTCACTATCCAATCTGCTTATATACATTTCTCCGGGGCTTGAAACATTCTTCACAACGCCTGAAGCAGGTTTTTACCAGATCTTCTTTAATCCTGATGAGATTTATGAAAAAATAAAACCTATCATCAGTTCCAGCTTTGCAACTGATAATGTTTTTATCGAAGATCTTCCTGAAAGATTATGGTCAGGGACAGATATCACCGGAAAGATAAGACATTACGGCAAAGTGCTAGATAAGATCGGGGTTCTGCCTGTGCCATTCCGGCTGAAAGGATTCCTGACTGAATCAGAACTCAGACATCTGTATAAAATTTACGGAATAACGGGAGCCAGCTATGGCAATCTTAGCGCAAGGGAAAGAATTCCGGAATTAGGTAAAGACACATTCTGGATGACCGGAAGAGGAGTTGACAAATCGAATCTTGTAGCAATAGGAAAAGACATTCTGCTTGTCAAAGATTTTGATTATGAAAACCGTGAAGCAATACTGAGCATGCCATCAAACTACAATCCGAAAGCAAGAGTGTCGGTTGATGCTGTTGAACATTCCATGATTTACAAAACCTACCCCGAAATTGGAGCGATCGTACATGTTCATGCCTGGATACAGGGAGTATTGTGTACGAGACAAAATTATCCCTGCGGTACAATAGAGCTGGCGCAGGAAGTCATTGAACTTCTTGGCAGAAGTAAAGATCCTGTTTCTACGGCTGTCGGACTCAAAAATCACGGATTGACAATCACCGGCAGAGATCTGGATGAAATATTTGAAAAATTTTCAGGCAGTCTGGTAAAAGAAGTTGAAATGTTTGCATAATCATGTTATATACAATTAAAATATTGTTCAATCACCCTACAAGGTTACTGCTCACAGTCATCGGGATTTCCCTTTGCATGATACTTATGCTTTTTCTTTTTGGGATCTACAAAGGTGTTGCAGATGGTTCGGTTGAATATATCCGCGAGAACAAAGTTGATCTGTGGATACTTCAGAGAAACTCTACCAACCTGCTCAGAGGCACTTCAATACTTCCGGCAGATCTGAAAGAAAAAATAGAGGAAAACGAAAATGTCGAAGAAGCATCGCCTGTTCTGCTGTTAATTACAACTGTAAAGAACAGCGGCAAACGTTCAACAATTTTCCTTGCCGGCTATGATCCGGAAACAGGATTGGGAGGACCACCAAGTATAATTAAAGGAAGGAATGTCAAAACCGATAATGAAATAGTTCTTGATAACTCATTTGCATTAAACAACGGCTTTGAAGTTGGTGATGATATGTTCATACTTGATGACACTCTGCGCGTGACAGGATTGAGTACCGGTACAAATGCATTTGTAATTCAGTATGCATTTACAACCCTTTCAAAAGCCCGGACACTTTTGGGATTTCCCGACATAGTTACCTGCTATCTGGTAAAGACAAAAAACGTTTCCGGTGCCGGCAAGACCGCAAAGGAACTTCAGTCATTGATCAAAGAATCAGTAGTTTATGATCATCAGGAATTTCTGGCAAATAACATCAAAGAAATGGAATCAGGTTTTCTGCCGATCCTTTATGCTGTTGCTGCATTGGGCGCAATTGTTCTGACGACAGTACTTAGCCTTATACTTTCCATCAACATTCTTGAAAGGAAAAAAGATTTTGCAGTGATGAAGATCCTCGGTTCACCTACGGGTTTCCTTCCTAAGCTTATTATTCAGCAAGCAGTATTTATCAGTCTTACATCGGGAGTACTGGGTGTTTTGCTTTACTTTCCGATTGTAAAAATCATTGAGAAGCTGTCGCCTGAAGTAAGTACTGTCACGACATCTCTTCAGATCTGCATTATACTCGCAGCCGGCCTGCTGATGGGAATACTCAGCTCTGTGATTTCCCTGAGCAGATTAAGAAAAATATATCCGCTGGAGGTTTTTTATGAAAGATGAAAAGGAAAATATCGTTTCCATCAGGAATGTAAGCAAATCATACAAGGTCAATGAACATCTGTCATTCGGAGTTAAGAATATTGACTTCGATGCAAGACCGGGAGAACTTGTCCTGGTTCTTGGTCCGAGCGGCAGCGGGAAGACTACCCTGCTTACATTGATTGCAGGTTTGCTAAAGCCATCTGAAGGAAGTATCCGTCTGTTTCAGAAACCGATAGAAAATTATTCCGTATCTGAGCTGCAGAAAATCAGGGCAGAAAAGCTCGGATTCATTTTTCAGACTTTCCTTTTAATAGATACTCTGACAGCTTCGCAGAATATTGAGCTGTTCCTGAAGTTCTCCCTGAAGTCAAAGAAGGAAGCCAGGGAAATTGCAAGGACCCTGCTGAAAGAATTAAAGATAGAATATCTTGCCAACAAACTGCCTGTAACGATGAGCCAGGGAGAAAAGCAAAGGGTATCAGTTGCGAGGGCTATTGCAAACAACGCTGAGCTCATTCTTGCCGACGAGCCAACAGCCAGTCTTGATACAGTAAACGGTTCAATCATAATAGAGCTTCTCAACTCCTACGCAAGAAAGAACAATAAATGTGTAATAGTCGTAAGCCATGACCTTCGGCTTAAGGCATACGCCCACAGGATAATTTACATTGAAGACGGGCAAATACTCTCTCACTGATCTGAAGATCACATGTCTAGTACATATCAGCGGGAATTTAACTGGGTTCTTTCATTCAAAGGTTTTTGTATCTTTACCTGATACATTTTATCTATATATTTTCCAAATGATCTATCAGCTCTGAATAAAGCATTTAATTAATTCTTCTTTTTTTTCAGCTATTACCACTTTTACATAATGATTAGTAAATACTTTCATACCTTTCCAAAACGTTATAATGAAATTGTTCTAAATATAGGTATAGAAAAGTTTACCCGACTTTCTTTTGAAAGATCAAAAGAAAGTCGGCAAAGAAAAATCTCCCACTGGTGATAAATTGCCGGAAATTTATCACAGGCGGGTTTGTTCTGAGTCTCAATTTAAATACTCTGTTTTTGAATCAGATTTATAATAAAATTTAAATTTATAAATTGTTTTGGACAATACTGAAATACTTTAATGCAGCAAGAATTTTTCATTAGTTGTTAATTAAATTTTGAATGAATATATTAGCT
>CALMST010000173.1 GCA_937872315.1 uncultured Ignavibacteria bacterium | reverse complement strand
TATTAAGTATTAAGTATTAAGTATTAAGTATTAAGTATTAAGTATTAAGTATTAGCTATTATGTAAAAACAAAAGCCCGTGAATTAAATTCACGGGCTTTTTTTTAAACTAAATTTTAATTAGCTGATTTTTAGTCAGATTAGTCAATCTTAGTAACGTTTGCTGCCTGCGGACCTTTTGCTCCGTCTTCGACTTCAAACTCTACCTGATCGCCTTCGTCAAGTTTTTTATAACCTTCGGCGTTGATTGCTTTAAAATGTACGAATACATCCTGACCGTTGCTTCTTGTTATGAAACCATAACCTTTAGTAACGTTGAACCATTTTACAGTTCCTTTTTCCATTGCTGTGTTCCTTTTTTGTGTTTGTTAAATTGTACGCTTGCAAATTTTTGGCTCTTAAATCTTTTCAATCAGGATTTACTCCGGATTTATTTGCGGCGACACACCTGAAAAAGGTTTATAACACCAGCAATATATTAAAAGCTTGTTGCTACTTTCTTATTTTGGTAGAACAATTCCGTTTTCACGGAACAAAAAACGCTGTACTGTTTTTTTAAGAGATTCAATTTAGCTATACCAATCTTTAATTACAACATAAAAGTAGTAGTTCTGATGATTATCTTTTTTACAACTTTTTGGCTAACGGCATAAGTGATATGCTTTCATTAATTTTATTTTCGGGTTAATGATATGAAGCAGGAGGTTTTATCTTCTTCAGGCAAATTATCTGAAACACATTCATTGATTCGAATACTCAACCAGACACGGCAGGTCCATACACACTGCACTCAGTAGTGTCCAAAATAAATCTTTAGATCTTTAAATATTTATATCTCAATTCAAAATCTAAATAAAAATTTTCATTTAGCTAACAATCCCGCCTGTGATAAATTGCCGAATCGAAATTCAGAATATTGGAGGCAATTTATCAGCAGGTGAAATATTCTGCAAGTTTCAAGCTTGTACCACTTATATAAATTGTTGTGAACAGGATTGCACTGCACTATACTTTTTTCAAAACAGATACCTTACTTTTTATTATACAAAAGATTATTTTAAGCAAAACAAAATGCAGACTACTTGGCAGATGAAATAATCCATAAAGGCATTCCCGCTTCTCCCGGGATCTCAATTGGAAAAGCTTACCTCTACACACGAAGCACCTTCGAGGTGGATACTGAATTTCTAAGATCCGGTGAGATCGAAAAGGATCTCGATGAATTTAAAAAAGCTCTCGACCTATCCAATAAAGAACTCTCAAAGATCAGGGAATATTCTCAGGAAAAGATCGGAAAAAAGAATACACTTATATTTGACGCGCAGATAGAAATTCTCAATGACAGATATTTTATCTCTTCAATAGAAAACCGCGTACGGAATGAAAAGAGAACTGCAAGTTTTATTTTTGATCAGGAAATGAAAAAGATAGGTGAAGTTCTTCTTGCCGTTAAAGATGAATATCTGAAAGAAAGAGTGAATGACATAAACGATGTGAGAAACCGTGTGATGAGAAATATGAAAAAGGAAAAGATAGTCTCCAAAGTAGAAGAATATTCAATAGTAATCAGTCACGAACTTACGCCTGCCGACACTATACTTTTCAGCAAAAGAAAAGTTCAGGGTTATGCCACAGACAAAGGCGGAACCACTTCTCATGCGGCAATAGTATCAAGAGCTCTCAGAGTCCCGGCAGTTGTAGGTATGAAAGATATTTCCAAATGCATTGTTTCGGGTGAGCTGATCATAATCGACGGTTTCAACGGACTGATCATAACAAATCCTTCCGAACAAACCCTTACCGACTATCAATTAAAACTTGCTGAGTTAAAAATTTATGAAAAAGAATTAAATGAGATCATTGATCTGCCGAGCGAGACGGCAGATAAAAAGAAAGTTGAACTGACCGCTAATATTGAATTTGATGAAGAGATCGATTTCATAGTAAACACGGGTCATTGCGGAATCGGATTATACAGGACCGAGCATCTTTTTCTCGAGGCGGGAGACTTTCCTTCCGAAGACAGACAGATTGAAGAGTATTCGCATATAGCTGATATGACTTATCCGAATAAGGTCACTATAAGAACTTACGATATCGGCGGCGACAAGCTTACACCGAGATCCGAAAAAGAAGATAATCCATTCCTCGGCTGGCGCGGAATCAGGATTTGTCTCGACCGGGTTGACATCTTTAAAGAACAATTAAGCGCCTTGCTTATAGCTTCTTCCAAGAATAATGTGAGAATTCTACTTCCGATGATCTCATCTCTCATTGAGGTCATAAAAGCTAAAGATATCCTGAGGGAAGTTATGCAGGATCTGGATGAACGAAAGATAAATTATGATAAAAATATCGAAGTCGGAATAATGATCGAAGTGCCTTCAGCTTATTTTATAGCAGACGAACTCGCAAAGGAAGTTGATTTTTTCAGTATCGGCACTAATGATCTGATACAGTATATACTAGCAGTGGACAGGGGAAATGAATATATCTCATGTCTTTATCAGGAATTTCATCCGGCTATACTGAGAGCAATTAAAAGTATAACAGAAACGGCACATCGGAATAACATAAAAATAAGTGTGTGCGGTGAAATGGCGTCTGATCCTCTTGCGACTGCCGTGCTCATCGGAATTGGTATAGATGAACTAAGTGTCTCTCCATCTGTCTTTTCTGAGATAAAAAGAAATATCCGTAAACTTAATTTTGAAGAAGCAAAAGATTTGTGTGATGATATTGTTAAACTTACAAAGGAAATTGATATAAGGAATAAAGTGACGGAATTTTATGAAGAGAAGATTATGGTTGGTGTTAAGTATTAGGTATTAGGTATTAAGTATTAAGTATT
>CALMST010000172.1 GCA_937872315.1 uncultured Ignavibacteria bacterium | reverse complement strand
TTGAGTATTGAGTATTGAGTATTGAGTATTGAGTATTGAGTATTGAGTATTGAGTTTTGTTTATAAATTCGGAGAAAATGATTTTGCATTTATTTAAAAAAATAGATAGAATTGTCAGATAAGGGTTTTCAAAAAGTATTCAGTAATAAATATATACTGGCATCTAAGTCTCCCCGCAGATCAAAAATGTTGAAACAGATCGGTCTGAACTTTATGACTTATGACAGCAAGTCAGAGGAATTAGATCATTCTGATCTTGGAGCTGTTGATCTGATAAGATATAATTCTATGTTAAAATCTCGGAAAGCAGCATCAGACGGAAAAAGATCCAAAGGAAAGATCATAATTGGTGCAGACACGGTAGTGGTACTGGATAAAAAGATCATTAATAAACCGTTTAATTCTAAGGATGCAGTAAATATTCTTAAGTCTTTGAGCGGAAAAAAGCATTATGTATATACAGGAATAAATTTGATAAACATGAATTCAGGAAAAGAAATATTTGATCATGAAAAGACATCGGTATATTTCAGAAAGCTTGAAGATGATGAGATCAAGCATTATGTGAAAACTCATAAACCGCTGGATAAGGCAGGAGCTTACGGAATACAGGATGATTTCGGATGTTTGTTCATAGAAAAGATCGTTGGGGATTATTACAATATTGTAGGGCTACCTTTGTTAAGGCTGTTTAATAACCTGAAAAAGATTGTTTAAAAAATACAAGAAGAAAATTTTAATGTCTGTGGCATTGGGGGCGGCGGTCTTCCTCGCTTTCAGTATCTATGCGGATTTTGATAATTTGCTTAAGGCATTCAGAGAATTCAACTGGCTTTATTTTCCGCTGGTAATAGCTCTTACTTACGGAAATTTTATAATAAGATTTTTTAAATGGGAATATTACAGAAAGCTGCTTGGTATTGAGTTAAAGACAAAGGCAAGTTTTCTTATTTTTATGTCAACATTTGTAATGTCAGTCACACCAGGGAAAATGGGAGAGCTTCTTAAATCATATCTTGTAAGGGAAGAAAACGGAACACCGGTAAGCAAGTCAGCGCCAATAATACTGGCAGAGAGAATAACAGATTTTATTTCAGTGGTTATGCTTTGTATTGCGGGGTCATTTGTCTTTGATTACGGACAGGGACTGATCCTTGGAGCAGGTGTGTTTTTTCTTGGATGTGTAGCTTTGATAAGTTCAAGAAAAATTTCTATCGGGATTATATCGCAGCTTGAAAAAATTAAAGCAATTCACAAAATAAGCGAAAAGATCAGAGAAGCTTATGAGAGTATATACACTTTAGTCAGGATAAAGCCTCTGGTTATTGCAGTAATATTGAGTTTGTTTGCATGGTTTCTTGAATGTCTCGGGCTATATGTTGTGTTAAGGGTATATTCGTCATTTACGCATATTGACGTAAACGTATTAAGCGCTGTATTTATTTACGGATTTTCTACAATTGTAGGTTCTATAGCAATGCTTCCCGGCGGACTGGGATTAACGGAGGCTTCACTAACAGGATTAATGCAGTTTTTGAAAATTCCAAAGGACATTTCAGTTGCTTCTACATTTATAATAAGAATTGCCACTTTATGGTTTTCGGTTATAGTCGGGATAATTTCCGTATATTTTTATCAGAGATATTCCCATAAAAATCTAGAGAATCTCGAGATGAATAATTAAAATTTTTTTAAAAAATCTAACTTTTTTAAAAAGAAATAAATAGATTTTAAACTTAAAATTCCCTTGAAGTAAATCAGTATTTGGGTTAAATTGCTTAAATTATGTCAGAAAATAATACAAAAGAAAAAAAGATAAGGGTTCTTATCGGCAAGGTCGGATTAGACGGTCACGACAGAGGCGCAAAGGTCATTGCGGCAGCATTCAGGGATTCCGGAATAGAAGTAATATATACCGGATTAAGACAGACACCTGAGACAATAGTTGAAGCAGCGCTTCAGGAAGATGTTGACGCTATAGGGATCAGCATATTAAGCGGCGCACACATGACGGTTTTCCCGAAAGTCAGAAAACTCATGGAGGATAAAGGATTAAGCGATGTCCTGCTTTTTGGTGGCGGTATAATACCGGAACCGGATATTGAAGAGCTTCGAAAAATGGGAGTAGGAGAATTATTCACTCCCGGTACGCCTACCTACGAAACAATCAATTATGTAAAAAACTGGGTTCAGAAAAATAAACCGGAGGATATTGCTTAAAAAAGATTTTACAATATTTATTAATTTAAAATAATTTAATGAGCAATAAGACAGAACCCGTAAAATTTGGAACCGATGGATGGAGAGGGATAATCGCTGATACATATACTTATGATAACTTAAGAAGAGTTGCATTAGCTACAGCAAAAGTATTTAAAGATCATCCAAAAACCAAAACCGGATTTGTTATCGGTTACGATACACGATTCCAGTCAAAACAATTTGCCGAAGCGGTCGCCGAGGTAATTGCCAATCAAAACATCAAAGTTTTACTTACAGATTCATATGTTACTACACCTACAGTGTCACTACTTACGCGTGATCTTAAATGTGCTCTTGGTGTAATGATAACTGCTTCGCATAATCCGGCAATTTATAACGGGTATAAACTCAAAGATGAATTTGGCGGATCAATGGATCCGGATGAAATAGCCAAAATTGAAAAAGAGCTTGAGAATATAAAAGATGTTGAAGTAGCTAAAAGTGTAAATGAGTTGTTGAATGAGGGAATGATAGAATATTACAAAGGTGAAGAATATTATCAGAATTATCTTAAAAACAGGATAGACATTGAAAAGATCAAATCAGGAAATCTGAAAGTAATATATGATGCAATGTACGGAGCAGGACAGAATCTCATTAATAAATTTGTGGAAATAAGACAACTTCACGGGGAGATAAATCCTTCATTTGGCAAAAGCGCGCCGGAACCGGTCGAGAAAAATTTATCGGAGATCTGCGGTGACATTAAAAACGGGGATTATAATATTGGAATAGTCACCGACGGTGATGCTGACAGGATCGCAATAATTGATGAAAAGGGAGATTTTCTTGATGCACAGAAGACATTTGCAATACTGCTGAAATACTTGTTTGAAAGGAAGAAGCTGACCGGAAAAGTAGTGAGAGGATTTTCGACGAGTGAGTTAATAAAAAGATACTGTGAGAAAAACGGGATTGAGCTTGTGACAGTTCCGATCGGGTTCAAGCACATTTCAAAGATAATGATATCCGATGATGTACTTATAGGCGCGGAAGAAAGCGGCGGGATAGGCATCAAAGGGCATCTTCCGGAAAGGGACGGGATTTATAACGGAATGCTTTACATGGAACTTCTTGCAGATTACGGGAAAAGCATTTCAGAGCTGAAAGCTGAACTGGATGAAGAATTCGGAAAATATTTTTACCAAAGGAACGATGTAAGGACAACTGAAGAGAAAAAAATAAAAGCTCTTGAGACATGCGCAAAAATTAAAGCCGGGGATGAGTTCGGGGGAAAGAAAGTTGCCGATATTGAAACACTCGACGGATTCAAGTTTTTCTTTGACAACGGCTGGATCATAGTAAGGGCATCCGGAACAGAACCCCTTCTCAGAATTTACTGCGAGACTACAGGCGCAGACAACACAAAAGAAATTTTATCGAAAGCAATAAATCAATTAGAATTATGAGAAAAGTAAAATTAATTTTACTTGCAATATTTTTAGCATATAGTTCTGTTTCTTTTTCACAGTTTAAAAGCAAGGAAAAGGCTCAGGAAGAAGATCCGATGAGCAAGATTTTGGGTCGTGGAAATGTCTCAAACGGCAATACTTCCATTAATGCGGATGCGCCTGATATTTTCAATCAGCTCGAATCACAAAATACTTTCTCTACAAAGTCCGTACCTATTGAGGGAGCAATAGATGAAAACAAATACATAGTCGGACCTAATGATCTTTTTACATTAGGACTTTACGGTTATATAAATCAGCAGATGCCAGTCGTTGTTTCACCCGTCGGATCCATTATTATTCCGACTGTCGGCGAAGTAAAGGTTTCAGGGTTGTCGCTGATCGAAGCAAAAGAAAAAGTAATAACAGCGGTTAAAAAAAGATATTACTCAAGTGATGTAAGTTTTACATTAAATACACCCAGAACCTTTCTTGTAAAAGTAGCCGGACTTACACAGGGTACTTTTGAAGTATCTCCGGTAACAAGAGTATCGGAGATCTTAAAACTTCTTATATTTGACACATTAAATACTTCAAGAGTATTTTATGAAAAGACAAATGAAAGGGAGTTTTTCAATACACAGATCTCATTAAGGAACATAGAATTATCAAGAAAAGACGGAACTGTAAAACATGTTGATATATACAAATACTTCATTTCAAACAATGATGAACACAACCCATTCTTTCTTGAAGGAGATCTTCTTAAAATCCCATACATCAGACTTGATAATAATTTTATTACGATAAGCGGTGCAGTTCAGCTTGCGGGTTCTTATGAACACGTGGACGGAGATGATCTTGAAACAGTAATAGGAATAGCCAGGGGATTTGATGTGGATGCGGAGCCTGACAGCATTCAGCTTTACAGGCCATACGGAAATACGGACGGTTATGACATTATGAATTTAAAATATGATGAGAATAAAAATTTCAGAATAGAAAAATACGACAGATTGTTTGTCAAGTACAAGATAAATTATCAGAAAAATCTTACTGTACTTGTATTAGGCGAGGTATTAAGGCCGGGATATTATCCAATTTCATTCAAGAATACTCGTCTTAAGGATGTGATAGAGATGGCCGGTGGTTTCAGGGAAAAAGCTTATCTGCCTTTAAGCATATTATTCAGAACTTATGATGCTGAATATGCTGCAAAAGATACAGCTGAGATACTGATTAATTCAAGAGCAAATGATCTGTTGCTCACGGAAAAAGACAGGGTAAATTTTGAAACCGATATAAGGTCAAAAAGAAACAGGGTTATAGTAGATTTTGACAGGCTTTATAATAAGAATGATGAATCGCAGAATGTGCTTCTTGAAGGAAAAGATATAATCTATATAAATGACAATAAGAATGTAGTATATGTATTCGGACAGGTAGGCCAGGAAGGTTATGTCACATATTCAAAAGGTAAAGATGTGGATTATTATATAAATAAAGCGGGCGGATTCGGATTAGCTGCAGATGAAGGAGATACGAGGGTGATAAAATTCAATTCAAGAGGCTGGTATGAGCCTGATGAAACGGTAATAGAATCCGGTGATTATGTATATGTACCCAAGGCAGTGGAGCCGACATTCGGGGAGACTATTACAGTGATAGCTCAGATAGCCGGTATAATACTAGGAGTGCTGACGACTTATATTTTAATAAGTCAGAATAAATAAGAATAATATTAAACAGAAAATTTGCAGGAAGCTAATTCAGAAAACAAGCAGGGAAATGAAATTTCAATATTGGAATTAATAAAAATTTATTCTAAGAATAAGAAGAGTATAATAATTTCAAGTTTGATAGCCGGTTTAATCACGGCAATAATTGTTTTTTTTGTTATGGATCCGATTTTTTTATCAACAGGTACCCTGAAAGCAACATCTAAAAGCGGCGGACTGGGAAGTTTAATTGGTGGAGGAATACCCGATATTGGAGATTTAAGTAATATAACGGGAGAACTGGGTTCAGGTACAAAAGAATTAGCTTTATATGAAAATATTCTAACCAGCAGAAGATGTATAGATGATGTATTACTTAAATTTGATTTGAACAAAGAATGGGAATTCAAATACTATTCAGAAGCAGTTAAACATTTCAGAAAAAATGTATTGGAAATAACCAAAGATAAGATGGCCGGGACATTGGAAATAGGTGTTTATGATAAAGACCCAGTAAGGGCTAAGGATATTGTAGAGTTCTTAATAAATGATCTCAATAAAATCAACACAGAACTCAATATTCAAAATGCAAAAAACAATAGGGAGTTTATTGAACAAAGATATGAGCTAGTTAAGAAAGATCTTAAACAGGCAGAAGACAGTCTCAAAGAGTATCAGGATATTAACGGTATCGCTCCCGATATTGTGGTAAAAGCTGTTGCGGAATCACAAATAAAACTCGAATTTGAGATAAAATCAGAGGAAGTAAAACTTGATCTTCTAAAGAAAATACTGAGTCCAGACCAAGCTGAAATAAAAAATCAGGAACAAAAAATTATATCTCTCAATCAGCAATTAAATCAAATAATAGAAGAACAGGCAGGAAATAACTCATTATCTTTGAAAGGTGCACCGGACTTAGTGTTAAATTACATGAGACTTATGAGAAATGTTGAGATTCAAAACAAAATATTAGCATTTATTATCCCTCTTTTTGAACAAGCTAAAATTGAGGAAAAAAAAGAAACTCCTTCACTTTTAGTGCTTGACAATCCCTTCATACCTGACAGGAAAGTAAAACCCAAAAGGTTAACTGTTACAGTTATAGTTGTATTTTTTACTTTTATATTGTCACTGATGTTTTTTGTATTGAAAAGTAAGTGGTACAGTTATAAAAATAATTACTGAATATTAAAAGCAAATAATTGCAATCTAAAAGTAAAACAGTTTTTATAATATCATTATTAATACTTTTCTTCAATTTTTATTCTATTAGTTTTTTACCATTCAACAGCATAGTTCTTGAACTAATATTTATCCTGCAATTATTTTCCTTTTTTGTTTTGTTTACTTTTACATTCAGATTTGATTCTTTGATGAATTATGCTTTTCCGAAAATTTCCATGTTTTCGGTTACAGTAACATTTCTTTTATTGTCTTTTTTAGTTTCTAATTTTTATTTTAATTCCGGAACAAACACTATCACATCTTATTTCAAAATCTTAAGTTATTTTATACTATTTTATGTGTTTCTCAAATGTTTTGCAGAATATTTATTTTTAAACGAAAATTCGTTTGAAATTTTTCTAAACATTATTCTTGTATTTACTATAGTAAATTCCATACTTTCAATATTTTTTAATATAATCGGATTAAATCAGAATCCTATTTATCCGAATCATACTCTGGGACTGTTTACTCATCCAAATACAATTTCAAATGTATTCACCCTGTCCATTCCGGTTTTATTTTATAAGTATTTTTCAGGAAAGATCAATGCAGTAATATTTTATATATTATTGCTGCTCTTTTCATATTGCCTTTTATTTACTTTCAGCAGAGCAGGTTATCTGGGCACATTGATCGCAATACTACTTATAACTTTTTTTAAATCAAAAAAAGCATTTATTTTCACTTTAGTAATAATTGCAGCCATTTCTTTTTATTTTGTTTTTGATGTAGCAAGTTCTAAAACCAATAGTTCATTTGCCAGAATACTTTTAATTGCAACCGCAATAGATATGATCACTACAAATTTGACCACCTTTCTGGGAGGTTATGGAGTTTACAATGCCATAGAAGTATTTAAAAATGAAAAAGTTTTTTTTGGAAACTATGAAAGTGTTGTTGATCCTCACAATACTATTCTGTTATTAGGCATTCAGTTTGGAATGATTGTATCCTTAATTTCTATTCTTATAGTTTTGGCTATTTCGGTCAAAGTATCTATTAAGGCAAAGTATTTGGATTTGAAAGATAAACTTAAAGCTAATCTACTTGTCACTGTAATTATTTCTATTTTATTTCATAATATGCTTGAAGATATTTTGGTATATCCGGAGTATTTTGTTATGCCAGTTTTTTTGACCTTTTTCGGAATACTGCTGATTTACAATAAAATGCTTAACAGTAGGAGTAAAGTTGAATAGCCTTTTTAAAACTTTTTCAAAGTTATTTCTCATTTCAATTGCATTAAGAGCCGTAGATGTTTTTAAAAATTTATATGTTGCTTCAAAATTAGGTGTATCAGATCAGGCAGATGTTTTCTTATCTCTTTCGACAATACCTGACAGCTTACTTATTTTATTCGGATTGGATTCATTAAAAGGGATAGTTAATTCCGAATATTCATCGGAATTGAATAAAACTGATTATAACATTAATGAGTCGTTTAATAATTTATTCAGAGGTCTTTTAATTATTGGAATAGCAATAACAGCGGTAATATTAATATTTAGAAAAGAGTTATTAAGTATACTATTACCCGGATTCACCGGAGAAAGATTAACATTAGCACTAACACTTTCTCTATTTATTTTTTCTGTTTTTTTCATGAAACCGGTAGTTGCCTTATTATATGCATATTATAACTCAATAAAAAAATATTATTACCCGATTGTACCCCAGGTTCTGGTAAGTCTTTCAATAATTTTCTTTGTTATATTTCCAGTCTTCAGTAGTGAACTTATAATAAATATAGCAGCGGGTTTTTTAATCGGGAATATTCTGTATTTTTTAGTTTTAATTTTACCTCAGATCTCAAAAAATAGCATAGAATGGTTCACTCCGTTAAGATTGGATGATTTGACCAAAAAAATCCTCAATAATTGTATGATCTTGTTTTCAGTCGTAGTTATAAATCAGATTTATCTCTTTACAAAAAATTTTATAGTTTCTTATTTTGACGAGGGGTCTCTTGCTGCATTAAATTACGGAACTTCCATACCCACTTTTGTTTCATCATTAACGTTTGCAGTTGTCTTTGGTATATTGCTTAATAATTTATCTAAATTGCATTCCATGAATTTAGTTGAAGATGCTAATAAACTCCTTAGCAATACGATAAATTCTATAATATTTATTTATGTGCCTGTTGTTATTGTTCTGGTATTTTTCAATATTAATATCCTGAATATACTTTACTTAAGAGGGAATTTTGATTCTAACGGTATAAATCTTACTTCAAATCCATTTATATGGGAATCACTTGCTTTGATACCTTTTGTTTTTTTTATAATGCCGGTCGCAAAATACCTTGCTTATAAAGATTACAAGAAATATTCACGGATTGGTATATTGGTATATCTTGCGGGGATTATTATAAATTTCTCGCTTGTAAAGATAGTCGGATTTTATGGAGTTTCTGTTGGCACTTTTGTAGTATACAGTCTCATGGCATTTTCCCTTATATATTTTTCAGATTCTTCCACGGAAAAGATACATATAAATGATTCTTTCAAATTGATTTTAATAGGAGCTTTCATTGCTTTGATAACTTACTTACTGAAAAAATATGTTATTGATGGAATGCTTGTTAAAAACAGTATATATGAACTTATTGCAGGTACTATTTTTGTTTTCATAACTTACTTTTTTATTTCTGTCATTTTCAAATTAAACTATTTAAATAAATTAAAGAATATTCTGAAAAGTGAAAATTAGTTTTATTATTCCCGGATTATATAGATCAGGAGGTATGAGGGTTATAAATGATATCAGTAAAGGTCTGGCAGAAAAAGGTCATTCAGTTATTATGTACAAACCATTTGTCCCATACAATTCTTACAAAGGGGAATTCAATATAAATTCACTGAAAAATTTTATTTATTCTTTAAAAAGTAGTTTTTATAACAGACGAAATAAAGAGCATTTCTCAACAGGGGATGTTTTAATTAAAACTGTATTCGGAATTAATAATGTAACAGTCAGAGATGCTGATGTTGTTATTGCTACTTCATGGCCAACAGCTTTTTCAGTAAAAAAATTGAATAATTCTAAAGGTAAAAAATTTTATTTTATTCAGGATTATGAAACCTGGAATTCAAATATTCGCAAAGTCAATGAAAGCTATTTACTTGGATTGAATGCTATCACTACGTGTAATTATCTCAGGAATTTAATTAAAGATCGATTTGGAGTTAATTCAAATTTGGTTTATCTTGGAATTGATGATAAATTTTTCCGAAACACAATTAAGGTATATGGAAAAGTAAGAAATATTTCATTTATTCATCACGGATTGGATAAGAAAAATACTCCGGCAGCCATTAGAATTTTAGAGGAAATTAAAAGTAAATATCCGGATATCAAAGTGACATCATTTGGTCTTCACCCATATCCTTCAATGCCTGAATTCGTGAAATCATTTATAAATCCTTCAGAAGAAAAAATAAAAGAGATCTACAAAAATTCAGATATTTTTCTTTTTACAAGTAAAGAGGAAGGTTTTGGACTTCCTCCTGCCGAGTCTATGGCAAGCAAAGCAGCTTTGGTATCCAGCAATGTCGGAGCCATACCGGAATATTCTGAAAATGGAATATCAGCAATGCTGCATGACCCGGCAGATGAAGAAGGAATGATAAAAAGCATATCTTTATTAATTAATGACAATAAACTTCTGAAAGATATTTCTGAAAGAGGATTTATAAGTGTTAATGAAAAATTAAATCAGGCGAAATGTATAAAAGAATTTGAAAAAATTATAAATTCTTGATTTAAAAATGGAGCAATTGTAAAATAAAGCAATTCATTAATAAATTATCTATTAATTATGCAAAAAGAGGAAATATTAAAAAAATTAAACAAACATTATAAGTTTCCGGAAAAGTTGATTTCTACTATAGACACAGAGATCGATCCTAAAGATGAAATGTTTGAAAAAGATGAAGAAGAACATTATTTTAATGTAGGATTTTCATGTCTGGAGATTATTAATAATACTTTGGAAAGTGAAAAAGTTGATAAGAAAAAAATAAAAACTATTCTGGATTTTCCCTGCGGATATGGAAGGGAATTGAGATTTCTTAAATCCTTTTTTTCTGAATCCAGTTTGTACGGATGCGAAATTGAAGAGGATAAACTTAATTTTGTTAAGAAAAAATTTTCTGCGACACCGGTCTTATCTTACAGGGATTTTAAAAGAATTAATTTAAATCAGAAATTTGATCTTATCTGGTGCGGATCCTTGTTTACTCATATCAGCGCAAGAAGATTCAGAAAACTGCTTTTGTTTTTTTTTGAGCATCTCAATGATGAGGGTTTTCTTTTCTTTACCACACATGGGAGATATTCAGCAAGCATCTTAAATACTTACGGATTAAGGTCTTTTCAGAGGATATATATAAAATCAAAATATTACTTAACAGGATTTGGGTATAATAGTTATTTGAAGCAATACAAATATGGTGTTTCTCTATCGGCTCCTTCCTGGGTATTAAGAAGTATCGAAAAATATAAAGATATAAGTATTGTCGGAGTATCAGAGAAAAGATGGGATAATCATCAGGATGTTATAATCTGCAGAAAAAATATGATAAAATAATCCGATAAAATGTTATTATCTATAATTATTGTTAACTATAATACTCATGAACATCTGGATAAATGTATTGAATCAATACAGTCAAATCTTCATGAGATCGATTACGAGATAATAGTAGCAGACAATAATTCGCCTGACCGGGGCATTGAAAATTTAAGAATTAAATTTAAAGATGTTAAATTCTATTTTTTAGATGAAAATAAAGGATTTGGTTCGGGATGCAATTATGCTGTGAAAAAATCACATGGAAAGTATCTGCTTCTGGTAAATCCAGATATTGAATTCATAAACAATTCTGTAATAAAACTTCTGAAGTTTATGGAAAATGACAAAACTATAGGGGCTTGTTCAGGTTTACTTCTTGATCAAAATGATATGCCGGCATATAACTTTAATTCATTTCCGGATTACTCCTGGGAACTGAAGAATGCCTATGGGGTAGGAGTTTCAAATGCAATAATTAAACTGCTCGAAAATCCTGATATAACTGGAGCTGTGAAAAGACCATTTGAAGTCGACTGGTTTCATGGAGCTTTATTACTTATAAGGAGGGATGTTTATGATGAAGTTGAAGGATTTGATGAAAATATATTTTTATATTATGAAGATGTGGATATACAAAAAAAAATCAAAGAATCAGGTTATAAGATCTTTTGTCTTCCGGAAGTAAGTGTAAGGCATTTTACACAAAGTAGTGTCAGATCTATTGAAGGAAGAAAAATCTATTACTATTATATGCATTTAAATAAGCTTTATTATATGAAGAAACATTTTGGTATAATAAAGAGAAGTTTTATAAGAATAAATTATATCATAGGTTATATTATCAGGATCATATTGCTTCCATTCAGAAAAAAATTCAAGGGTAGAAATAAGGAGAAGCTGGAACATTATTTAATCATTTTAAATCTATATTTATTTAAATACAAATTTTGATGAAAAGATATGTGAATTTTATTTTCATTTCAAGTGACTGGCTTCATTATCATCGAAGGGAATTTATAAAGACACTTTCGGAAAAAATTAACAGCTGGGGTGAAATTGTAATAGTGGAAGCTCCAGTCTCTCTGTCTGTAAATCTTTTTGTGAAATTTAAAAACAGATTTTTACCATTAATAAAGGGAGAATTGAAATCAGGTAGAGTAGAAAATGGATTTGTTTTTATTACACCTGTAATTTTGTTTCACAGAAAATTATGGGGTATTTTAAAATTACTTAACCGTATTGATACTTTCTTGATAAAATTACAAATTAGAAATCTGTTCAAAAATAAATATAGGGATCATAAATTAGTGTTATGGTTATACGAACCGGAACAATACTTACTTGCTGAATCTTTCAGGAATGCTAATATTATTTATGATTATTATGATGACCACGAATTTGATTTTAACGGTAATCCAATTGAGAATAAAATATATAAGAACAGATCATTAGTTTCATTGTCTGATCTTACAATATGTTTATCTAAATTCAGTACAGAAAGATTATCAAAGTACAATGAAAATGTAATTTTCCTGAAGAATTCATGCAGTACAAAATCTTATCATTCATATAAAAAGACAAATGTAGATGAATATTATTCAGGATTGAATGATAAGAAGATTATAGGATATCTTGGAACGGTGAGAAACTGGATCGATTTTACATACATTGAGGAAGTATTAATAAAAATAAGAAATGCGAATGTGGTACTTGTAGGTCCTGTACTTAAAAATGTAGAAAATGAAGTTGAGAAATTGCGAATATATAACAATTTTTTTACAATTGGATTTGTTCATCCGGATCATATCTATGATCACATCAGAAAATTTGACGTAGGTATTATACCTTTTAAGATAAATAATTTTACAAAAAGTGTCTTTCCGAATAAATTCTTTGAATATGCAATCAGCAGTGTGCCTGTAGTTTCATCAAGTCTGCCGGAGCTTGAGGAATATAAAAATAGCATTGGGTTTGCCGGAAATGAATCTGAATTTGTTGACTTTTGCAGAAAGGCTTTGGAAGGTGAATTCAAGGAGAAAATAACAAGTAATAAATTTAATGCTGAGCAGAACAGCTGGGATAAAAATTTAAGTGATTTAAATATTATACTGAAAAAAAAACTTGGAATTGAATAAAAAAAAAGTCGTACATATAATTTCAAATCTAAGTTTAGGCGGAGCACAAATTCTTGTCTTAGATATATTAAAAAATCTAAAAAAGAAAAGTGATCTTGATGTTACATTAATCACTATAGATTCCGGAGAGTTTATGGAAAATTATAAAAATGAGGGTATAAAAGTATATGATCTGAAGGAAAAAGGTCTGGTAAATATAAATATATATTTTAAACTGAAAAAATTACTGTCAGATATAAAACCGAATCTGGTTCATACCCATCTGAATAAAGCGGATTTTTACGGAAGAATAGCCGCAAAGAAAGCGAAAGTGCCAATAGTAGTTTCTACCTGTCATAATTATTCCACTACACATACCGGGGCTGATATAAATAAAAAATCTGTTTTTGATAGAATTGATGATCTTGTAATAAATTATTCCGGCAGTTATCTGATTGCAATATCTGAACTGGTAAAAAAGTATCTGATCAACAGAAATAATAAATTCGCTGAAAAGACCATTATGATATACAACGGAGTAGATTCAGGAAAATCAAAATATGTTCTTAGTCCTGAAGCTCAGATCATTTTCAGGCAAAGTAATAGTTTCAAAACCGATGATTTTGTTATTACAATCTCCGGCAGACTAGAAAAGCAAAAGGGACACATGTTTTTTTTAAAATCAATCATTGAAATACTGGAAAACAATAAAAATATAAAAGTCCTTATTTTAGGTGAAGGAAGTCTCAGAGAAACGATAAAAAGTTTTATCTCTGAAAACGACCTGACAGATCAGGTAATATTGAAAGGTTTTAATAAAGATATTGAACCATACATTGAAATAAGTGATCTTATATGTGTACCTTCCTTGTGGGAAGGATTTGGTCTGGTGATTATTGAAGGAATGTTAAAACGTAAAATTGTACTTGCTTCTGCTGTGGGCGGAATTCCTGAGATCATTACAGATGGCTGCAATGGATTCCTTTTTGAAAAAGAGAACAAAGAAGATTTTAAAGAGAAATTTTTAACAATATATAACAGAATAAGTGATCTCGAAAATGTTAAAGATAATGCTTATAATACAATTTTGGAAAAATTTGATATTGAAAAGAATTCGGAATTATATTATAATTTTTACAGAAGACTGTTTGATAACAAATAATTTAAAATATTAACTATTTTTCAAATTTTATCTTAATAGAAAAAATATTTTAAAATTTAAATAATAAAAAATGAATTCAAATAGATACAGGAATCACAACAACGTAAAGTGTATTTTATTTTTTTTAACTGTTATAAATTTTTCATGTGGTTTTACAACAGTAGAAAAGCAGGATTATGAATGGCAAATTACATTTGAGGATAACTTTGATACTTATGATCGAACTAAATGGATAAATATGCATGATAACGGAAACAGAACTATATGGTCAAATAATGAATCTGAATGGTATAAAGATGAAAATGTATCTGTCGAAAATGGTATCTTAAAATTATCTGCAAAAAAAGAATCGATTTATGGAAAAGATATAGAGAGTGAAAAACAATTTGAATATACTTCGGGAATGATTTGTAATGCTAAAAGTTTTACACAAGCTTATGGAAAATGGGAAATGAGAGTGAAATTCCCATTTAAACATGGTTACTGGCCCGCATTTTTTCTGGTTCCAAAGCAAAGACCATCTCTCCCGGAAATAGATGTTTTTGAATATTTCGGAATAAATGAAGATAAAATTTATACAACTCACCATTGGGGACTTGATTACAAAGGACCAGGTACCGGTAATCAGGGTGAACCATTTTATTATGTGAAGAATAAAGAAATTACCGGTGATTTTTCTGACAAATGGATGGTCTGGTCATTTGAATGTTTTCCGGATAAAATGATATGGAAACTTGATGGTAAAATTGTTTTTGAAGCTACAGACGGTATTCCTACAGCCCCGCTGTATATGATCGCAAATGTGGCAGTAAAAGATCATAAAGAGAATGATTTTGGAATAGATGATACCGGTTTACCCTATGTAATGGAAATTGATTATGTGAGGGTTTACAAAATGGTACCAAAAAAATAACTCTTGCCAAAATTAATAATCATAATTGAATTTTAAATATAAAGCGCATCTTCAAAAATTATTTTCATCTCTTCCACATGGTGAAAGGATAAATTATCTTTTTCAAAAACATGTTACTCATTCTCTTCCCATAAATGATACTGATTTTTCGGAAAAAATTGAGACAGTAAAAAGACATTTCAATAATTTTAAAAAATACAATCAGGAAAATGATCCGGGTAAATGCAGCTATTATGAATTCGGATCGGGTTATGATCTGGTGATTCCGATCGGTATCAGATTACTCGGATTTGATAAACTGACATGCATAGATATAAGGGAACTTGTTTTTCCTGATCTTATCAATAATACTCTGAAAAGATTGAAAAACTCACTTGGAAGATTTGATGATAAGAATAATTTTCCGGATGATGTACCTCCGGTTACAGATTCAAATTTCCGTGAAGTTTTAAAAGAGTATTTTAACATTAATTATATTGCTCCGCTTGATGCAAGAAAAACAGGTATTGAAAGCAATTCTATTGATTTTATACTTTCAAATGCAACTATGGAGCATATTCCTCAGATCCACCTGCCTGATATTATGAAAGAATGCTTCAGAATATTGAAACCGGGGGGAATAATGTCTAATGCCATTGATTACCGTGATCACTGGTCATTTTTTGATTCTTCAATTTCCGTTTATAATTATCTTCAGTATAATGATAAGGAGTGGGATAAGCTTAATCCTTCAATTATGTATCAGAACAGAATGCGGCACAAGGATCATATGAAAATAATTACCGGGTGCGGGTTTGAAGTGCTTGAGGAATTGCCGGATCATCCTGATCAGTCTGAAATGAATCAACTGAAAGAACTGAAACTTAATGACCATTTTAAGAACAATTATTCGGAGCAGGAATTGAGCATAAAATCCAGTATGCTTGTTTTAAGAAAAAACTAAAAAAAAATTGTTTTCCCTCCTTTTCTAACTTTAAAATAGCTTTTTTTATCGATACTTTATGCTTTTATGAATAATATCGAAACTACCAATGTTCCGTTAGTCAGCATCATTATGCCTACTTATAACAGGGTAGATATGCTGGAAAGAGCTATTGAAAGCGTTTTCAGCCAATCCTTTACTGACTGGGAACTGATAATCATTGACGATGCTTCGACCGATGAGACTGAAAAGAGAATGACAGATCTTGATTCACGTGAACCGGCTGTAAGATATATGCGAATTCCTAAAATAGAAAACAAAGGGATCTCGGAATATCTGAATATAGGTCTTAGAAATGCCCGCGGTAAATATATTGCAAGGATCGATGATGATGATTACTGGTGTCATAAAGATAAACTTAAACTTCAGGTTGAATTCATAGAAAAAAATCCCGAATATGTGGTAGTCGGCGGAGGTGTTATTTTGGTTGATGCCAATGGAGAAGAACTTTTCAGGTATCTCAAAAAAGAAACCGATGAAGAGATCCGAAGTTATGCTTTATTCTCAAATCCTTTTACACATGCGACCGTGCTGTTCAAAAAGGATCTGGCGCTTGAACTCGGCGGATACAGGATCATCAAACACGTTGAAGACATGGAGCTCTGGCTGAGAATGGGTAAGCACGGCAAGCTTTATAACATGAAAGAATATTTCATTACTTACATGACTGCCGGGCAGAATAAATCCTATACTCATCAGACGGAAAATTCAAAAACGGTTCTTGAAGTTTTAAAAATGCATAAGGATGATTATCCGAATTTCAAAAAAGCTTATATGCTTAATTATACACAGTATGCTTATTCGTTTCTGCCATTGTTCATAAAGAAGAATCTTCAGTCTTTTATGTATTATTTCAAAAGGAAAAATTTTTAAATATAATCTTACTAATTTTTGAGTAAAAAATATTTTATAGTAGGCGGAGCAGGATTTATCGGAAGCCATTTATGCAGGAAGATCCTCAGGGAAGATAAAGATGTTTCAGTGACAATTTATGACAACTTTTCTTCTGGCAAGAGATGGCATCTTGATGAGATCATTGATTATGAAAATTTCAAAATAGTCGAAGCAGATATTAAAGATATAGATAAACTGGAAGAAGCAATGAAAGGTCACGATATAGTTTATCATTTCGCATCCAATCCGGATATTGCAAAAGCAATGACTCAGCCTGATATCGACTTCTGGGAAGGCACTTATCTTACGAATAATGTTATAGAATCCATGAGAAGGACCGGTGTGAAAAATTTACTTTATGCTTCGGGAAGCGGAGTCTATGGTGACGCTAAGTTCATTGAAGCTGATGAGGATTATTCACCGCAACTGCCTATCTCTACCTACGGCGCGAGTAAACTTTCCTGTGAGGTCATGATCTGTTCATATTGTTATATGTTTGATATGAATGCGGCAGCTTTCAGGTTTGCGAATGTAGTCGGACCGAACCAGACTCACGGAGTCGGCTATGATTTTGTTAAAAAGCTATTATCGGATAATTCAAAATTAAACATACTGGGAGACGGTACTCAGAGCAAATCATATATTTATGTAACGGATGTTCTTGATGCGATGAGAATGATCGAGAAAGATCATCTGAAAGGATATTCCTATTTTAATGTCGGAACAAAAGATTACATAACAGTCAGTGAGATAGCTGATATAGTAACTGATGTTATGGATCTGAAAGAAGTGGAGTATTTATATTCAGGCGGTGACCGGGGCTGGAAAGGCGATGTACCGATCGTGAGATTCAATACTGATAAGATCAGAAAAAAGGGATGGAGTAATAAATATACCGCAGCAGAAGCGATAAGAAATTCAGTAATGTCAATTTATGAAGATGCAAAGAATAATAAGTTCGGCTGGAAAGGGGAGAAGGTAAGTTGATCATCTCAAGAGCACCGGTAAGAATTTCAATGGGCGGCGGCGGAACGGACCTTCCGTCTTATTATGAAAAGTTCGGAGGATTTTTACTTGCAGCCAGCATCAACAAGTATGTGCATATTCTGCTGAATAAAAGATTTGAAGAATCCATAAGACTTTCCTATTCTGAAACTGAAATAGTAAATAAGATCAATGAGATCAAACATTCTATATTCAGAGCATCACTTCAGTACTCGGGCATTAAAAAGCAGATCGAGCTTGTATCAATTGCAGATGTGCCGTCCAATTGCGGACTAGGAACTTCTTCAACTTTTACGGTCTCTCTTCTGAGCGCTTTGTTCTCTTACAAAAGGGATTATAAATCTTTACATGAACTTGCAGAATGCGCATGTCACATTGAGATCAATATTCTCAAAGAACCGATAGGCAAGCAGGACCAGTATGCTGCAGTGTTCGGCGGATTTAACGGTTACACTTTTCACAAAGACGGTAAAGTAACAGTCGAGCCGGTTAAGATAAGTGACGGTTCGCTGATGGAGCTTCAGAATAATATGTTCCTTTTTTATCTGAATAAAAAAAGATCTGCTAGTGATATACTTAAAGTTCAGAACAAAAAGACAAAAGATAATAATGATGAGGTCATCAGCAGACTTCATAAGATCAAGGATATTGGTATTCACACAAAAAAAATATTAGAGCAGAATAAGATAAATGAGTTCGGCGAGATACTTCACGAACACTGGCTTATCAAAAAAGGTATTTCAAAGAAAATTTCGGATCCCTATATAGATGAGGTCTATGAAACCGCAACAAAAAACGGTGCAATAGGCGGCAAAGTGATAGGTGCAGGCGGAGGCGGATTTCTGATGTTTTATTGTCCTTATGAGAAATCAAAATTTCTGAGCGCAATGAAAAAAATGAAACTCGAGCCGACATGGTTCTCATTCGAGAGAGAAGGCGTTAAAACAGGTTTTTATAATTAATGAAATGAGACCGTGATTGATACGCTGATTTTGCTTGCCGGGGGATTGGCAACGAGGCTGAAACCGGTGACGGAAACAATTCCCAAGTCTATGATCGAAGTAGCCGGAAAACCGTTTATAGAGCATCAGCTTTTATTGATAAAGAAGAACGGAATATCAAATGTGATAATCTGCGCTGGTAAATTTGGCGATATTATACAGAAATTTACTGAAAGAAATAATTCATTTGGCTTTAATATCAGATATTCATATGACGGTTACAGACTGCTCGGTACAGGAGGCGCGGTAATGAAAGCTCTCGAATTTGCCGGAGATGATTTTTTTGTTATGTATGGGGACTCTTATCTAACTGAAGACTTCAGTGAAATCGGAAAATTTTACCGTTCACAGAAAGAAATAGGACTGATGACAGTTTTCAGGAATGAAAATAATTTTGATAAGAGTAATATTGAGTTTTCCGACGGAAAGATCATCAGGTACGATAAGAAGTCAACAGATGACAAAATGAAATTCATCGATTACGGTCTGGGAATATTGAACAGATCCGCATTTGAGGAATTCAAAGATCAGGAAGTTTTTGATCTTGAGACAGTATATCAGGAACTTCTGGTAAAAAAAGAACTTGCCGGTTTTGAAGTGAAAAACAGATTTTATGAGATCGGTTCATTTAAAGGACTTGAGGAGACCCGGAAGTTTCTTTCGCAATCGGGAGAACACAATTAGAATTAGGAATTGAGAATTAAGAATTTAGAATTAAAAAATTAAATATATAAATTGGAAATAAGAAATTACATAGATCAGTATTTGAAAGAAGTGTCTGAGATCACCGGTAAGATCGATAAAGATGAAATTGAAAAGATAGTAAACGTCATATTGAAGGTAAGAAAAGATGAAGGCAGAATATTCATGCTCGGTGTCGGCGGCAGCGCGGGGAATGCTTCTCATGCTGTAAATGATTTCAGAAAGATAGCTGGGATTGAATGCTATGCTCCTACTGATAATGTATCAGAGCTTACGGCGAGAGTAAATGACGACGGATGGGAATCATCATTCGTAAACTGGCTCAAAGGCAGCAGATTAAACAAAAAAGACTGTCTGTTTATTTTCTCGGTCGGAGGCGGCAATGAAGAAAAGAATGTCAGTGTGAATATAGTAAACTCTCTTAAATTTGCGAAAGAAACAGGAAGTTCCGTGATAGGCATTACGGGTAAAGACGGCGGCTATACCGCTAAAGTAGCAGATGCCTGTCTGATCGTTCCGACAGTCAATCCGGATACGATCACACCGCATTCTGAATCATTTCAGTCAACTATATGGCATTTACTGGTTACACACCCTGCCATAAAAGTAAATGAAATGAAGTGGGAATCTGTTGATCCGAACGATTCTATTTCATCAAAAGAATCTGCCGGGTAATGAGCAAAGCGGTTTTTCTTGACAGGGACGGAGTGTTGAATGAAATGTACTACAGTAAGGATAGAAAGGAATTTCATCCGCCGTATGATGCGGCAGATGTAAAATTGTTTGACGGCGTTCTGGAATCGCTCAAAGTTTTACGGAAAAATGATTACCTTTTGTTTATGATAACGAATCAGCCTGATCATGCAAAGGGAAAAGCAACTCTCGAAAAACTTATGGATGTAAGGGAAGAGTTCCAGAGAATTTTCAGTGAAAATGATATCCGGTTTTCCGGACAGTATTATTGTTTTCATCATCCGGAAGGAATAGTGGCAGAGTTTTCGGGACATTGCGATTGCAGAAAGCCCGGTAATTATTTTGTAATTGAAGCAGTGAATGATTTTGATGTTGATGTCCGGAGTTCATGGTTTATAGGAGACAGGGATAAAGATATTATATGCGGAACGAATTCAGGATTAAGAACCATCAGAATTAAAAGTAATTATTACGAATATAAAAATAAGACCGATGCTGATTTTGTGGTTAATGATCTTAAAGAAGCAACGGAAATAATTTTAACAAACAAATAATAATATGCCCGGAGTAAAAGACCTTAAGATAAAGATATTTGCCGACGGGGCAAATGTAACTGAGATGAAAAAAGTTTATTCGGAAGGAATTGTAAAAGGCTTTACAACAAATCCTACCCTTATGAAGAAGGATGGTGTAACGGATTATGTTGCATTTGCTAAGGATGTTCTTTCCGAGATAAAAGACATGCCAATTTCTTTCGAAGTGTTTACCGATGATTTTGAATCGATGGAGAGACAGGCTACTGAAATAGGAAGCTGGGGAGAAAATGTGTACATCAAAATTCCCATAACAAATACAAAGGGCGAGACATCATATGAACTGATTAAAAAGCTTTCTGACAAAGGAATGAAATTGAATGTGACAGCAATGTTAACTATCGAGCAGGTTGAGAATGTTGCAAAGTGTGTCAACCCGGATACACCGGTTATAATATCTTTGTTTGCGGGAAGAATTGCCGATACAGGCAGGGATCCTGTGCCATATATTATGAGATCGCTGGAGATTTTGAAAGATAACAAGAATGCGGAATTGTTATGGGCGAGTTCGAGAGAGGTGCTGAATATTATTCAGGCGGAAGAGTGCGGATGTCAGATCATCACGGTCACAAACAATCTGATAGAAAAGCTTTCCATGCTTGATAAGGATCTTAAAGAGCTTTCACTTGATACTGTAAAAATGTTTTACAATGATGCATCATCTGCAGGGTATAGTTTTTAAGTAAAAAAATAGTGTGTCCAAAGCCAAGGAAAAAATATTTTTATTCTTATCGGATTTTATATTCATAAACTTAGCCTGGATATTTTATTATTATATAAGGATAGAATCGGGCTGGATAGTTTATGCTAATCCTCCTTCTTTTCTTATACCGTTAATTGTAATCTATATATACTGGCTGATAATATTCTCTTTTGCCGGATTGTATCAGCACTGGTTTGTAAGATCAAGGTTTGATGAATTTTCATCTGTTTTCAAGACAGTATCTTTCGGATGTTTCATATTGTTCTTTATAATTTTTATTGATGATTACATGAACAATGCCCCGATCATATCGAGGTTTCTGATACTGATATACTGGCTTCTGCTGGTTGTATGCGTGAGCTCGGGAAGGATCATAATCCGGAGCATACAGAGGAATTTGCTGGAGAAAGGGATTGGATTAAGAAACACGCTGATCATAGGTGATGGTGAGAAGGCAAAGGGATTAAAGGAAATGATAGAAAAATATCATCAGCTGGGATACAAGATCATCGGATCGGTAAATCTTCACAGGCATAATGGGAATTCAACTGATACAGATAACGAAAGTCTCGGATCTCTGGAAAACATAAAGGAAATAATCACCGGTAAAGAGATCTCGGAGATACTGGTAGCTCTTGAGCCGAATGAAAAGGAAGAACTGATCGAAGTGATAAGATACTGTTCGGAAGAAAAAGTAAACATTAAAATACTTCCAGACATGTATGAGATCGTTAGCGGAATGGCTAAGACAAATCAGATATACGGAGTGCCTCTTATTGAGGTAATGCCTGATATAATGTCACCCGCAGGCAAGCTTACGAAGAGAATTATAGATATTACATTTTCTGTTTTTACGCTTATATTATTAGCGCCTGTTTTACTTTTAGTTTCAATATTGATCAAACTTGATTCAAAAGGACCCGTATTTTACAGACAGGTCAGGGTAGGGAGAAAGGGAAAAGAATTTACCATGATTAAATTCAGATCCATGACTCCGGAAGCCGAGGAATACGGACCGGAATGGTCAGGAGAAAATGATCCCAGAATTACAAGAATGGGAAGAATTTTACGAAAGACATATGTAGATGAAATTCCTCAGATGATAAATGTTTTAAAAAACGAAATGAGTTTAATTGGTCCAAGACCTGAGAGACCGTATTTCGTAGAACAGCTTAAAAAGGAAATGCCGTATTATTATAAAAGATTATCCGTAAAACCTGGAATTACTGGCTGGGCTCAGATAAAGCATAAATATGATACTTCACTTGAAGATGTAAAAACCAAGATACAGTACGATTTTTATTATATAGAGAATATGAGTCTAAAATTAGATTTTAAAATAATGATAAATACCATTATCGTAATATTATTAATGAAAGGTCACTGATATTGAAAAGAACGCTTGTCATAATACCTACATACAATGAAGCAGAAAATATTCTGAAGATCATTCCTGAAGTATTGAAAAATACAACACCGGAAAATGAATTCAGCATACTGGTGGTTGATGACAATTCTCCTGACGGAACTGCCGCATTGGTGGAAGGAATGAATAATGATAAAGTCAATATACTCAAAAGGGAAAAAAAGTCAGGACTTGGAACTGCCTATTTAGCCGGATTCAGATATGCCATCAAAAATGATTATGATTTTGTATTCGAAATGGATGCTGATTTCTCACATGATCCAAAATATCTTAAAGGATTCATTGATAAGATAAATGAAGGATATGATCTGGTGATAGGATCAAGATACATTAACGGAATATCGGTTCTCAACTGGCCGATAAGAAGACTGATACTGAGCTATCTGGCTTCAATGTACACCCGGATCGTGACCGGACTGAAGGTAATGGATACAACTGCCGGATTTATGTGTTACAGAGTTTCTGCACTGAAGCAAATAGATCTTGATCAGGTAAAATCAAACGGTTATTCATTTCAGATCGAGATGAAATTCAAATTTTATAAAAAAGGATTCAAGATAACCGAAACACCTATCCTGTTCATTGACAGAAGAGAAGGGGAGTCAAAGATGTCGAGGAAGGTAGTGTATGAAGCTTACTTTATGGTATGGAAGTTAAAATTTAAATCGATTTTCGGAAAGCTGTAATTTTAATCACCCGCATTATTCTCATCAGGTCATAATTACTTTTTTCAGATCTATTATCACGGAAATTTAATTATAATCAAAAATATCATATAAAATTCTTTGTCCGGAAATAACATTGACGTATCGGTTGTAATAGTTAATTATAATGTCAGAGACCTTCTGGACAGCTGCATTGCCTCTGTTTACAAAGCTAACAATGACAGATATAATATCGAAATATTTCTGGTTGACAATAACTCTGTTGACGGAAGCGTTTCACACATCAGCAATAAGTATCCCCCGGTAAAGATAATTTCGAATGAAAGTAACATTGGCTTTTCAAAAGCCAACAATCTGGCATTAAGACAGGCGGCAGGGGATTATGTGCTTATACTTAATCCGGATACTGTGCTTGAAGAAGGTACTTTCGAGAAGATGATCTCTTTCTGTCAGAAGGACAGCAGCATTGGCGCTGTAACTTCAAAACTCATACTTGCCAATGGAAAGCTGGATTCAGCATGCAGAAGAAGTTTTCCGGTTCCGTCGGTGGCTATTCCGAGAATGCTCGGATTATCAAAACTTTTTCCCGATAGTAAGCTATTCGGAAAATATAATCTGACATATCTCGATGAGAACAATACTTATGAAGTCGAAGCAATATGCGGCGCATTTATGTTCATTCCAAAACCGGTACTCGAAAAGTCCGGACTTTTTGATGAAGATTATTTCATGTACGGCGAAGATCTTGATCTGTGTTTTAAAATTAAGAAAGCCGGATTTAAGATATTTTATTATCCGGAAGTTACTACAATCCATTTCAAAGGTGAAAGTACAAAGAAAACCAATCTGTCCTATGTAAACAATTTTTACGGTGCGATGAGCATCTTTGTAAGAAAGAATCTCAAAGGCAGTTCGAAATTCCTATCTTTAATTCTTCAGATCGGAATATTCTGGAGATCTTTGTTTTCTTATATAAAAAGATTCTTTAAGAATTTTATTTTCCCGATAATTGATGTGATCTTTCTTTATCTGTCCCTTATCATTTCAGTAAAATTCAGATTCGGTATATTTCCGAATAAAGATTACATGTTCATTATTTCAGTGTATGTATTCGTCTGGCTTGCATTACTTGCAATGTTTGGTTTATATACCCGGAAAAATTTCCTGTCAATAAGAAAGACTTTTACTGCGCTGATATCGGGATTCTTCATAAATTCTTCAATTACATATTTTTTTAAAGAATATGCCTTCTCAAGAGGCGTGATCTTATCATCAACCGTACTTGCATTATTTTTCCTGATACTTGTAAGAGGAAGCTACAGCGCTTATATATTCATAGTATCAAAGAATATTCTGCTTAATAAAATAAATCTGCTCATTGTCGGAAAACAGGTGCTCAATCAGAATGTTGAAGATAAACTGATCGCAAAATATAACATTTTCCATTTTGACGATATTGCAACGCGCAAAAGCATTACCGAGCTGGAGGAGATAATTCTTATAAATAAGATAAATGAGGTGGTATTTACCGGAGATCATTTTTCTAATCAGGACATACTGAATCTGATGTGGGATTTCAGAAGCCGGAATGTGAGATTTAAAATATTGCCGACGGGAAAGGAACTGATACTTTCCAGATTAAATATGCATTCATTTGACGAGATTAACTTAGTAGAAATTGAATATAATATTAATAATAAATTAAATATATTTTTAAAAAGAATTTTTGATATATTTTTTTCATTGTTCCTTCTGATAACGGTTTATCCATTCCTTTTTCTTTACACGAAAATTTCAGGTAAAAGTCTTTCAAAACATTTTTCAAAGCTGTTACTTTTACCAAAAGTTCTGAAAGGCGAATATAGTTTTGTAGGTTATCCCGTCTGGATAGAACAGGAACAGCAGTTCATAGGCAAGAAAGGACTCACAGGCCTTATTCAGCTTAACTTTAATGAAAATATATCGGCAGGGGAAATAGAAAATCTGCATTTATATTATGCAAAGAATCAGTCTGTAATGCTTGATCTTGAGATATTACTTAAATCATTTTTTTCTTTTTTTAAAAAATAAAATTATATGGCAATACAAAATTATTTGGAGTTTGAAAAACCTGTAATAGAGTTAGAACAAAAAATAACAGAAATGCGAAAGATGTCTGATCAGTTTGACATCTCAAATGAAATCAATAAATTAGAAAATAAGGTGAATGATCTGAGAAAAAATATTTTTGAAAACCTGACTCCGTGGCAGATTGTGCAGCTAGCCAGACATCCCGAAAGACCATTTTCACTGGATTACATTTATCTGATGACCGAGGATTTTATTGAATTACATGGTGACAGATATTACGGAGATGACAGCGCAATTGTAGGCGGATTTGCAAAGCTCGACGGTAAGACTGTCATGATAATAGGTCAGCAGAAAGGAAGAGATACAAAATCCAATTTATACAGAAATTTCGGAATGCCGAATCCTGAAGGTTACAGAAAAGCACTCCGGTTAATGAAACTTGCTGAAAAATTTGATAAGCCGGTCATTACATTAATAGATACACCAGGTGCTTTTCCCGGCATTGAAGCAGAGGAAAGAGGACAGGCGGAAGCGATTGCAAGAAATTTGTTTGAAATGTCCAAACTGAATGTACCAATAGTAGTGGCGATCATAGGCGAAGGAGCTTCAGGCGGCGCACTGGGGATCGGTGTCGGAGATAAAATACTGATGCTGAAATATTGCTGGTATTCCGTAATTTCACCTGAATCCTGTTCATCGATCTTATGGAGAAGCTGGGATTTTAAAGAACAGGCAGCTGATGCGCTGAAACTTACTTCAAAAGATATGCTAAATCTCAAGATAATTGACAGGATTGTAGATGAACCGTCAGGCGGCGCTCACAGAGATCATAATACAGCTGCTGAATTATTGAAGAATGCTCTTATCGAAGAAATAGCTGCTGTAAGCAAGATCAGAAAAGATAAATTACTCGATAACAGAATTAAGAAATTTGGCGAAATGGGATTCTGGAAAGACTAATTCTGATTTGGGATTTGGAATGCCGGATTTGGGATTTGTACAATTTTAGATTTTAGATTTGTTCTTTTTAAATATTTTTTTCTCATTTTAGATAACAATGTTCAATGTTCAATGTTCAATGTTCAATGTTCAATGTTCAATGTTCAATGT
>CALMST010000171.1 GCA_937872315.1 uncultured Ignavibacteria bacterium | reverse complement strand
TAGCAAAACTGGTACTTTGCCGGGTGAAACAATCCCAATACCCATTACGCAATACCCATTACGCAATACTCAATAACCATTACGCAATACCCATTACTCAATACCCATTACTCAATACTCAATACCCAATACCCAATACCCAAAACCATTTACAGCGAGAAATATTTACCATGTAAAACTTTCATATGATGCAAAGTATGACCGGCAATAACATAACCTATTGCAAGAACCGAGATCTTTGTGTTATTACAGATCCCGTGATTCATCAGCATTTTATCATTAAAACTTTCAAACAATTTAATGGTAGAGTTTCTTGATGCGTCAAAATCCGAGATCAGGTCATCTATTGATCTTCCGTCCGGGTCTGAGACCTCGGCGTATTCATTTTCCGCAAAACCGGGTAAATTGGTTTTATCTTCTCTTGCAAATGATAAAGCTCTGTAACAGAATATCCTTTCAGAATCTATCATATGCTGAAGGATCTCTTTTACTGTCCATTTATTCTCTTCATAGATCTTGTTTCCGGTCTGGATCAGTTGCTGACGGTAACTTTTTAAAAGCTCTGTCCCGTATTTTCTTAAAGCATCTGATATTTCGATATCTTCAACTTCATTTATATACTTATCGAAATAATCAGGCATGAATTCAATTTGACTTTTTTTCATGATAATAATTTTATTTATAAATTAAATAATTTTCTCTTACAGCTCTGAACTGCTGAAGATCGGAAGAATATGATTCAATTATCTGATCGTAGCTACTTCCGTTATTTAGCATTTCCCTGAGCTGGCTGGACCCTGCGAGTTTGTCAATAAACTTATTCTTATTTATCTGAAAACCCGGGAATAATTTATTAGCTGCATACATTACGGCAAGACCAGCTTTTACAGGTTCGAAAGTTTTTTCATTTGTCACTTTAATATAAACACCTTCGCAGATTTCTCCCACAAATTTCGGGGGATTCGAATTGCTTGCAATGGTTCCCGGTGTAAATGAAATACTTTCGAATGTAACGCCGTTGAGATTTAATGCATTTAGTTCATTTGCTAATAAATTTCCGTCACAATAAGGAGCTCCCACAATTTCAAAAGGTTTATCCGTTCCTCTGCCTTCCGCAAAATTTGTACCTTCAAAAAGACAGGTTCCGAGATATGAAACCGCTGAAGAAGGAAAATAAATATTAGGCGAAGGTTTAATCCAAGGCAGATCCAGACTTTCATATTTTGTATCTCTTGTATAATTGTCCATTGTCACAACTGAAAGTCTGCACTTACCTGCGAAGTATTCATCATTGATGAATTTTGCGAGTTCACCGCAGGTCATACCGTAAGCTATCGGAATATGCAGCATTCCCACAAAAGATTCTTCTCCGTTTTGAAGCATGAATCCGTCCACATATTCAGCATTCGGTATCATTGGCCTGTCGCACACAATGAATCCTTTTTCATTTTCATAAGCGGCTTCCATACAATAGAACATCGTATTAATAAAAGTATAAAACCTTGCACCGACATCCTGAATGTCATATACCAGTACATCGGTATCATAAAGATCATTTGGGGTGGGTTTTTTCTTAGCACCGTAAAGAGAGACTATCTGAATGCCTGTAACTTCATCAATATAATCTTCATTTCTGTCATTACCTCTCAGACCGTGCTCGGGTGTGAATATTTTAGTAAGGTTTGATTTTTTACTAAGCATATCAGGAAAGAAATCACCGCTGGATGTTACACTGCTTGAATTAACAATTAGCCCTACGCTTTTACCGGATATCAGATCTGAATTTTTTGAAAGCAGATTCTCATTACCGAGAATGAATTTATTGTCTGATAATGTATATCCGATAGATTTTTTATTTGTGTTTATATCAAATCCAATAAAGGCGGAATAAAATAAAGCAGCCGTGAGTAAAAAATTTATGATCATAGGTCTGTTTGAGTTTCAATTTAACATTTACGGATTGGATAAGAAATAATAATTTTAATAGTGAAAAGTTAAAAGCTGAAGCTTAAAAGTAGAATAAAGATTCAGAAAGATTTTATTTAATGTATCAAAGCCCGTTTTAATATAAATTCTAATAATCCTTTATTTCATTCAGATTTTCAAACAAACAATTCAGAAATATCAAAAGGATAAACGTAATTTGTAATTATATTCCCAGCAGGTATTTCTTAACAAACATCACAGTAACGAATCTCTGAAAATCAGCATTACTTTTTTTTGCAAAGCCGTGTCCTTCGTCTTTTGCTTCAAGATACCATACTTCACCGCCAAGAGATTTAATCGTATTCATCATTTGTTCGGCTTCCGACCTTGGAACCCTCGGGTCATTTCCTCCCTGAACTATTAACAATGGCTTCGTAATTTTATCGGCATTATTGAGCGGGGAGATCTTTTCAAGAAATGCATACATATCAGGATCTCTTTCATCTCCGTATTCAACTCTCCTGAGATCTGTTCTGTAACTTTCGGTGTTTTTAAGAAAAGTATTGAAGTTTGAAATGCCAACAACATCAACAGCGCAGCGTATTTTGTCAGCATAATCAACAGAAACAGCCAGAGACATATATCCTCCGTAGCTTCCACCCATTACCATTATCCTTTCAGGATCAAGTCCTGGAATTGTATTTATATGATCAAGCAAAGCACCGATATCCTTTACCGAATTCAGTCTGTCGTATCCGTCATCAAGTTTAAGGAAAGTCTTTCCGAATCCTGCCGAACCGCGGACATTCGGAAAAATAATGCCGATCCCGAGTTCATTCAGATAATAATTATAAGAACCGATAAATCCCGGTCTTGACTGACTTGCAGGACCGCCGTGAATATCAATAATCACCGGACGCTTACCTGTGAATTTAGGATGCGGCTTGTAATAAAATCCGCTGATCTCAAGTCCGTCAAAACTTTTCCATTTTATTAATTCAGGAATGCTGAGTTCTTCCGGATCAATACCTCCCATTTCGCTGTTTGTCCACTGGATGATCTGATCTGAATTCACATTATACACATAGATATCCCTGGATGATCTTGCAGAAGTGATTGTCATTGCAAGATCTTTTGAATTATTATGAAAAGAAAGACTGCCGTATATCCCGACAGGCAAGTCTTCAATGCGTTTTGAAAATCCGGATGCCGTATCATAAATACATAAAATCGAAGTACCTGATTCATTTATAATATAAGCCAGAGACTTTCCGTCTTCGGAAAGATCAAAATCCTCAACATCACCTGAAGTATTGTCTGAAATATATTCTATTGACAGATCACTGAGATCCATGTAAGCAAGTGTTCTGAATTCATGATCTATATCTGTTATGAAATAAATTCCATTTTGTTCTTTATTAAAAACAGCGCCGCTGTAATAAATTTCCACATCTGACTTTTGCGATAACTCAGTGAGAGTTCCGGTAGTAACATCAGCTAGATAATAATATGACAAAGCGTTAGAAACATACTCTCTTAATAAGAGGGTATTGCCATCATCCGTGCAGTCAAGAATACCCCAGCCGCCGCCTTTTAATTCCATGAAAAGAGAATCCGATCCCGGATCCAATGCATTCATTATATAGATATCTCTGTCAGCTCCGTTCCTCCGTGTGGATGTATAAGCAAAAGTATTACTTTTACCCAGCCATATAATATTTCCGTTTTGTTCGCGGCCGCCCTTTGTGAGCATTTTAAAATTCCTGTCAGCAAAATCATATCTGTATATCTGACTGAATTCATCTCCTCCGGTATCTTTATAGAATAAAAAGAATTCTCCGGAGACAGGATCAAACCTTGCGGATCTAACAGGTTCATCAAAAAAAGTGATCTGTACGGGATCACTCAAAGGTTCTTTCAGATAACCGAGCTGAGAGGTATTGCCGAATCTTGTTGACATGATCATCTCGATCTTTTCGGGATGCCAGCCGCTGAATACAGCGCTTTTGGATTGGGTGTATTTTTCGAGTTCGCCGGCAAGGGAAGCCGGAATCTGCGGTATGCCTTCGACAATTAAATTATCGCCCGGTATGACGAATTCATTATTCTGTGTAAAACCGGCTTTAATTATGAAAAAAAATAAAAACAGGATCAGGAAAAATTTCATGATACTGTTTTTTGAAAATAAGCATAACAAGTAAGGATACATTTTTATTTTTTAAATTTATTTCCGCCGGAGCAGAGGGGAGTTATAAATTACGAATTATAAATTACAAAAAAAGATAATTATTAAAAGTATAAAGTTAAATTAAATATAAATAAAAAATCAGGTATTGTTTAAAACGATTTAAAGAAATGAAAATTATTTATTAATTGATTCTAAACAGGTAAATGTTTTTATCGCTTAGAGTTTAATTTCCCGCCGCTTGCGGCGATAGAATAAATAGTTAGTTCTATGTGAAATACTTTCCAGCATAAAAGTGATGGCGAACCTCCCGGTCGGCAAAATTTTACTTATCGCCAATGCTCTTAATTTCTTTCGGCAGTTTATAACAGGCGGGATGTTTTGTTTCAAACTTTATATGTTTTACAGGAATTGGATTTAAATCAAATATTAATCTTAAAATAAATTTTAGATAACACCGGACAATTCTACAATCATAAAATCCCGTTGGTATTTCAAATCTAAAATATATTTCCTAAATTGATGTCCCCAAAGAAAACCGTTTTTTATTAATCTAATATTTCTTTCAATGAAAAAACTTTTTCTTTTATTAATTATTGCACTATGCCTAAGCAATAATTCAAATGCACAACTTCCTAACCAAAACACTTATTTAATCAAACAACTTGACGCTCACGGTACTGACTATTCTGCATTATGGGGATATTTAGCTCCTGATGGCAGAGAATATGCGATCTTAGGATGCTATACCGGCACTGCATTTATAGATGTAACAGACTCTGCAAATGTTCATGAGGTAGATTTTGTAAATGGTGTTTCAAGCCAATGGCGGGAGATGAAAGTCTATGATCATTATGCTTATATAGTTTCTGAAGGAACTAACAGCAGGCTTCAGATTATTGATCTTCAGTATCTTCCGGATTCTGTCAGTTTAGTAAACACATGGAGCTATTCGGGATATACCAAGACACATTCTATATCCCAGTCAGGTCCTTATCTTTATCTTAACGGTGGAAATTCAGCAGGTAACGGTGGTATAACAATAGTTGATATTACAAATCCCGTAAGTCCGGTTAAGAGAGGTCAATGGACGAATTTGTATGTTCATGACAGCCGGATCTTAAATGACACAATATGGGCGTCGAATGTTTATTCTGGACAGACATCGATAATTAATGCTGCTAATAAGAACAGTCCAGTAACGGTAAAGACGTTTCAGTCCTATCCTGTTTCAACAATTTCAACACATAACTGCGCCATTACTGATGACAGAAAATATCTTCTTACCACTAATGAAGTCAGTTCGCCAAACGGAAAGTTGAATGTATGGAACATTGAAGACCTTGACAATATATCTTTTGTTACAGAATGGCAGCCGACAGGAATTACAACAGCTATAGTACATAATGTTGAGATATACGGGAATTATGCAGTTATAGCTCATTACCGCGCAGGAATAAGAATTGTAGATATTTCAAATCCCGTTGTACCGGTAGAAGTAGCATGGTATGACACTTATCCTTCAAGTAATTCTGCAGCTTTTACCGGATGCTGGGCAGTTTATAAATTCCCGTCCGGTAAAATTATCGGATCGGATATTACCGGAGGATTATTTGTGATAAAGACTACAGTAGCGGGATTCAATCCTCAGCCAATAAAAGTGAATATGAAAGTTTTCACGGAAGGATTATATAATGTCAATACAAACAGGCTCAACCGAAAAGATACTGTAACTGTTTATCTGAGAAATAATACCAGCCCTTATGCAATTGTAGATTCCGCAAAGACAGGGATAGACAGTATAAATTTTTCCGGACTTCTGACATTTCCCGATGCACCAGCAGGTGTATATTATATGGATGTAAAATATTTCAATGGAATAAGGACATGGAGTAAGAACGGCGGTGAAATTCTTAATACAAACGGAATAACATATAATTATGATTTTTCATCAATGGCTTCGCAGGCTTACGGAAATAATCTGATCTTAAAAGGAAGTAAGTATTGTACATACAGCGGAGATCTCAACCAGAATGGTGTTGTAACTCTGGATGATGTGTTAGGAATTAACAACGATGCCAATATTTTTGCATCAGGAATAAGACTTTTATCCGATCTGAATGCGGATGGTACGGTTGAACTTTCTGATATTACTATTGCATACAACAACAGCATTAATTTTGTCGAAGTAGTCACTCCGTAAATTTCTATTTTAAAAAACTTATAAAAAAATCAGGACTCTCAGGTTAAATTAATATTTCCGGGAGTCCTGTTCTTTTATTCCTGTAATTTAAAATTATTGATTGTACAAAGAAACATATTCTTTTGGATAAGCCTCTCCGTTAAGTTCAACCCTTAATCCTGAAGGTCCGTTTATATTATACACAACGAATTCCAGTGTGTTTATTCCTTCCGTAAAACCGCCGGTAATTTCAAAAGGAAACATCCCGTAATACGCTTCTATAGGAGTACCGTATCCGGTACTTTTTCCGTTTATTAAAATATCAACTCCGTTATTATCAGATGACCATAATCCTCTGATAACAGCAGTATTATGTTTGAAATGTGAAAGATCGAAAGTTGTACGGTAAATATAAACTCCGGCTGCATTATAATTCTTTGCATCAGTTCTTGGCGCAATCCATTTTGAGTTTGAGTTATTCGGAACCCATCTGTCCATAGGCCAGCCGGACGATAAAGATATCATTGCATAAGGTCCCGGATATTCAGCATCGGCGCTTGAGATCAGAGAATAATGTTCGTCGGCTTCCCCGTCTGTTAAGATCAGTCTCTGATCATTCTGTCCCGTGTTATAAAGATCCGGTATAGGTGTTCCACCTGTATCAGGATTAAAAATTCTTAAAAGAATAAATATTAAACTTACGGTTAACATTGTGTAAAAATTGTTTGGATAAAATTGAGAATTTATTCACTTATAAAAAGGAATAAATAAAAAGGAATTTTTTTTTTGAATTCATTTTCACAAACAGTGAATATTCATTATGGACAAACAGTTTAACTTGAATTAATTTACTCCGGTGTAAATAAATTTATAAATAAATTCAGCTATGATAAACGGTCCCTGATGTTTTATAATACTAACATAATCATATTTTATTAATACTTGCTTTATGAAATAAGCAGTGATCCCTTAAATGGAATTTATCTGGCAGTCAGATTCAAAAACAGATTAACTGGAAGCAAATTAAAAGAGTTAAATCCTGAGTTAAACCACTTTCTTTACACCGCTGTAATTTTTTAAGACAGAAATATTAGAATGATCATTTGATTAAGGAACAATTTTTTAAACTATAATTTATTTGATATTATGAAAACATTAAATTTGATTTTCACAGTTGTGATGATCTTTATTTCCGGCATGTCATACACCCAGCAAATTGAACATCAGCAGGACATACATAAGTATATAACATATCAGGCCTGGGAGCTTGTCAAACATGAACATCCTGAAGTGATATTTTCAGAGATGAGTCTTAGAATTGGAACCTGGAACGACGGTGCAATAAACGGAACCGGTCCGTGGCAAAAAGGTAAAGTTGTAACGGGTGCTTACAGGGAGGATGAAGAAGATGTTGTATATAAACACTCATTTCCTTTCACAAGCGCTACACATTTCTGGGATGCTGATAACGGAGATTATGCGACTTTTACGCCACCTCCATATACATACAACTATACAAACAGTTATCAGAAAATTCTTGCTTACTGGTATGGAAATGTAAACAATAAGGGCTGGCTTGAGCTGGGTTCATTTTTCTATGGATTGACTCCTTTTTATGTAAGAGTAAAATATGATAATCTTGCTAACGCTTATAAGGATCACAGCAAGTTTCTGGTTACTCACTGGTATGATCTGACCTCTCAGACATGGATGGCAGAAGATCCGCCTCAGCCATTTATACCATACATACTTGAAAATGCAACGAACTATTCACAGGCTGAAGCTATTGCGTTGTTAAACAGAATATGCTGGGAGATAGTTGGAAGAATGTGTCATCATATTGAAGACTCTGGAGTTCCCGCGCATGCGCATAATGATGCTCATGTAATAAGTGATTATTTTGAAAGTATCTATATCCCTCAGCATTTTCAGGAATACACCTGGGAAGATGCGGCGGCGCAGGGAGGGTTGATCGATATTAATCTCAAATCATATCCTTTGCGGTTTGCTATATATACAACTAATCAGATAGCTGACAGATTCAGAAGTGATGATGTTTGCGGAGATGTTAATTTTCCTTATCCTTCCCAATATTCAAATGACCACTATGAGAATATTTTAGAGCCGGTTTATCAGAGTGTTGAGAATACAGGCATATGCGAAGGACCTGAAAGTATTATGCAGACAGTTGCGGACAGATCATTTGTATATACCATCAGAAGTGTTGCAGGTTTTTTATGGTATGTTTACAAACAGTTCAATATTCAGAGAGGTTATCCTCCTGAGATAACAGGCTTTGAAAGGAATTTATCAGATAACAATTTTTATCTTGGAGAAACCTTTAAGATCACATGCCTTGCTGAAGGATCGGATCTTCGGTTTGACTGGTTTTATAAAGTATGCGATACGATTTCTTTCTGCAATGCTCCTGTAAACGGACTTACGTTTTCAGGCATTAATAATTTCTGTAATATAAGGAATGATAATTTCCGCAACTACTGGACCTGTCAGTTCTATGATTCATTATGCAGAACACGAGAATCCGTAAAAGAGAACTTAGCTCCAGAGTCACTGGAAATGTTTGTCGGAGTGAAAGTTTCAAATCAATACGGACAGGTAACAAAATATTTCGGGGATAGTCACTCTGAAAGAATTTATCCGAAGGGATTTATAAGACCGCCAGATCCTCCTATTAACGGTTGTCCTGTAGCTTATACACTTACTGAAGCAGGATATGAACCAGAAAATAACATACTGCATAAGTCTACGTTTCCTGAAAATTCGGGTATTGATCTGACAGATAAGATTGTATTGAAAAATGAACCTTTAAGGAATAATCAGGATAATTCACTTAGTATTGCCATAAATGAGACAGCAGGCGATATCGATGAATTTGATGCAGTGAGACTTATAAGTATTGATCATCCCGGGAATTTTTTAATTGCTGTGTCAGAAAGTAATGATATAGTTTTCATTGATGATCAGAAAATACTTTCGCCTTATCATGCGGAAAAAAACGGAGAAGATGTTACAGATATTTTAAAGTATGATTCTATATATTCGGATATTGTAAATGGAAGTGAAAAGGATATAATTGAACTTAAGTACAGACCGGGAAATGATGTAAGTACAAAGCAAAAATTCATAAATGAGTTAAGTAAGAAATATTCGATTGCAAGCGAAACCGTTTTCGACAGCACGGCTGTAATTCTCGATCCGGAAAGTGATCATGTAATTCATCATACCCAAAAGCGTCCGCCGGGATTTATTACAGTATTTGATTCTTCTGGAAATAAATTAACAGGTGATTTTGATTTTACCAGGCGTGAAAGAAGAGCAATGACAACATTACCTTTACAGATTGCTGGTTTTTGGACAAATGTTCAGATGGTTTTCAAGGAAGGTTTCGGAATATCATATTGCGCGCTTGGTGAACTTTTGTATATGAAAGATAAAGTTCTGGAAAATGAACATGAGATAATAAATGTCTGGCATTCACAGATAGGAGAAGTCACTAAATTATTATTAAAAGAGGATAAAGAGAGGACAGTAATCGACAGCACATCTTTTATCATTCTGAAATTCAATGATATAGAAAAAAACCTTCCGCGTGGATGGAAGAGGGATTATGTTCTGGAAATAAAAGGAAGAACATTCATTCAATCAGATTATAAGGTTTTTTTAAATTCAGATAGATTATCAAAAGACAATTTTTCAAAAGATGTGACGGATTTCCGTCTGGATCAGAATTATCCGAATCCTTTTAATCCATCTACAAATATAAGTTACACGATACCGGAAGATTCTTTTGTATCTCTGAAAATATATGATCTTCTTGGAAGGGAATTGCGGCATCTTGTAAATGAATATAAATCTGCAGGTAAGTATGAAATTATATTTTCTGCCGCAGATGGAAAAAATGATCTTATGAGTGGAGTATATTTTTATAAGATATCTGCAACTGGAGAAAGGGGGAAGTTTGAGGAGATCCGGAAAATGGTGGTGATACGGTAGAGAGAGTGTTGGGTTTGAGTCAAGTAGCCGGAATTTGTAATTCCGGCTTACTTTGCCAAATATCTGAGCATCGTGCAATATCCGGAATATCAGAATGATTTTTTTGCTAATGAACTTTAATTTTAAAGTATGATGAATACTCTTTGAAAAAACCAACTTATAAGGTTTGAGCCAAGTAGCCGGAATTTTAATTCCGGCTTACTTGCCTGTATCAAAACAAAAGAACATAGTCACTAAACAATATCTGACAGTTTTTTACCTCTCTGTTTCACCGATCCGGCCATTCTCAAATTAACACCTCACACGAAATTTCTCATTGAATAACCTGTATAATACGTTTATTTTGTTATCAATGGATAAAAACTTTCTGGAAAAAATCTTTAATTCCTCCGATAAAAATAAAATTTTTATCATAGGCGATGTTATGCTTGACAGATATCTCATGGGAGATGTAAACAGAATTTCCCCTGAAGCTCCTGTTCAGGTCTTTGACATAATCAGCAGCGATTTCAGATTAGGCGGAGCTGCTAATGTTTCTTATAATATAAGAACACTTGGTGCTGATCCTTTTTTGATAGGAGTTATAGGCGATGATAATGAAGGCGTTCTTCTGCGCAATGCTATGAATGATCTTCTGATAAATACCGACGGTCTGATAATCGAAAACGGCAGACCAACTACAAGTAAAACAAGGGTCATATCAGATTCTCATCATCTTTTAAGAATTGACAGTGAATCAAAAGATGACATTTCAGATGATACTGTTAAAAATATCATTTCGCTTCTTGAAAAACATAAGGATGAAACAGGAATTATCATTCTTCAGGATTATAATAAAGGAGTACTTACAATTGATCTTATAAAAAAGGTCATAGATTTTGCAATCAATAATAATATAAGAGTATTAGTTGATCCCAAATTCGAGCACTTCTTTGAGTTTAAAAATACATATTTATTTAAACCTAACAGAAAAGAGCTTGAAGATGCATTAGGGAAAAAAATAAAATCTCAGGAAGATGTTGAAAATTTTGCTCTGGAATTAATGCAAAAATTGAATTCAGAGAATATTATTCTGACGCTCGGGGAAGAAGGCATGATGATCTTCGAAAATCATAACGGTGAGTTAAAGAAGGAAAAAATCCCAACAAAAGCCCGTAAGGTTGCAGATGTCTCAGGAGCCGGTGATACTGTGATCTCTACGATAGCTGTTTGTCTTGCTGGCGGAGCTAGTTTGAAAGATGCAGCCATAATTTCCAACTATGCAGCAGGTCTTGTAGTTGAGGAAGTTGGAATTGTTCCCGTTTACAGGGATAAACTGATTGATCATATTACGAAGGAGCGGATTTGATAACTGATATCACGGAATTAAAATCTATCAGGGAAAATTTAAAGTCAGAGAATAAAAAAATTGTATTTACAAACGGTTGTTTTGATATTTTACACAGAGGTCATGCGGAATATCTTAATCAGGCGAAATCACTCGGGGATGTTCTTATAGTAGGAGTGAACTCTGACAAATCTGTAAGAGGATTGAAAGGAGAAGGAAGACCTGTTAATAATGAGAATGACAGGGCGTTTTTACTGGATAATCTTAAGTGTGTGGATTATGTCTTAATTTTTGATGAAGATACACCCTATATGATTATAAAAGAAATATTACCGGAATTTCTCGTAAAAGGCGGAGACTGGAAAGAAGAAGATATCGTCGGCTGGGATGTTGTTAAAAAAAACGGCGGGAAAGTAATGAGTCTGAAATTCATAGATAATTATTCAACTACCGGTATTATTAATAAAATGAAAACATAAGGGATCAGTTTAATTGTAACATTCTTAAACAGGTCATATAAATTGGAATCTAAAGCAGAAAAAATATTACCGGGTAATAATAAAGAACCTGAGAAAAGTTTTATAAGTAAACTATTCAGCAAGCTTGTTAAACTCGGTATTGTTTTGTTCCTTATTCTGATGGTACTGCTGGTATTTATTCAGACGGATTTCTTCGATAAACTTGCGCTTAACTATGTATTGGAAAAGATCAATACCTCTCTTGAAGAAAAAGATAGCAGGATATCGGCAGAATCACTTAAAGGAAATATTTTTAAAGGATTTACACTGAATAAAGTAAGCGTAAGAGTTAAGAATGACACCTTACTAAAATTAAATTCGATTGAAGCTGAATATAATGTTTTTAGATTACTTGTTAATTCTGAACAGGCTTTCTACAAGGCTATACCAAACCTTATTACATTAAATCTTAACAAAGAAATATCAGTTCAGAAGCTTATCCTCAGAGAACCTCAGATTAATTTAACAAACGTAAAAGACATAAACGATAGTCTGTTATTGAATCTTGATTATCTGCTTGCTTCAGACGAACCGGATACTGATACAACTTCTTCACCTTTCGACTGGGGGATCTCAGTAGAAAATCTTTCCATAGAAAACGGCTCAATAAGAATTCTGGAAAATAAGAATTCTGATCTTCCGATCAGAGATATTGCAATGCTTAAGCTTGATACATTTAATTTCGGATATTCTGATTTTACAGATCTCAATCTTGATCTGAGCGCAAAATATTTTCCTGAAGAAAAAGACGTGGATCTGAAAAACCTTTCTTTTAATACCAATTCTGATTTTAATCTTAAAAAACTTGCATTAAGCGCAAATATAGATCAGAAAAATTACATTACAAACATTAGAAATCTTGATCTGATCACTGACCGGTCTGATTTTAAAATTAATAAGCTTTTAATAAATGGTTTTCAGCCATTTGATGCTGAAGATTATGAAAACTTTTATGATAACAAAACTACTTTGGATATTGAATCGAAACTGTTCAATATTAATGATCTTACTTACTTTATTCCCGATCTCAATTTTCTTGACAGTACAGTTGCATTTAAAATAAATGCCGAAGGAAATTATGGTGAACTGAATTTTAGTGAACTGGATATGAATCTCCCTAATTCGGTCTTTCATTTTTCGGGAAAAGTTATGAATCTTCATGATCCTTCCAAAATTTCATTTGATATTACTGCAAAAGATATTGAGATAGATCCTAAGGATACAAAAATCAATCTTCCCGGACTGGATATTCCTGATTACAGCCGTCTGGGTATTGTAAGAGTTCCGTATCTGACTTATAAAGGTGAACCCGAGAATTTCTATTCAGATTTTGATATCAGAACAACTGCGGGTAATGCATTAGGGAACATTGCATTTGATCTGAGAGAAGATGTTATAAAATATAAAGGAGATTTTTCGGCTTCAAATCTGAATTTAGGTGATATTGTAAATGATAAAACTCTTGAAAGCAATATAAACGGTGAATTTAAAGTTGATGCTGCCGGATTTGATTACAAGACTGCCAGGGGAAGACTGAATTACAACTTAAGCCGGACAAAATTTTTAAAGCAGAATATCGCAAGTTCGGAAGGTCAGTTAGAATTTAACAGAGGAAATGTTAATCTGAATGTTACTTATAATTCAGATGCCGTAAAAACAAAAATGGCCGGTAAAATAAATATTTCAAATACGGATAATATTTCTTACGATCTGAAAGGAACAGTTTCGGGACTTAATATTGCTGCGTTTACAAATGATAACAGTCAGAGTAGTGATCTGAATTTTGATTTTGATATTAACGGCAGAGGTTTTGATCCTGATAATATGTCAGGTTCATATAAAATTGATTTAAGAAATTCTAATTATGCGGATTTAAATTTTCCTGAAACTCCAATAGATCTTCAGATAGATCAGAACGGCAATATTAAAAAAATATTGCTGAATACAGATTTAGCGGAAATAGATATTGACGGTTCGGTTAATTTCTCAACATTAGGTGATCTCATAAGTAATAATATACAAAAAGTAAAAGGAGAATTTGCAAAGACACTTGAAAGAGATACTGTCATAAATCCCGTCAGTGAAAATTATACTTATTCTGCGATCTGCAATGACCTTAATTTCAATTTTAAGATAGATATTAAAAAACCCGATCTGATCAGTTTTTTCACGGGAATTGATTCTATGTATTTTAAAGGTTCAATGGAAGGTAATCTGAGTGACAGCTGTGGTGTTTTTAATCTAAATTCAAAAGGTATAATTGACTTTTTCAGATTTAAGGATTCTCTCTTCATCGTCAGAAATGCTCCACTTGACATAAAAATAAAAAATGATATTTCAGCAAATGAACTTTCGGGTCTGGATGCAAAGGTAATATTCTCAGCGGATAAAATGATCGTCAGTAATTTTCCACTTGATACCACACTTTTAAGTGTTGGGTTTTCGAAAAACAAGAATAATTTTCTTATCATGTCAAAAAAGGATTCTACTGCTTCACTATTTACCGAAGGAAGTTTAATGGATTCTTTAATATTCAGATTTGATACATTGTCAGCAAAATACGGACCAGTTTTAGTAACTAACAATAAAGAACTGCTTGTTCAGTATTTGAATAAAGACAGCAGTCAGGCTGTTAATTTCCGGCAGTTTAACGTCAACAGTCTGAGCCAGAAACTTAACGTTGACGGTATTTACTCGCTTACCGATTCCAGTAATATTAAATTATCAGCTTCAAATATAAATCTAAGCTCTATTCAAAAATATTTTAATCCCGATAAAGACACTAATGAAATGATAAACGGGAAGATAAGGTATATAGATCTCAGCTATAAAGGAATTCTTGAATTCCCGGTAATTGAACTTTCTGCAATTTCAGAAGAATTAGGTCTGGGAAGTACTCGTATAGGAAGGCTTGATGCGGATATTAAGTTTGAGGATGATAATCTTTTGTCAAATGTTACATTTTATAACAGAAAAAATACGGGAAGCTTCAGCCTGAAAGGAAATTTACCAATTATATTGAATTTTAACAGCGAATGGGCTGACAGCGTTACAAGATATCAGAAATATCTGAAAAAGAATGTCGATCTGAATGTAATAGCTGATAATTTCCAGTTAAAAGTTCTGCAGCAGCTGCTCCCTTATACTGAAAATCTTGAAGCAATTTTAAAAGGTAAGATAAGTCTTCTAGGTACATCCGAAAAACCTGTTCTCACGGGTAACATGGATCTTAACAGCGGTAAAATGTATGTAACCATCAATAAAATGAATTACGGGTTTAATGCCAATCTGAGTACGGAAGATGAAAAGCTTATTATAAAGAATGCCAGGATCTTTGCTCCCACTGATAATTCCAGATTTATTTCATCTTATGGCTATATCGATTTCTCCGGACTCAAACTCAATGATATCAATCTTGTAATGGAAGGCGATATGAAAGCCTTTGATAAAGATAACGGTAAAACCGAGCTTGGAATATCCGGTGATCTCTGGGTCGGAAGCGGTAATAAAAAACTTAACCTCAGAGGAAATTCTGAAAGATTTGATCTCACCGGTGACCTGGTGCTTGTAAAGGGAAATATAACTTTTAATCCGTTTGGCAAGGAAATATATAATATATATTCGGATGATTTTAATTACGGATTATATATTGATTCTGTAAAAAAAGACGGAACTGTCATAGAAAAAGTTTTAAAAGAAAATTCAGACAGCACTGTTGTTCTGAAAAATGAGATACTTAATCCTTTTGAAAAGATAAAGTATCTGAGTGAGCACAGAGATGAGATCGTATGGGAATCAAAAAAGAAAGGCGGAAAATTTTTCTACGATGTTACGGTTGTAACTTCAGGAAATGTATTTCTTAAGTTCATAGTTAATGAAAAATCACAGCAGGAGTTTTTCGGTGAAATCAAGACCAATGATCTTAATGTATTCAATACCATTGATTATACAATGATGGGCAGCGGGACAGTAACGCTCGGAGATAATTGTTATTATAAATTTTTCAGAAAATTTGACGCTACGGGAAGTACTACTTTTACAGGTAACATTACAAATCCAAGATTAAATATTAATGCCCAGTACAAAGGTTATGCATCAAGCGGAACAGATGCAGAGGGACAGCAGGTACTCGATGATGTAATCATTGACCTTCGTGTTACAGGTGAAGCTTCAAGCCCGGAGCTTAGTATTTCACTACAGAAAAACGGGAATAAAGAGACCGGAAGTAATGCTACCAGTGATGCAATTTCTTTTCTGCTGTTTGGTAAGTTTTCAGATCAGTTATCTTTCGGAGAAAGTTCCAGTTTTGGGGCTAGTCTTGGAGCTTCTTATCTGTCCAATATAGTATCAAATGAACTGGAAGACATATTCCCGTTTCTTATTAATACCAGTTTAAATTATACCGAAAACAAGCAGGGCGGATTTGCCGATAATACGGATGTCAGGTTTACGGCCGCTATCGGAGATGCAGTTGTAAGATTCGGCGGTCAGATATTTAAAGGACTTGCAAATACTGATATCATTGTGGATTATCCAATTAATAAACTTCTCAAATTAAATTCAGTTTCAAATAACCTGATCTTCAGATTCGAAAGGGTTTATGATCCATTCTATAATGATGCTGATATTACAAATACTAACGGTACCAGGATCGGTGCTCTCGTTTATTATATAATCAAATTTTAAATTATCAAACTCAAACAGGAAATATTAGCATTTCTCACGAAGAATAAAAACACATCTTTCAAGACAAATTCAATTTTAAAAAAACTTAGGCTGAGATCCTCGCAGATGGAACTTCTCAAAAAAGAATTAAGAGAGCTTCATAAAGAGAATAAAGTCTCACGTGAAAAAAAGTATTACAGAATTAATCTTGTTAATGATAAAGAAATTAATAAAGGTGAGATCATTTTCGGAAAAGACGGCAGGATCATTATAAGAGATATTCAGTCCGATCAGGAGATAAATATTATAAAAAATAAAGACGTTGCCGGATTCCGGCTGAATGTGGGAGATAAAGTTGAATACAAGCTCGTCAGATCAAAAGAATTCAATAACGAACTTTCCGGTGAAATTGTAAATATCATAAGCGCAGGTAAAAAATATGTAAGCGGAAAATTTGAAAATCATCAGTCTTATGGCATTGTATTTCCTGATTCACGGGAAGTTAAAAAAGATATAATCATCTCTTCAGAACATTTTCTGAATGCCCGTGACGGAGACAAGGTTTATATTGAAATTATAAATCCGGGAGATATTAATGAGGAATTCTCTGATCTGAGAGGTAAGATACTTGAAGTACTCGGAAAAGCAGGGGAAAGAGGTACGGAAGAGAAGTCCATAATCAGAAAATTCAATCTGGTAAAGGAATTTCCAAAGGATGTAGAAAAAGAAGCCAGTGCGATCAAAATTGATTATGATATCAAAGACCGGACAGATCTCAGGGATAAAATAATTTTTACGATCGATCCGGAAGACGCTAAGGATTTTGATGATGCTGTTTCGATAGAAAAAAATGAAGACGGGACAGTCGTGCTGGGAGTTCATATTGCTGATGTTTCTCATTATGTAAGGGAAAATTCCCCGCTGGATCAGGAGGCGTTTAAAAGAGCTACAAGTGTTTATCTCGTAAAAAACGTCGTCCCGATGCTTCCGGAAAAACTTTCTAATGATATATGCTCGCTTAAGCCTGATGAAGACAGACTTACATTCTCCGTTTTTATGACCTTGTCGAAAAGATACGCACTTAAAAAATTTGAGATTAAAAAAACCGTCATCAACAGTAAAAGAAGATTTACATATGAAGAGGCGCAGAATATTATAGATACAGGAAAAGGCGATTTTGCGGAAGAGCTTTTGCTTATGTATAAGATCAGTAAATCTATAACTCTTACAAGATTAAAAGAGGAAAGTCTTGATTTTGATTCTAATGAAGTAAAATTTAAGTTTAGTAAAAAAGGAGAAGTAGAGGATATAGTAGTAAAAGAAAGGCTGGAATCAATGAGGCTGATCGAAGAGTTTATGCTTCTTGCCAATAAATGCGCGACGATGTTTGTAAATGAACTTTCAAAAAAGAATAAGGTGAATTATCCGTTCATTTACCGGTCGCATGACATTCCCAATAAAGAAAAGATGAATGAATTATCAGAGTTTGTCAAGCAATTCGGATACAATATCAATATTGATGATAAAAATTCTATAAGAAAACTACTCACAGAAATCAAAGACAAGCCGGAAGAATTTATTATCAATAATCTTCTGATAAGATCAATGGCAAAGGCAATTTATACAACAAAGAACATCGGTCATTATGGACTGGGATTCAAAGATTATACACATTTTACATCTCCAATAAGAAGATACCCGGATCTTGTAGTTCACAGAGTACTTTATGATTATATAAGAGACGGAGATGAAATTTTAAAAGAGATAGAACATTACAAAAGAATATTGCCTGAAGTATGCAAACAGAGTTCGGTAATGGAACAGAATGCGGAACAGGCAGAACGTGAATCTGTCAAGCTTATGCAAAGTGAATATATTAGCAGACACATTGGTGAGGAATTTGAAGGTATCGTTTCAGGCATTGTACAGTTTGGTATGTTTATAGAAATAATGGATATACTTGTTGAAGGTATGGTCAGATTCAGGGATATTTCAGATGATTATTATGAATTTGATCAAAAGAAACATATTGCTGTCGGAAGAAGAAAACGTAAAGTCTTCAGGGCAGGTCAGAAAGTTAAAATAAAGGTCTTAAGAGTAAATAAAGAAAGTAAGAAAATTGATTTTACATTGATAAATTAGCAGATTTCTTAAAGTTTGTATAACTACAGGTTATTAGAATCAGGTAAATGGGTTGAAGAACTTTTCTTCAACCCATTTTCAATTAACAAAGCAGCCTTTCATTTTTTATTTTCTGAATTAAGTGGAATAAAAAGTTTATTAAAAATAGAATTCACAATTTGTAAATTTGTATATACTCAAAGATCTTATTTAAGAATTAAAATTATTTTACAATGGGATTAGAAGAAAATACATATCAGAATGATCTCAAAAGTTTACCTGAAAAAAAAAGATTTCATATTATGGCAAAACCGGGAGGATCAACATGTAATATTGATTGTAAATATTGTTACTATATCGATAAAGGAGATTTAAGTAACGGACCCGGTACCGGGAAAATGTCAGATGAAATACTTGAAAGATACATAAAGAAATATATTGAAGGTAACACCGCAGATGAAGTGGTTTTTTCCTGGCAGGGCGGAGAGCCTACTATGCTTGGATTGGAATATTTCAAAAAAATTGTAGAGCTGGAGAAAAAATATGCAAAACCGGGACAGCGTATATCAAATGATCTTCAGACCAACGGTTTGCTGCTGGATGAAAACTGGTGTAAATTTCTTAAAGAAAATAACTGGCTGGTAGGTATAAGTATTGACGGTCCACGGGAGATTCATGATGCTTATCGTGTCACAAAAAATGACAAACCGACTTTTGATCTTGTTATGAAAGCCATTGATTTATTAAAAAAATACCGTGTTCCATTTAATACACTCACATGCGTTAACAGGTTAAATGCCAGACGCCCTCTGGATGTTTACAGATTTTTAAGACGCGAGATCAAATCTACTTACATACAGTTTATTCCTATTGTTGAGTATAAAGGTTTTGAAACAACAGCTCCTTATAAATGGGATCATAACAAACTTCCGATTGACGGTTCTCCTGAAGCCCGTCCTGATCATCCGGATTCTATTGTGACTGACTGGTCAGTAGATCCCGATGATTACGGATATTTTCTGAAAAAAGTATTTGATGAATGGAGAAGCAGGGATCTGGGGAAAGTTTTGGTAAATCATTTTGAAACAATGGTTGCGCAGCATCTGGGTTTGCCGTCACAGGTTTGCATATACAGTGAAACATGCGGCAAAGGACTGGCAATAGAGAATGACGGCAGTGTATATTCATGTGATCACTTTGTTTACCCTGAATACAGAATCGGTAATGTAAAAGATAAAAATATTGATGAAATGGTTTATTCAGACAGGCAACAGAAGTTTGGAACAGATAAATCTGACAAGCTACCTGAATATTGCGGAAATTGTGAGTATCTTACTGATTGCAGAGGCGAGTGTCCTAAAAACAGGATTATCCGGACACCTGATGGTGAACCCGGATTGAGTTATCTGTGCAGGGGATTAAAGTCCTTTTTTAAGCATACATTACCTGAAGTTGACAGGATCGTAAAAAAGCTGAAAGAAACTCAAATTAATCCTACTCGCAGAATGCAGTGGAGATAATTTTATTTTTAATGTTATTAAAGAGCTACTTACTTTTAAAAAAGACTTGCTGAATAATTGACAAAGAGGTGGCAGAGCGGCTGCTTAATATTTATTCCATAGTAAATACTTTCTAAATTTATTAATTTTGATGTCTAAAAAAAATTATGGCAAAGAATACAACAAAAGTTAATCCGACAGAATTAAGACTTGAAGAGATCGAGAAAGAGCTTGCCGAACTTTCCGAAAAAAGAAATTCACTTGTCTCACACTGGAATCTCGAAAAAGATCTTATTAAATCAATAAGATCCTCAAAAGAAGAGATTGAAAATCTGAAGACGGAAGCAGATAAATATGAACGGGAAGGAAATCTAGCAAAAGTTGCAGAGATAAGATACGGGAAATTGCTTGAGCTGGAAAAGTCGATAGAAAGCAAGACTGAGGATCTGGTAAAGCTTCAGAAAGATAAAAAAATGCTTAAGGAAGAGGTAGATGCTGAAGATATTGCCGAGATAGTTTCCAAATGGACAGGTATTCCCGTTACAAGAATGCTGGAAAGCGAAAGGCAGAAACTTGTTCACATGGAAGAGAATCTGCAGCAGCGTGTAATAGGTCAGCTGGATGCCGTAGTTGCGGTATCGAATGCAATCAGAAGATCGCGCGCAGGTTTGCAGGACGAAAACAGACCGATCGGTTCATTCATATTTCTCGGAACCACAGGAGTCGGTAAAACCGAACTTGCAAGAGCTCTTGCTGAATTCCTTTTTGATGATGAAAAAGCTATTGTAAGAATTGATATGAGCGAGTATATGGAAAAATTTTCAGTATCAAGACTTGTCGGAGCTCCTCCGGGATATGTAGGTTATGAAGAAGGCGGACAACTTACGGAAGCAGTCAGACGCAAACCGTATTGTGTGGTTTTACTGGATGAAATAGAGAAAGCTCATCCGGATGTGTTTAATATTTTACTTCAGGTATTGGATGAAGGAAGACTTACGGATTCACAGGGGCGAACTGTTAATTTCAAGAATACGATCATTATTATGACCTCAAATCTCGGATCACATCTTATTCAGGAAAAGCTTGAAACGATAGATTCCACAAACAGGGATGAAGTAATGAATGAACTCAGGGTCAAATTGATGGATCTGCTTAAAGCCACGATCAGACCGGAATTCCTTAACAGAGTTGATGAAATTATTCTTTTCAAACCATTAACGTCAAATGAGATCAGAGCTATAGTTGATCTGCAACTAAAGATGCTTGCGGACCGTGTCGAAAGAAATGGTATGAAAATGACCATAGAAGATGATGTAAAGGACTGGCTTGGAAAACTTGGATTTGATATTGCTTACGGAGCTAGACCACTGAAGCGGACCATTCAGAAGCACATTACAAATGTACTGTCTGAAAAAATTTTAAACGCGGAATTCCTGCCGGGAGATACGATAGCTGTTAAGCTTGATAAGCAGGGACTTATAGACTTCGTGAAGATTTAAAGTGTGTGAAGTATTGAATTGAATATTATAGAATATGCATATAATTCTTAAAAGCTAATCTTAAATTAGCGATAACTTTATCATAGTTTTCATAAAAAATCATTTTAATCATAGTCAGTATTGATAAATTACACAGATAAGTATTTTGACCTTGAGCTCATAAAACTTACCGATATAAAACTTCACGAAGCCACTGAAAATATCCGTTTAAGAAATATTTACAACAGATTATCAAAAGCAAAATATCTTATGAATCCGGTTATTGTTGGCAGGCATAATAATGATATTATTCTTCTGGACGGCGCTAACAGATATGGTTCATTAAAAGATATCGGATGTAAACTTATCCTTGCACAGGTTCTTGATTATAAAAAAAAATCACTGGTTCTTGAAAAATGGAATCATCTGGTTTACGATTTCAAACTGGATAAAATTAAAAAATTCTGTAAAGAATTTAATCTTGAATATTCAAAAGTAAGATATAAAGAGGGTCAGGAGATGCTTAAAGAACATTTCCATTATATCCTTGCATCGGATATCAGTAAAGATGAAAACATTCTTATAAAGCTTCCTGCAGAACTTGATAAACTCCTAGACAGCATAGATAAAATTACAAAACTCTATTTCAAACATTATTCTTTTGACAGATCCGAATGTGATATTGATTTTCATGATCTTAAAAAATATACCAGACGTAAAGGTGTGCTTATAGAGTTTCCTACTTTCCATAAAAGTCATATTGTGAAAATTGCAAATAATAATCACAGGCTGCCCGCCGGCATTTCAAAACACAGGATCAATAACAGGGTTCTTCATGTAAAGTATGAGATCAAAAAATTAATGAGTGACAGAAATATAGCTGCAAAAAAAGTAGAACTGCAGAAAATGCTTATTGATAAAATCGATAAGAATAAAGTAAGACAGTATCAGGAATCGGTGATAGTGTTTGACGAGTGATACTGTATATGTGGAGTGTCTGGAGTGTGTGATATACAAAGTAAACAATAGGTAGAAAGTTGTTCATAAATTTCTTATTAAGATAATACTTGGGACTGGAGTTTTTTATAGCAAAGCGGTATTTGTTTTCAAAGAAAAAATTTAATTTTATTACAATTATTTCTTTGATCTCAATCATAGGGGTTACTATAGGTGTAGCTGCTTTGATAATAGTATTGTCGGTGTTCAACGGATTCAGCAGCAGGGTTACCGGAATACTTATAAGTTTTGATCCGCATATCAGGATCGAGGCTTCGGAAGGGAATAAGCTAGCTGATTATAATTCCATTCAGGAAAAAATTAAAGGGCTTGGAATAAAATCATCAGCACCTTATACACTGAATAAAGGAATGCTTACAAACTCTACGAGTAATGAAGTTGTCTTTATAAAGGGTGTGGATGAGAATGAAGTAGGAGATGTCTCCGGCGTGAAGGACTTTATGAGATTCGGTGAATTCGATCTTAAAAATAACGGTGAGTACGGCGGTATAATAATGGGATTCACTTTACTGGGTAAATTAAAAGCCAGACCCGGAGATACGCTTACATTATTGAGTCCGGTCGGTCTGGAAAATTCTCTAACACAGTTTGTAGAACCCAAGACCAAAAAATTTATTATCTCAGGTGTATATGATTCAGATAACAAAGATTATGACGGGAATTATGCATATATTTCTCTTGAAAATTCACAGTATCTCTTTAACCTCGACGGCAAAGTTAACGGTGTTGAAATAAGATATAATGATATATCAGATTCAGAAGCCGGAAAGGAAAAAATAAAAGCTTTACTTGGAAATGATTTTAAAGTACTGACATGGTACGATCTCCACGAAGATTTTTATTCTATTTTGAAAGTTGAGAGATGGGTAGCATTTATTATACTAAGTCTTATCATAGCTGTTGCTTCATTTAACATACTGGGATCACTGACTATGACTGTGATAGAGAAAAAAAGGGATATAGGTGTGTTGAAAGCTCTCGGGGCTACAGATAAAATGATAACAAATATTTTTCTGTTTGAAGGTATCTCAGTAGGAGTGATAGGCATTATTGCAGGTACAATACTTGGACTTGGAGTTACTCTGGCTCAGAAATATCTCGATCTGTATAAACTTGATTCCGGAGTATATAAAATTTCAGCCTTACCGGTAGAGTTACAGTATATGGATTTTATATATATACCGGTAGCAGCAATGATACTGTGTTTCCTTGCTTCACTATATCCGTCAAGACGGGCGGCAAGATTAGAGCCGGTGAATGCAATAAGGTGGGAATAGATACGATTTGGGATCCAGGATTTTTGAATTGAGAACTGGTCCATCCAGAATGTTCGAGAACAAATCTGTTTCATCAGCCTCGAAGTCTCAAAGTCTCAAAGGAATTTGTTTTTAGTGTTTTTAAATTTAAATTTTCAGAAACTACGAAGTATTTTTTTTCAGGTCTATCCGGGAGGACCAGCTTTGTAAGGATTCTTTTTAGTGTGCTTCTGAATCAAAGGATTAGAAACGATCATAATATAGTCTTTGAGACTTTGAGTCTTCGAGGCAAAAAGAAGTTTCGGAAAGACCGGCTGCGGAGGATTTGATCTGGGATTTATTCCTGACGGAGTGAAGGATTTATAATAGTAAAATTTAACTGAAAATAAGTAAATGTCAGATAAAGAAATTTTGATAGAAGTTACGGATCTGAAGAAGTCATATCAGGTTACGAAGACAAATTCTCTGGAAGTATTAAAAGGACTATCAATGAAAATCAATAAGGAAGATATAGTTTCCATAGTTGGAAAGTCCGGTGCAGGCAAGAGTACTTTGCTGCATATTCTCGGGACGCTTGATAAGCCTGATTCGGGTAAAGTTGTATTCGAAGGTCAGGATGTTTTTAAATTAAAAGAAAAGCAGATCTCGGAATTCAGGAATAAGAAAATAGGATTTATATTTCAGTTCCATCACCTGCTTCCGGAATTTACCGCTATCGAGAATGTAATGATAGCTTCAATGATCTCCGGCGAACCTGACAGAGATAGAGCCGAGGAATTACTAACAGAAGTCGGTTTGAAAGACAGAATGGAACATAAGCCATCTGAACTCTCAGGTGGGGAAGCGCAGAGGGTTGCAATAGCAAGAGCTCTTGTGAATTCTCCAAAACTTATTCTTGCTGATGAACCTACAGGTAATCTCGATACTGAAAATGCAAATGCAGTTACAGATCTTATTTTTGGATTAAGAGATAAATACAGACAGACTTTTGTAATAGTTACACATAATGAGGAATTTGCAAAAAATTGTGACTCAATAATAACCATGAAGGACGGCATTGTAGATGTCTGATATTTAATAAAAAGATATTTTTAAATCAGAATATTTGTATTAATGGTTTATTAATTTAAAATTATTGAAATAAAATGAATGATTAAAATTTGAAGGAATTTAAAATACATACTAAAAACCTTAATCTCTACTACGGAAATAACAGAGCGCTTAAAGATGTTACTATTGGAATAGATGAAAATAAAATAACATCACTAATAGGTCCCTCAGGGTGCGGTAAATCTACTTTTCTCCGGACTCTCAACAGGCTGAATGATACAATTGACAATGTCAGGATTGAAGGCGAAGTGATGATAGATGACATAAATATTTATGATAAGAATGTTGATGTGGTTGCATTAAGAAAAAGAGTTGGTATGATTTTTCAAAAGTCTAATCCTTTTCCGAAATCTGTTTATGAAAATGTTGCATACGGACCGCGGATCAATGGTGTAAAAAGCAAAAAGGAACTGGATGAGATAGTTGAAACAAGTTGTAAGAGAGCCGCTATATGGGATGAGGTAAAAGACAGAATGAATGATTCGGCTATAGGATTATCAGGGGGGCAGCAGCAAAGAGTCTGTATAGCAAGAGCTCTGGCTGTGGATCCTGATGTACTTCTGATGGACGAGCCTGCAAGTGCGCTTGATCCGATATCTACTGCAAAGATCGAAGAGTTGATGTTTGAATTAAAAACAGATCTTACAATAGTTATAGTGACACATAACATGCAGCAGGCAGCCAGAGTAAGTGACAAGTGTGCTTTTTTTCTTATGGGCGAGATCGTAGAATATAATTCGACAAAAAATATGTTCACTAAACCTGATAAAGAGGAAACACAGAATTATGTATCGGGAAGATTCGGTTAACAGACTGTTAACAAATAGTTTTCATTTGAATATTTATTTCCATATTTTATAAAAAATTAAATAATCTGTAAATGTTACATTATCTTGAAGAAGAGCTTGAGCAACTAAGGAAAAAGATCATTAAAATGGGCAGTCTCGTTGAAGAACAGGTTGAGTTTTCTTTCAGAGCTTTATTTGAAGGGAATCTCGAACTCGCCGAAACTGTAAAATCAAGAGATGACGAAGTCGATAAATACGATATAAAAATTGACAAACACTGTCAGAGAATTTTTGCGCTTACTCAGCCAGTTGCAAATGATCTTCGTCTAATAATGACTGCTCTTATGATCAACAGTGATCTGGAAAGAATGGGTGACATAGCTGTCAATATTTCTGAAAGAGCTGAAAACCTTGTTGATTATTCGGATCTTCTGAAAGAAATGAGAGTGGATGAAATAGCTGTCAAAGTTCAGAAATTAATAAAAATGAGTATCGACAGTTTTGTAAACGGTGATGCAGAGCTGGCTAAAAATCTTATTAAAGCAGATGCAGAAGTTGATAAACTTGACAGCGTAATATTTGATCTTTTAGCATATAAAATGAAAGATAATTCAGAACTGATTGTACCGGGTATGCACATTCTTACGCTTGTAAGAAATATTGAGCGTCTTGCCGATCATGCAACCAATATTGCTGAAGATGTAATCTTCATGATAGATGCGAAAATTATCAAACACAGTAAAGATCCGGAAAATCTCGAACAAAAAAATAATTCTTAAATGCATATAGATGAAAGTTTTATTTTCGCTGGTATTACTACTCATATCTCAGTATGTATTTTCTCAGGATAAACTTTCAGATACCACTCACAAAGTTCCTTTCGATACTAATAAAATAAAAGATCAGACTCTTCTTTCTAATACCTCTGATGTATTCAGTTATGATTCACTTTATATATGGAATGATAAGAGAACGCTTTCTGAAATAATGGATGAACGTCAGGGATTTTTTATTTTCGATATGGGACTCGG
>CALMST010000170.1 GCA_937872315.1 uncultured Ignavibacteria bacterium | reverse complement strand
CAACAGTATCGAACTTTCCACCAACAGTATCGAACTTTCCGGCAACAGTATCCAACTTTTCATCATCAGTATCGAACTTTCCACCAACAGTATCGAACTTTCCACCAACAGTATCGAACTTTCCGGCAACAGTATCCAACTTTTCATCAACAGTATCGAACTTTCCACCAACAGTATCCAACTTTCCACCAACAGTTTTATATTTGCCGGTGACAGTCCGGGTTAAGGGATTAAACCTTTCTTGAAAAATATTATCTAACAAGAAATTCCGGTCAATTATTTTTACGGAACTTTTATAAAAGACCGGTGTATAACCGTCATAAAATAAAATTAAAGTAATGAAAGCTGTAATCAGAAATACAGAAAAGGCGGGGATAAGCAGAGCGGTTCAGAAAGCCTGTCTTAAATACGGAATTTCAAAAGCATTCATTACAAAAGCGGATTCATACCTTCACTATTCAAATCAGATATTATCCGGGATCAGCGGCAGTATAATCTCCGCATGCATTCTCCTGGTAATACACTTCAAAAACAGATCCATAGTCCTCAAGCCGTTTCTGAATATTCCGGAGCGTAAGGAGCATCTCTATTACATCGAATTTATTGAGATTGCCAGCAGCTTCGACGGAGTGATTGAGCGGTACTGCGGCGTACCCCCGTGACAATTTTAAATTTTAAATTGTAAATTTTAAATATTTTCAGGAATGAGTTTATGCTTAGTTAAGAAAATGTGAATACTTTGAATAAAGAGATGATCCGGTGAGAAAAAAATAATTTATAAATCTTAAAATTTAAAATATCATGAAAAAGAATATAAGCGCCTCTTTAGAGGCAAAGCTGAAAAGCAGCCGGGAGATGGTGGCATTTGTAAAGGATTATGATCTTTATAATCCGACTTCAGAAGAATTGAAGCTCCAGAATTACGAAACATTCGTGAATCTTGTTGACAGTGATATCACACCGTTCAAGGATGCAGCCGCCGCATTTATGCAGGCAAGGGAAAAGATCAACACTGAAGTTGATAAAATGGTGAAGATATCCATCAACGTAAGAAGCGAGATACTCGAGATCAAAGGAAAGAATTCGACTGAATACAGGCAGACCGACAACATTGTAAAGCTTCTTACAGGCGAGAACATTCAGGAACACGCAAAAATGAAAAAGGAGATCATAAAGAATCTGAAGGAAGGCGAACCTGTACCGGTTTTCATATCGGTATCGATGCTTGATCATAAATCAAGGCTCGGTAATTTCAGATCGCTGATCGCGCTGGTAAAGACGTTCGGCTTTTACGGTCCTGCCGACGAGGAATTCTCGATCACTTCGCTTGAAGCGCAGGAAGCAGCGGTAAGTGACGCGATAGCCGGCTCTGCGCAGAAGGAGAGTGAATTCCTTGCTCAGAGGAGCAAGATTCTCCGGTACTTCAATGAAAAAGGCGGCCTGAAGGACAGGGCTCAGAGAGCAAAGGTGCACGTGAAAAGAAAGTACGGACGCAAATCACCTGAATATAAAGCGCTTACAAAGAAGAAGTATTAGACATGAGCGTGATAGCGTGTTATGAAAAAAAAATCTAATATATATGTAATATAAACAACCGCCGGTGAATGCCGGCGGTTGTTTTTTGGGCTTACCTATATATACCCTACTTTCTTCTGAGCCTTTGATTCCCTGTTCAACTTTATCAAGCAAATCAAATTTTATAATAATTACCAGCTCTGGATTTTTTGATAAACTTTAAATTAGTTTTTAATTTTTTCTTTAAGCAAAAGAATTCTGTCCGACGGACGGACGGAATATCATAATCAACAGGATTTATTTTTGAAAACTGTCATACTCAATTACAATAAAATTAGCATTTAATGACTTTTTATTAACAAATCACCTGAAAGAAGTCTATTTGATTCTTCGTCCAATTTTTGTTTATATTTTGGATTATGATTTAGGTAACCTGTAAATAGAGATGAAATTCGAATATGATTGATAAGTTCTTTACCTGTGATATTTTTAAAGAAGATTTTTATTTTATCATTTAAATCTTTTTTTGTTTTAGCGTTCTGAAAAATGAGTTCAATTTCTTTTTTAATCTCATTCCCGGATTTTCTTATTTTTTTCATTGCTTACCCTCCCATTTTATTTTTAAAATACTTATTACAATAATATTATAAAATTTAAATCAAAGAAAATTTTATAGTTGATAATACAATCTAATGAAAGTAAATTAAGCCTTAAAAATAATTTCTAAAAGACTTAATGACGCAAAAACAACTTGAAGAATATTTATGGGGAGCGGCAAACATTCTAAGGGGAATGATTGATGCTGCCGATTTCAAACAATACATCTTTCCTTTACTTTTTTTCAAACGTATTTCTGATGTCTGGGACGAAGAATATCAAATTGCTTTGGATGATTCCAATGGCGACATAACTTATGCAGAGTTTAGAGAAAATCATTGGTTTGATATTCCTAATGGTTGTCATTGGAAAAATATCCGAAGTAAATCTGTAGATGTTGGAAAACATTTACAAAATGCTTTGCGGAAGATTGAGAATGCTAACTTTGAGCAACTGCATGATGTCTTTGGTGATGCGCAATGGACAAATAAAAAACGAATGAGTGATGAAAAGATGCTTGATCTGATTGAACATTTTTCAAAAATTGATTTGAGTTTGAAGAGTGTTCCACATGATATAATGGGTGAAGGTTATGAATATCTGATTAAAAAATTTGCCGACGATAGCGGACATACAGCGGCTGAGTTTTACACAAACAGAACCGTTGTAAAACTTATGACTATGATTACAGATCCGCAACCCGGCGAAAGTGTATATGATCCAACATGCGGAAGTGGAGGGATTTTATTAAATAGTGCTTTACACTTGAAAGAGCAGAAGAAAGAATACAGAACTCTAAAACTTTACGGTCAGGAATTAAATTTAATTACTTCTGCAATTGCTCGAATAAATATGTATATGCATAATGTAGATGAGTTTCAAATTGTGCAAGGGGATACTTTAGATAGTCCACAGCTTTTGCAAAATGACGAGTTGCGGAAATTTGATGTGATCATGGCAAATCCACCTTACAGTGTCAAGAGATGGAATCAGCAAAAATGGATGAATGATCCATATGGAAGAAATATATGGGGAACTCCACCAAAAGGTTGTGCGGATTATGCTTTCCTTCAACATATTATAAAGAGTTTGAATCCTGATACAGGCAGATGTGTTGTTCTTTTTCCGCATGGGGTTTTATTTCGTGATTCTGAAAGTGAAATAAGAAAGAAAATGATTGAAGCAGATATGGTGGATGCTGTTATAGGCTTAGGGAAAAATCTTTTTTACAACTCACCTATGGAAAGTTGTCTGCTTGTGTGTTCAATGCAAAAACCAAAAGATAGAAAAGATAAAATAATATTCATAAATGCTGTGAAGGAATTAAAGTTAGAAAGAAACAGTGCTTGGTTAGATTCGCAGAATATAAAAAGGATTGCAGATACTTACTGGAAAGTTAATGAAGAAGATGGATTTTCTAAAGTTATATCTAAAAATGATGTTATTTCACACAATGGAAATTTGAGCCTATCTTTATATGTGAAGCAAAAAATTGCAAGTATTGAGAATAATATTGAAGAATTACTATTTGATATTGAGAAAGGTCAAAGGGAGTATAACAAATCATTAACAGAATTATTTAAGAAATTAGAAAACATTGGAATTAAGAATTGAGTAAATTACAAAAAGAAAATTGGAAATTAACTTCTCTTGGAGATTTGTGTGAAATTAAGAGAGGTAATACAATTACCAAATCAAAAGTTGCAAAAGGTTATATTCCTGTAATTGCAAGTGCAATTGGCCCTTCTTATTATCACAATCAACACAATAGAGAAGGCGAAATAATTACTGTAAGTGCTTCTGGAGTGAATGCTGGTTACGTGGACTTTTATTCAAAACCAATCTATGCTTCAGACTGCACTACAATTCAACCGCTGTCCAAAAATAATTTAAATCTTAGTTTTGTTTTCTACTCACTTAAGGCAAAGCAGAATATAATAATTAATTTTCAAAGAGGAACAGCACAAGCTCATGTTTATCCTAAAGATCTAATACCTTTTAAAATATTTTACCCTCCCATATCTGAGCAAGTTCTGATAGTCGAATTATTTCAAAGTATTGAAACAGCTATTGAACAAGCCGAACAGCAGGAGAAGAATTTATTGAATTTGAAAAATCAATTGCTTAGAGAGTTGTTTGGTGAGAAAATGCAATTCGGTAATTTTCTTTTAGCAAAAGATTTTGAAAAATTAAGGCTTGAAAAAATTGCAATCAATATTTCAGAAAGAGTGGAACCAAAAAAAACCAATCTAAAAACATATGTAGGCTTGGAACATTTGGATGCAGATAATTTGAAAATTGAAAGAACAGGAATACCAGATGATGTTATCGGAACGAAATTAAAAATCTATAAAGGCGATATCATCTTTGGAAAACGCAGAGCTTATCTTCGCAAAGTTGCTATTTCACATTTTGATGGAATAGCATCAGCTCATAGTATGATCTTAAGAGCGAATGAAAACTTAATTGAAAAGAGTTTTCTTCCATATTTCCTGCAATCGGATTGTTTTATGAATAGAGCTGTTCAAGTCTCAGAGGGTTCACTTTCTCCAACCATCAAATGGAAAACTTTGGCAGCTCAGGAATTTATACTTCCCAAAAAAGAGAAACAAAAACAATTGAGTGAAGTATTTGAGCAATTTGATAAAACCAGAGAAGTGATCAAAACTCAAAAAATGACATTAAGAAAATTGAAACAGAAACTACTTAATGAAATTTTAGGATGAGTTTTAACGAACTAAATACGGTAGAACATTTTATCATTCAACAACTTACAGGTATTAACCTAAATAACATTCAATCAGGAATAGTCGCTGAAAAATCTGTCGATTATGACACTGTTAAATGGAAATATGTTCAAAGTGATTTGTTGCAAAGAAATATTGAAGATGTTTTGTTGGAAAAAGAATTAACTAAATCACTTTGCAAGTTAAATCCAGAAATTGCTTTACACCCTGAGAGAGCAGAGGAAGTAATTCATAAACTTCGTGCAATCCTGATCACTGTAAACAATGTAGGCTTGGTTCGTGCGAATGAAGAATTTTCCAAATGGTTAAGAGGTGAAATCACTTTACCCTTCGGTAAGGATGATCAGCACATTCCTATTCGTTTGATCGATTTTGAAGACATAAAAAATAACTCTTTCATTCTTACTAATCAGTTTTCAATTCGAGCAAGAGAAACAAAAATTCCCGATTTGGTATTTTTTATTAATGGAATCCCGCTCGTTGTTGGTGAAGCTAAAACTCCGGTCAGACCTGCAGTAAGTTGGTTGGATGGTGCTCATGACATTCACGAAGTATATGAAAATTCAGTTCCGCAATTATTCGTTCCGAATATTTTTTCATTTGCAACAGAAGGCAAAGAACTTTTCATAGGTGCCGTGAGGACACCGCTCGAATTTTGGACACCCTGGAGACTGGAAGATGATAAAGATGAGTTAGAATATTTTGCAGGACTGCAGGATGTTTCAAAACAGATTACTCACTTACTAAAGCCTTCAACTCTACTTGATATATTACAGTATTTCACTATTTACGCAACGAGCAATCAGAAAAAGAAAATAAAAATCGTTTGCCGTTATCAGCAATATGAAGCTGCAAATAGAATAGTAAAGCGAGTTACTGAGGGAAAAATTAAGAAAGGTTTGATTTGGCATTTTCAGGGTTCAGGAAAATCTTTACTTATGTTATTCGCTGCTATGAAATTACGAAAGCAGCAAGAGTTAGGAAATCCAACAGTTCTCATAGTAGTGGATAGAGTTGATTTGGATACACAAATCACAGCAACATTCAATACAGCAGAAGTTCCGAATATGATAACAACCGAGAACATTAAAGAACTACATGATTTGTTGGAGCAAGATTCGAGGAAAATAATTATTACAATGATTCATAAATTCAAGGAAGCTTATAAGGACATGAATAGGCAGGAAAATATTATTGTAATGGTTGATGAAGCTCACAGAACTCAGGAAGGAGATTTAGGAAGAAAAATGAGATCAGCTTTACCAAATGCTTTTCTTTTCGGTTTAACAGGAACACCAATAAACAAAGCTGATAAAAATACATTCTGGGCTTTTGGTGCAGAACAAGATTCAGCAGGTTACATGAGTCGTTATACATTTCAGGAAAGTATTAGAGACAATGCAACATTGCCATTACATTTTGAACCACGACTGCCGAACTATCATATTCAAAAAGAAGATTTGGACACTGCTTTTAAGGAACTTACAAATGATCTGAGTGAAGAAGATAGAAATACTTTGAGTCAAAAGGCAACTAACATGAACGTATTTCTAAAATCCCCGAAACGAGTTAAAGAAATTGTGAAAGACATTGCAGAGCATTTTACAAAGCATGTTGAACCGGAAGGATTGAAAGCAATGATTGTAACTCCAGATCGTTTTGCATGCATTCAATACAAGGAAGCATTAGATACTTGGTTTCCAATTGAAGCAAGTGAAGTTGTAATAAGCACTTCAGCTAATGACACTTTTGAATTTAAGCAACGCTGGGGAATGGATAAGGACAAACAGGAAAAAGTTATAGAAAAATATAATGATGTTGATTCACCTTTGAAATTCTTAATTGTAACTGCAAAACTCTTAACTGGTTTTGATTCAGCAATTTTACAAACTATGTATTTGGATAAGTCATTAAAAGATCACACACTTTTACAGGCAATTTGCAGAACTAATCGTTTGTTTCCGAATAAAACTTTTGGAAGAATAGTAGACTACTTTGGAGTGTTTGATGATACTGCAAATGCATTAGCATTTGATGAAGCAACAATAAAAGCAGTAATTACAAACTTACAAGAGTTAAGAGATAAACTACCTGAGTTAATTCAAAAATGTTTAAGTCATTTTTCAAATGTTGATAGAAGTATTACAGGATTTGAAGGATTGCAGGCAGCACAAGATTGTATCAATTCGAATGAAAAGAGAGATGCATTTGCAAGAGATTACAGTAACTTGTCAAAATTATGGGAAGCACTTTCCCCAGATGAAATTCTGAATATATTTCAGAAAGATTATAAATGGCTTTCGCAGGTTTATACATCGGTAAAACCAACATCTAATGACAGTGGCAGATTATTATGGCATGCATTAGGAGCACAAACGACAAAACTCATTCACGATCATATAATAGTTTCCGGAATATCGACTGACATGGAAGAAATGATTTTGAATGCAGATGTCATTGATGATTTGATGATGAAGAAAGATCCGAAACAGGCAAATAAAATTTTAAAAATTTTGGTTAGCCGATTAGCAAAACATAAGGGAGTAATGAAATTTAAAGAATTGAGTGAACGACTTGAAGAAGTCAGAGACAAAGCCGAAAAAGGATTAATAAATTCAATAGAGTTTATAAAAGAACTTTGTCAGATAGCAAAAGAAACTTTACAGGCAGAAAAAGGAACAGACACAAAAGAAGAACAGAAAAGCGCAAAGGCGGCATTAACAGAGCTTTTCCTTGAAATGAAAACAGACAAGACACCTGCCATAGTTGAAAGAATAGTTAATGATATTGATGAAATTGTTCGGATAGTTCGCTTTGACGGTTGGCAAAATTCTACAACTGGAGAGAAAGAAATAAAAAGGGAGTTAAGGAAAATACTTTGGGTTAAATATGTTATTAAGGATGAAGAGCTTTTTAATAAGGCATATGAGTATATAAAGGAATATTATTAAAATGAAGAAGCAAAAAAAAATAATTGCAAAATAATTTACATTCACAATTGATCATAAGAAAATTTTTAGTAAGTTATGTAAAATTTCTATAATTATGTTTACCTTTTGTTTTGATTAATATATTTCTAAATTAACTTTAAGTATAAACTAATGGAATCCATTCCTATTTCTTGGACAAATTTAATCGAGCTCAAAGAATCTCTAATAAAGGATATTTCAAATGATCTATCCGGTGCTTTCCGTTTGTCATATAAGCATGATAATGGTAATATTTATGTTTTTTATGTAGGGCAATCTGAAAATCTTAAATCTCATTTACTTTCATTTTTTTCTGAAAATAATTCAAATTTCTGTGTTAAAGAATATATTAAAACAAGTGAATGTTATTTTAGATATGCTGACATAAAAGAAGAACATTACAGAAAAGCAGCAGAAAGAGCAATGTTTAAAAGATACGTTCCTCCCTGTAATAAAAGTATTCCAGATGGCAGAGATGACATCGAAATTAATTTTAGTTAAATGACATTAACAATTGGTGTTATAACAAAAGAGGGTATTGTTTTAGCTTCGGATAGTCAAGCAACTGCTGGTTTTACAAGTAATGACACTGTTAAGAAGGTATTTAAATTAGAGAATCATTATGCAATAGGAATTGCTGGAGATGGTTCATTGGCAATGCATCTAATTAATCTTATCCAATCTGAATTAGATTATACTAAAGGTGTCAACAATTTAGCAGAACAATTTCGGAGTTCGTTAAAAAAGAAATACGATGATTATTTTGCACATCAAAAATTAGAAAAAAGAGCAAGGTTAGTTATATTACTTGGTGGTTATTCAAAAAATAATATTCCTAAAATAATTTTCTTGAATAGTGAAGATAATTTTGTTCCAAGAGAAAGCACTACAGGATTTGAATGCATAGGCATTCCTGTAATTGCAACATATCTCTTTAATCGTTATTATCAAAAAGATATTTCATTTAAAGGGGCTATGTTGCTTTCCACATTTTGCATTAAAGAGACAAGCTCGCAAGATTATTCAGTTGGAGGAGCTACACAAATAGCAAAGTTCTCAAATAAAGATTCTTATTCAGAAATAAGTAAAGAGGAAATAGCGAATTTAGAAAAAATTTGTGAAGAATTTAGACCAGTTTTAAAAGGTAAATTTTATCCTGAAGAATAAATTTAATTTTATTAGATTATTAAATTATACTTGCTTTTGTAAAAATTATTCAAGAACTTTATATAAAAAGAAATATGAAAAATAAAAAATTAGATTTTACAAATCCAGCAATGGTTGAAGCAAAAAAATATATTGTAAAAAATACTTATGTCCCAAAAGGATTAAAAGATTATATAAGTATTCAAAAGGATAAAATAGTTTTTCAAATAAAAACTGATAATAACAAATCTCTAGCGAAAACAACCTCTGAAGTTAAAACCTCCAAAACTAACTAAACAAGCATTTTACATTTAGGAATCAGAAATGAAAGAAAATCCACTATATAGTAAAAATAGTGATTCAAGAATTTCAAAAGAAAAAACTTCTTTTTTAGAACATGAGGAATATAGGTCAAATTATAGAAGAGATTATGCTCGGCTAATTCACAGTTGTGGATTTAGAAGACTTCAAGGCAAAACTCAAATGTTTCCTGGAAAAGAATCTGATTTTTTTAGAAATCGATTAACCCACTCTTTAGAAGTAGCTCAAATTGCAAAATCTATTGCAATTAGATTGAATAATAGAGCTTCAAGTAAAAATAAAAAACCATTTGAAATAGATTTAGATTTAGTAGAATTTAGTGGAACAGCTCATGATTTAGGTCACCCTCCCTTTGGACATCAAGGTGAACGAGCATTAAATGAAAAAATGAGAAGTTATGGTGGATTTGAAGGGAATGCTCAAACTCTAAGAATGCTTACAAAGATTGAGAAAAAATTTTATGATCTAAGCAATAATGATTGGCTCGGAATGAAAAAAGATAACCGAATCGGATTAAATCTAACGTATCGTTGTCTTGCTTCAATTTTGAAGTATGATAAAAAGATCCCTAACTACAAAGGAAAAAGAAAATTACCTCAAAAAATTATTAAAGGATATTATTCATCGGAAGCAGACATCGTAAATAAAATAAAAAAAAATGTCTTAAATAATAAATTTGCCAATGTGAAATTTAAAACAATTGAATGCCAAATTATGGATATAGCAGATGATATAGCCTATTCTACATATGATTTGGAGGACTCTTTAAAAGCTGGATTTTTCAATCCATATGATATGTTATTTCCAGCTAAAAGAATGCTTAATTTATTGGTAGATAAAGTAGCTAAAAAATTAAAGAAGCAAGTAACTGAGGATAATGTAAGAGAGGTATTAAAAGATGTAGTTTTTAAGAATATAATTACTCCTGTCAGTTTGGAAATTTCTAATAAACTCGAATTAAATGAAATCCTTAATGATTATTTTATGTATAGATCAGATTCTTCTTATAGAATGGCGAAAAAAGTAAGCAAAAATGGATATTTAAGAGTAGATTTTACTTCAGGATTAATTGGGACTTTTATCAGAAATGTTGAGTTAGTTCAATATAATGAAAATAACCCTTGCCTATCAATAGTAGAATTAAAATCAGAATCTAAATTAGTTGTGGAAGTTTTAAAACAGTTCTGCTACATTTCTCAGGTTCTTTCGCCTAAAATAAGTATTGCAGAATACAGAGGAAAGAAAATAGTAACATATATATTTGAAGTTCTTGACGAGAAAGAAGGCTATAAGTTATTGCCTGATGATTTCAGAAAAATATATGATGTTTCAAACAAATATGATAAAAAAAGAATAATTTGTGATTTTATTGCTGGTATGACAGATTCTTATGCAACAGAATTTTACGGTAGATTAATTTCTGAAAATCCTGAAACTATGTTTAAACCTTTCTAAATTAAGAAATATTTTAAATTACTTTTCAGTATTTCTTAAAATAATTAAAAAATCCTTTGTTCTCTGAATAAGATTACTTTTAAATCATGAGAATAAAATCTTTTTTCTCAACATATCTTTTGGTATCAAACATTTCACGATGAATAAATGCAAGAATTAAAACAACGTTATTTATGAAAATTTGTCTTGGACTCACTTTCTTTTTTTCAAATCTATTAATTACAAGATTATTTATTCTTGCAAAAATTTTTCAGTTGAGAATTCGATTTTTTTATAATTATGTCCAAAATCATTTCTAATCTTACGAATAATTTCTAAATCATTCTTTTTTATTTTAATTAATTGAAAAAAAGATTTAATTACAATATATTTCTTAGAAACTCAAAGAATTTACAGCCTGTCTCAAATCGTCACTTTTCACATGAGAATAAATCATAGTCGTCGTAATTGATTTATGCCCAGCAATCTCCTTTACAATATTCAAAGGAACATTATTTTTTATCAGTTCGGTAATCGAACTATGACGGAGTGAATGAAATTTAAAGTCATCACTTAATTTTAATTTTTTAAGAATCCTCTTAAACTGTTTACTTACAGTATCAGCTCGTAATTTCAGATCAGTTCTATTAATTATCTTATTATGAAATAAATAACTTTCTTTGTTTGCTAAAGTCAGAATATTTGAATCATTCCCGGAATTTATAATTTCATTAATCAATTCTAAGAGTCCTTTAGTCAATGGAATAGTCTTAAAACAATTGGTTTTTTGTTGAAAGATATTAATTACTTCATTCTCAAAATCAATATCTTTGATCTTTACATTTAGAACTTCAGAAATCCTGCTTGCTGTAAGTAAAGTAAATCTTACAATATGTTTAAGCTGAATGTCTTTTATGCTATTCAGAATATTAACAATATCCGCTGAATCAATAGCCAACATTTTTTTCTTTTCAATCTTGAATTGTTTTATCTTTGCAACCTTTGAAAACTCCAGAAATTCAAATTCAACTAACTTGTTGAACATAGCTTTTATGTTCCTAATATCTATGTTAGTTGAGATCAGATTAACTTCTTTACTTCTTTTAGTTTTGAAATCTTCTATTATTGATTTATCTATAATTGAAATTGGCAAATCTCCAATAATACGCATCAGATTATCATAACTATTCCGATAACTTAGAAAAGTATTATGAGCATTATTTATATTGTAATGAGAAATAATTCTTTCTCTTACTTCTGATAGTTTCAATGAAGACCTGTCAATTTTCGGTTTTTGTGAGTGTTCGAATTTAAAGTTTTTAAGAAACTGATTGGCTTCACTTTTAAGCTTGGTGTTACAGCTTCGTGAAGTCATTTTGTTAGTCAGAGGATTAACAAAAAACAGATAATAAATCTTAAACTTATTTGAATTAGAGAGAAACAATTTTTAAAACTCCTTCCCATTCTTTCCGGGAAAGGTCTTTAAAATAGTAGAAGTCTTACTAATGAATTGACTAATGAGTTTCATCAAAAAGTTAGAATTTAAACTAAAATCCGACTTTATCAAATGACTCTTAATCACAAATTCTAGCATAAAGAGTTTTATAGTTTTTAAATTCACAATTGTTAAATATAAAAGGCAGTTAGAGACTATTTCTAAGTACCTGATTTTTTAAAAAAATTGTGGTTCGCTACGATTTGGCTACGATTTTCTCCGGTTAGTCTTCTTCAATAAAATCTCTCTTTAGCTCATACTTTATTCTATGCTCATAGCTTTCAATATTACTTTTAACATAACTTAAAAATTGTGGTTTATTGATTTCAATTAATAACTGCTCAACTTCTTCCCAAAATATTTTACATTTTTCATAAGCAGGTATTAGACTTCTAGATCCAGACCAGGATTTTTTTTCCAAAAATAAATTTTCAAAATTATTAAAATCTGGCTTTGTTTCAAAAAGATACTTTAGAAAAAATATTCTTTTATCGGGATAACATGATTCAACAATACTAAAAATTGTATTAAGATTTTTAATTTTTTTAATATTAGTTTGTATGTATTTTTTTATATAACATTCTACTCTGTCATCCATAGGAACATTTTTAAAAAACACAGTAAAAAATTCGTCTCCATATACAGAATACATTTCTTTTTTCTGGCAAAACCATAAAGCTTGGGAGATAACTTGTTCATACCCTTTCAAATCCCAAAGTGATTTAAAATCACCATGTTCATCATGTCTTGATATAAATGTTTTATCTTTGTATTTAAAAGTTAAATACTCCAAAAAAAAATTAATATCCCTGCGAATAATATAACTGAAAATTTTTCTACTATAATCCATTTCGTCAACAGTTAGTTGATAAAGATAAATTTTCTTTAACAAATTCAAGTTCTTATCTTTAAACTTATTCAGGATATAATCATTATCTTCTAAATGGTAAAGCAAATAACGAAAATCCACCTTAAAGCCATTAACTTTTGTTCTTGTCAATAAATATCTTAGTGTTTTAAAAAAGACATCTTTATCAACAGATTCAAACTTTTTAAAGAAATCGAAATTTACAATACAATAATAATTGTAAAATTTATTTGCTATAAACTTATAAAAATGATCTAAGTATTTTTTGTTAACCAAACTCTCAGGCAAATAAGTAAAGAATAATAATTGCCACGCATATCTTTGTTCATATTTTGGCTTATTCACTGCTCTAAAAATCTGAATTGCAAACTTATTATTTAAAGATAAAGCTACTTCTAACGATTTATGAGGAATTATGTTAGCTTTATTTCCCCGATCTAAAATCTTATTAATTAATTTTATAAAAAGCACAATGTTACTTTGAGCTAGATATTCAAGGACTAAATCTAAAGAACTGTTTATTTGCTCGGCACCGTATCCTTTTATAATCTTCTTAATTTCTTCAACTTGAACTATTAAGGTTACATAATCCGAGAAAGTGAATTTAAAAAATTTCTTTTTTAATTTCTTCGCTTGATACATACTAAACTCATTCATTTTCATTCTCAATTCTCTTTGCTCATCCCACTTTAATAATTCATATGTTTTATAAGTTTGATTTTGAAATCTTCTCTTTAACTTGCCAAGGTCTGCATAACCATTTCTTTTTTCAAGAAATCTAATATAATCGTTAACGATTTTACAATGATGAAAATTATTTGATTCAAAGTTTGATTGTATAAACGGAATTATAAATTCAGAATCGAAATGATAAATATTACGTTGAATTTCATAACCTTGCGGTTGCACATATTTTTCTAAAAAGTTTAATATTTTTTCTCTTTTTTCTTTATTTTTAAAATTATTAAAAATGTATTTTATTATTGATCCTCTTAATTTTTTGATTTCTTCATTTAAAACAAGATTAACAGTTGCCATTACAAAGGAATGCTTGCCTCTACTCCAACCAGTCCTATATGAAGTTTCTAAGAAAATATTTGCTATTTGAAATATTATATTCTCAAATAGTTTATTTTTTCTTTTTGATTTTTCTAACAAAAAATTAAAAAGTGAAATTTGAAAATGATATTTTTCATCAAATGAATCTCTATCGTAAATTAATTCTTCCTTGAAGTACTTCAAAATCCAACCGTATAAATCAGGATTTTTCTGTAAAAGGTTGAACATAAGCTCTAGTGATTTGCTAAAACTATAAAAAGATTGCTTAAATTGTTTAAGAACATCAAAGTATTCCAGTTTATGGTCACTGTTATAGCTTGATTTGTAGAGTTTCTGAGTATCAATATCAAAATCAATATTGTCTAATTTTGTACTTGGTAACTCATTTATTTCCTTCTCTATAATTTTAAGACTGTTTTCCTCACTAACAAACCAAAAGTATTTTAAAACTTTAAGTCGTTTTAATTTATAGTCTTTGCATAAGTCAATCCAATAAAAATAATGTTTAATTAATTTGTCTTTAATAAATGCTGAATTGAAATTTGATAAGGCTGGATTTAGAGTATCTAAAATCAATTGATAATTTTTAAATTCATTTGAAAAATTAACTAATAATTTACCATAGTCTAAAATTTCTTTTTCAAAAAAAACTTTATAAAAAATATAACTTTGAAACGATTGATCAGAAATCTTAGCATATTGATTTTCATACAAATCTATAATTTCTTGGGCATTTAATTCGTATACAATATCCCAGAAATTAGTTTTGCTTATTTCAAATGTATCTTGAATCTTTTGAAACGTCTCGGCATCATCATTATTAATTACTCTAAGAAATGATATAATCCCTAGTACTTTTAAATACATTGGGTTTTGCAATTTTTCAATTTCATCAAATACTTTCCCAAAATAGTTCTCAAAAATGTTAGCAACATTATATAGTACAAAAATATTGTTTTCTTCAAGAACTAATTTGGCACTCATTATTGCTAATCTGGGATTCCCCTTGGTTATATCATATATTTTGTCAATTACTCTATAGGTAAAATTATTAAATTTCAGTAATAACTCTTTAAGTTCATCATAACTAAAATTTTTTATTTCAATTATTTGTGATCGCTCATAGTTATCGATAATAGATTCAATTTTTTTAAAGGCATAGTTCCTTACGGTAATTATTATTTTTATTTCTATTTTTTCATTTATAAGTAATCTTAAAATGGTCTCGAGATTCGATATTCCTCTGTTTGCATCATCTATTAAAACGATATATTTTCCTTTTCTCTGAAAGTAACGATTAGAATCATCGTAAAGATTAATACCTTTATTCATGATGACATATTCTTTAAATGTTGAGTTTTTCTTTCTAAATTGCTCAAGTAACTTCAAGGCAAACTTTGTTTTTCCCGTTCCTGGATCACCTCTAATTATTAATACATTGTTTTCATGAAGCTGCTCTAAACCCATTTTTAATTCATCTTTTCGAAAAATGAATTCGTTATCTAAACCAATTGAGAATTTAGTTTTTTGATATTCCTTTATAAACTGTTTAGATTTTAAAATTTGATTTGTATCATAAGGTATTTCAAAAAAATCTTTCAATATATCCGGATGCTTTCTTTTTAATTCTATTGAAAGAATCGACAGATCCAAAATACTTAATTTACAACTATTTTTGATTGCTAAATCCTGTAATTCCTTATGTTGAAGAGGAGAAATTAAAAAATTAAAACACAACTTTATTTCGTTAATTAATGAGCTTTCAATTTTAGTTTTCTTTGCATCAAAGCAATCTTCTAGGTCTTTTTTTAATTTTTTAAAATTGCTTGTAACATTTGTTGTACATTCAATAAAAATATATTTTCCGTTTTCAAAGATATACATGTCAGGTTTCCCTTTTTTAGACTTATTTTTACCAGCAACAATACCATAAACATGAACACTGTATCCTTCAGCGGAAAAATATTGGGAGCATACCTTTTCAAATTCTGTTGAACTGATACCAACTAGCCTGCTTTCAATTTCGTTAACCAAATTCATATAAAAAAATATAGTTAATTTATATGGTTATGTTATAACCATTTAAACTTAGATTCAATAAATTACAAAATGATGAGTTCTTTAGATATTAAAAAAGCAGTAAGATATAAAATCTAACTGCTTTATAATTTAAATTTAATAGGTCCAACATTTTAAACAAGTAGCTGTAAATAATTCTGCGTCGTACTTAACTGACTATTTCCTAACAATGACATTATTTCAAACAATGGCTTTCCCTGCTTAGATAATGACGATGCGTATCTATCATGGAGATTATGCCAATTCCATTCCTTCTGTTTTAACTTTCCCGCCGTCGGTAAATTAACAAAGGGCTCACTTTCAATTTGAGTTAGTACGG
>CALMST010000169.1 GCA_937872315.1 uncultured Ignavibacteria bacterium | reverse complement strand
CAATACCCAATACCCAATACTAAATACTCAATACCACCTGCACCACCACCTGTTTCGAAGCCGGTGTATTGCTCTTCTCCGCCACGCTCGTGATCGGAACAAGTACATTTGCTTCCGGAAAATAAGTTGCCACACAGCCTTCAGGTACCGGATATTCTATTATGATAAACTTTTTTGCAACTCTTTCCCTGCCTCCGTCAAAGTTAAACAGATCAACTATGTCTCCATCTTTCATTCCTCTTACTTTAATATCTTTTTGATTCATCATCACAACTCTCCTCTCATTGTAAATTCCTCTGTACCTGTCATCAAGTCCGTATATGGTTGTATTGAACTGGTCATGACTCCTGATGGTCATCATTATCAGCTCATTTTCTTTTAGCTCAGGATCTTTATAATGAGCAATATTGAACATAGCTTTTCCTGTTTCAGTGTTGTATTTATTTTCACGGTTGCAGTGCGGCAGATAAAATCCTCCGGGCTTTCTGACGCGCTCATTATAATTATCGAATCCGGGTATGGTTTTTTCGATGTCATTCCGGATATTGTCATAATGTTTTGTATAATTATCCCAGTTGATTTTGCTTTTATTTCCGAGTGTTGCTTTGGCAAGATTACATACGATATCCACTTCGCTCATCAGTTCGTCCGACACAGGATCAAGAACACCCTTTGATGCCTGCACTACGCCGGTAGAATTTTCGCATGAAACAAACTGTTCGCTGCCGCCTGTCATATCCTTATCACTTCTTCCGAGACACGGAAGTATGATCGCTTCCTCTCCGTGAATCAAATGGCTGCGGTTTAATTTAGTTGAAACCTGAACCGTAAGTCTGCACTTTCTCAGTGCTTCAGCAGTGAATTCTGTGTCAGGTGTTGCCGAAAGAAAATTTCCGCCCATTGCAAAAAAAATTTTCGCTTTCCCTCTATGCATTGCCTTAATTGATTCTACAGTATCATAACCTTTTTCATAAGGCGGTTTGAATTCAAAACATTTTTCAATGCGGTCCAGAAATTCCACCGAAGGAGCTTCATAAATTCCCATCGTCCTGTCACCCTGCACATTGCTGTGACCTCTCACAGGAAAGGTACCGGCGCCTTTTTTGCCGATGCTTCCTTTCAAGAGCAGTAAATTTACGATCTCCTTTATGGTATCAACCGCATTCTTATGCTGTGTCAGTCCCATTGCCCAGCAGATTATAATTTTCTTTTTGCTTTTGAGAATGTTAACAGCTTCTGTAATGCCGCTTAAATCAATACCTGTAGATCTCACTAATTCATTCAGATCTTTTTGTTTAATATGTTCAGCAAACTTCTCATAGCCGGCAGTATTTTTTTGAATAAAATTTCTATCAAGAACAGTCCCCGGATCATTTTCATCTTCTTTCAAAAGCATATATTCCATAGCCTGCAGCAATGCCATGTCGCTGTTTATTTTGATCTGAAGAAAGACATCAGTAAGTTGTGAAGTTACGCCAAGCAATCCTTTTATCTTCTGAGGATTATCGAAGCCCATAAGACCTGTTTCAGGAAGCGGATTAATGGAGATGATCTTTGCGCCGTTTGCTTTTGCTTTCTGCAATGCGGTGAGCATTCGGGGATGATTGGTTCCCGGATTCTGACCGATTATCATTATGACTTCGGCTTCATAGAGATCTTCCAGTGTGGCTGAACCTTTACCGGTGCCGAGTGATTCAGTCAGCGCTACACCGCTGCTCTCATGGCACATATTGCTGCAGTCAGGAAGATTGTTCGTGCCGTATTCTCTTACAAACAGCTGGTAAAGGAAAGCCGCTTCGTTGCTTGTTCGCCCGGATGTATAGAAAACAGCTTCATCCGGAGATGCGAGTTCATTGAATTCTTTTGCTATCTTTTTAAAAGCATCCTCCCATGAGATCGCCTGATAATGTGTTGCTCCTTTTGGTAAATATACCGGTTCAGCTATGCGACCTTTTTTACCTATTTCATAATCACTCAAAGCTGAAAGTTCTGTAACGGAATTCTTTTCAAAAAATCCGGCGGTAAGTTTTTTGGTAGTTGCCTCATCTGCAACAGCTCTTGCGCCGTTCTCACAATACTCACCAAGACCCGAACGTTCATCATCCGGATCCGGCCATGCGCAGCTAGGGCAATCGAAGCCGTCAAGTTTATTCAGGCTCTGTAAAGCTGTTAATCCGCGGAAAAGTCCTGCTTCGGAAATAATTTTTTTTCCGGCAGAAATTACACCAGGTATACCCGCAGCTGATTTTTTGATGCCGCCTTTCTTCAGCCCGGTGTGTTTTTCGGGATTCTGCGGATCGGGTTTATTTTTTAAATTATCTTTCAATAAAATATCTTAAAATTGTTTAATCAATACTCATTACTC
>CALMST010000168.1 GCA_937872315.1 uncultured Ignavibacteria bacterium | reverse complement strand
AACGGGGTGGGCAATTTTATGCGAAATGTTGGGAAGTTTTCAGACGAAATTAACAATATTAAGATGTATTTTATGGGAAAAATTCTTACTAAACAAAGGACAAAATTTCAAAAATGTCGCTTTTATTTATTGATAAACTTTTCTTAACAGAAGGAGATAATTGGAGTTAATAATACTGTTTTTTTAAAGTCTGGGAGTGAATTGTTTTTATGCTTGAAATTCCACGACAAGAAAAAGCTTGCTTAAAAACAGTGGTTTTCAGAACAAGTTTAATATTCAAATAGATAAATCTCAATTTAAATTATGCATAAATTGAAATTATTCTTAGCTCGCTCTAGTCTTTTGTAATTTTGAAGATTTAAAAAAGGATTGTACTTTATCCAATAACCAGTTTTTGTAGTTAAAGTTGTCGAAATTAATGATCTGGAAGTTTAGATCATCTACATCAATATGTGGATCTCCTTGTTTTAGATACGTTAATTTCTCAAGTATATTCAGAAATTTGTTAAATCTAATCTTTCGCTCTTTTGGGACTAAAGTACTACGTAACAAAAATTTTCTATAATTGTTAAGTTGATTCAGTAGATCATTGTATAGACCTAAATCATAATACAACATTAGGTAAAGAAACTTGATATCATACTTAACAATAAAAGCATCCTCCTTAATTTTAACCAGATAATCAAAAGCCAGGTTTAACTTTTCGGAAGACTTGGTTATACTACCCAGGTGGTAATAGTACTCCGCAAATGAGAGGTTCAGTATGTTCTTTCTTTTTTCCGAATGAAGGAACTTGGTGTATTGTTCAATAAATTCAAATGCCCATTCAAAATTTCTCAACCTCAAAGCAAGGATTAAAATATTTCTAAAAAGACCTTCATCAAGATAATGTGATTTTTCATCCATAAATAATTTCTCTTTTAAAAATGTATTATATAGTCCAAAGAGCTCTGAATCAAATGAAATATTACTTTTTCCTTTCGCTTTTTTGATAATACAATAGCAGATTAGCATAGAATAATGATAAGCTTGTTCATCTCTGGTGAGTCTTTTAAGATATTTTGATGTAACCGACTTATAATTATAAAAACTCTGAATATTGTCAAAATCTTCAAATGCATTTAACAGATGTAAGTAAAGATCAACTAAAATATTATCCTTAGAAATAATTTGCGTGAGTTTCGATATCTTTGGTAAATCAATAGCACGGGTGATTTGACTAACAAACGATGAATCTCCCTCTAGATTAAATTTCTGAGCTTCTGTTAATATTCTTAAATTAATATTGACCAACTCAGAAACAAAAAAATTAGTTATATGAATTACGTATTTATTTAAAGTTTCTAAACTGTCTTTAATGTCTCTGTTTGTTTTTTGCCTTTTATGAATAAATTTGCTATTGAATTTATTAAGTTCAACAACACTCATTGAGTAACAATTATTACTGTCAAGACCATCTTCTTTCAAATCGATTAATGTTTTCTTTGCTTTTAAGTTCAGATAGGAATATTGATTCTTATTGATCAGAACTTTCAACAGAAGTATCTCCTTTTCAAAGCGAGATTCATATAAATTTTCAGTTATCAAAAATTTATCTATCAGCGATCTAAGATCGACAATTAAATTTCGGAAAGTTGATCCATTAAATTTTAGATTAGGTGAAATTCGTTTATATAGATAATACTCCTTGAGTTTATCGTGCTTAAAGGCTGGATAAAACTTTCTTATCTCCTTATATAATTTTATTAATTTATTACTCTTGTTGTGGTAAGGGGACTTTAGAAATTTTCCAAACTTTATTATTTCCTGAGGTGTGAATTCCTTTAATATTTCAATAATAATATTCAATGTATATGGCGTTTTAGGGATAACAAATTAATAATTTTAATTAAAAGAGTCAAAGTTCAAATTTATTACTTTTACGAAATACACACATAAATTAGCGACAATTTAACAAAAGTGTCCTTACCATATTTTTTTCATTTCTCCTATGATTACTTAAAAACTTTAAGGAGAAAAAATGAAAAAATTAATTTGCTTTATTATCTCGATCCTCCTCTTTGGTTGTTCAGTCAATTTGATGGCTGAACAAACTTTAATGGATAATCATAAGGAGTTTTCGTCCCCAACAAAAGAAATTAGAAATACATTTGAATTGGTTTTTAAGGATGGGATCTGGTGGGTTTTTGAGTATGATGAAGAAGGAAGAGTTATCAATACCTATCCTTTAGATGAATAATATATAGAAAGTATACAAAACTTAATTTAATAACAGAATTAAACTTTCTGATTAAGAAAGAAAGTACTATAAACAAGAGAAATGAAAAAATCGAATTTTGAATTAGCAATATCGGAAACTATTGTTGCTACTCAGTATAAAGATATAGTAACCTTGATTGCTCAAGGGAATAATAATACGTCGGGTTATAAAGTTTTTTTTGAGAAATCACCGATTGATGTTATTCCACCGGAGTTTATTTTATTTCAAATTCCTCCATCGGAATTAGTTCTCAATGCAATTACACCTTTTACTGCTGTAGCGGCATTTCACAGCGATAAGATCACAAAAAATTTGTTGGTCAAAGATAGAAATGGTAAGCGAACTGTCGAAGTACTGAAAATAAAAGCAGCAGTTTGAAAAATTAGAATTGACAATTACACGCATTATTCATTCTTGTCAATTATTATATTATATAAGTCTTAAAATTATTTAACCATAAAACTATCTTAAAATGGGAATCTTAAGGATTAAAGGTACAATTGATATAAATCAATTTTGGCCGATTGGTGCATCTGATGCTGATACCACAAAAATCAAACTTCTTGTTCATGAGAATTCATTTTATTTTAAAAAAGATGATGAAAGATCTTTTAAACCAACAAATGTATTTTCAAATGCAATATCGAAAGGGCAGGGGTCGAAACCTGTAATCAAGACAAGCTCTCGAGATGGGAGTAAAACTATTACTGTTCGATTACAGGGAGTAGATGCCCCGGAATTGCATTATAGAGCAGCCCCTTTAAAGCGATCAAATGAAATTAGTGATGAAGAACGAAGTAAGTTTAATTCAATAAACAAAGAACGAAGCCAGTCATTTGCTGAAAGTTCGACTTTCGCGTTAGCAATATTTCTAAAGTCTTTTATTGATGCAAATGGCTTAATTTCGGCAACTTTTGAATCGCAGGTAGATAAACCCTTTGAAGTTATCGATACTTATGGACGTTTCATTGGAAATATCAAAGTCGATGGAAATAAGGATATCAATATTTGGGTTGTTGAAAACGGGTGGGGACATCCGGGCTTTTATACATCCATGACACCTGGTGAGATTAATACCTTTTTGGTTGCATGGAGAAAAGGAAAGCGTAAGCGAAACAGACCTTCATCAGAATTATCAAAAGATGTGAATAATTTTGATTGGGATTTATTATATAGAAAACCACCAATAGACGAAGTCTTCAATATTGGTGATGATAAAGGAAAGGTTCTTATGCCAAAGATATTCCGAAGACAGGTTTCCTGGATGGTTGCTAAGAAGGCAGGCGTTTTTTCCCGTAGCATGAATTTTAATACTTTTCTTAAGAAGAATCCTGATCAGTTAGTTTTGCTGGATGATTTTTTGGAAAATGGCTTAAATTCTGCTTTTGTATTTCCTTTACATAAATTCGTTAACTCTGAAAATAAATTCGAAAAAAATCCCGATGAAATAGTATTTAAAGAAAAACCGGGAACACTGGAAAATCCACAAGGAGAAAAGATCACAGAGTGGTAGTGGAATCTTATCATTTCAATATTTTAAAAATAATCGAAAGGTTAAAATAACTTATACAAATCTTAAAGAAAGGAGGTAATTAAAATGTGGGTTCGTGCAAATGGAAGTGATACATGGCATTGGTGCAGCAACTGTTCCAAGTATCCTTCAGGTTCCGATATTGTTAAGAGTTCAACCAAACCAACTTCCGGAGAACTCTGCAATGAATGCAGAGCTAAACAATCAAGCGGGACTTGTAAATAAGTACTGTTGAATGTTCGAAGCGGAAGTAGGACTAGATTTAATTTTGTCGAAATCTTCGCTTCGAACAAATTTATTTCAAATATTAGTTTATATATTGTTTGATTATTGTCTCAAACATATTTTATAATAATTTTCGACCTTTATATCTACAAAAAATTTTACATCGTTCCTTAATCAAAACTCACTTTATGAAAAAAATAATATTTATGTTATTCATTATTATCTTCTCGTCACAAATAGCAGAAGCACAGTGGTATGTACAGCAATCAGGAACAACAAGTGCATTATATGATATAGAGTTCATCAATAAGAGCACAGGTTGGTGTTGCGGTAATGGAGGTTATATTATCAAGACAACTAATGGTGGAGAAAACTGGATTCAACAAGGGGCTGGAGTAACATTTGAACCTTTGTTTGGTATTCACGCAGTAGATTCGAACATAGTTTATGCTGTTGGATTTTTCAGAACAGTTGTTAAAACTACTAACGGAGGTGAAAACTGGATTAAGGTTGAAAGCGGGATGTTAGGAGACGGAAGATATACATGTGTTTTTTTTATGAATGCAAACACAGGATGCATTGGAAATTTTGGTCCGGGGTATGGAGTAAGAAGAACAACTGACGGTGGTCAGATAATCAACACGATACCATTTGGAGGATATCCGGAAGATATGTATTTTAAGGACGATCTTAACGGGGTAGGAGTTGGAGGATTATCATATATATATCGAACTACTGACGGAGGTCTGAACTGGAGTTCTTTTTCATTAGTCTTAAATGGAGATTTTTACAGAGTTTCTTTTATTAATGAAAATACAGGGT
>CALMST010000167.1 GCA_937872315.1 uncultured Ignavibacteria bacterium | reverse complement strand
GCGCGAGAAGGGGACAGGCATTTGACAGCGGGACTTCGAATATTGGATTCAGATGTGTTTCTTATTAATATTTAACTCTGAAAATTAATAAATGAAAAAATTACTGTTATTCACATCACTTATAGAGTTGTCATTAGGTATTGCCTTAATTTTTTCACCATCTGCTGTTCTTCAGTTGTTATTCGGAACTGAAGATACAGGATCCATAATTGTACTCGCGCGATTTACAGGTATTGTTTTTTTATGTTTCAGTATAGCATGTTTTCCAACCGGAAAATCAAATGATGCTAATGTATTTTCGACAACATTTAAAGCCATGTTTTTATATAATTTCCTTGCAGCTGTGTATCTTGCCAATATGAGATTTATTGAAAACTTTGATGGCGTTTTGTTACTTCCGGCAGTTATATTTCATTCTTTGATTACAGTATATTTTATGTATGTTTTTCTTAAAGTAAAAAGATCAATAAAATAGAATACCGTTAGTTCAAATAAAATTTTATTAGAAATTCCCAACAAACAACAAATAAAATTAAAAACAAAAATCATGACAAAATTCCTAGTTTCTCTGTGTCTGGTTGCCACTCTTCTCCTTTATGGCTGTAATAAAGGTGATAAAAGTAAAGGCGTAACAAATAAAGAAAAACTCCAGACGACAGGCGAACCCGGTTCGCCATTTGCCACTACTACTATCGATGGCAAGCAACTTCCGAATCCTCCGTTTCCTTTTGAAGGAAAGATCGAAGAGGATGCAAAAAATTCAAAGTCATACTGGCCGCCTCAGATTGTACCTCCTAAAGGAGCTCCGAATATTCTTCTGATCATGACAGATGATCAGGGATATGGTATTTCCGGTACATTTGGTGGGGTCATACCTACACCCGCTATGGACAAATTGGCAAAAAGCGGAATACGTTATACAGAGTTTCATTCAACAGCTTTATGCTCACCTTCACGGGCAGCATTAATTACCGGGAGAAATCACCATTCTGTTGGCTTTGGCGTAATCATCGAGCAATCCACAGGATTTCCCGGATATGATGGTATTGTTCCTTTGAACAGTGCTTCGATTGGTTCAATTTTGAAATATAATGGATATGCAACTTCCTGGTTTGGTAAAGATCATAACGTACCTACAAATGAAAATAATAATATAGGTCCTTATGATAACTGGCCGTTGGGAATGGGTTTTCAGTATTTCTATGGCTTTGTCGGTGGAGAGACCGATCAGTACAGACCTTATCTTTTCCGGAATACTACACAAATCTATCCCTGGAAAGATGATCCGGATTATAATATGATCACTGGTATGGCAGATGACGCAATTAGCTATCTTGATCAAATGAATTCCACGGATCCTACAAAACCATTCTTTCTGTATTATGTACCCGGCGGAACTCATGCTCCGCATCAGCCTAAAGCCGAATGGAGAGACAAATTCAAAGGCAAATTTGACATGGGTTGGAATAAAATGCGTGATGAAATTTTTGCAAATCAGAAACGTCTTGGCGTAATTCCTGAAAACACGAAACTTACTCCATGGCCGGATGATCTTCCTAAATGGGAAACATTGGATACGAACAGTAAAAAAATGTTTGCAAGACAGGCGGAAAATTTTGCAGGTTATGTAGCTTATACCGATCATGAAATTGGTAGAGTTGTTCAGAAAGTTGAAGATATGGGAAAACTGGATAATACACTTATTATCTATATCAGCGGTGATAACGGAACCAGCGCAGAAGGTTCTACTATAGGTACAGCTTTTGATATGGCGGCTATTCAGGATGTAGAAATGCCTGTAGACGAACAGCTTAAGTATTATGATGAATGGGGAGGTCCAATGACAACTCCGCATATGTCAGTTGCATGGTCATGGGCGTTTGATACTCCATTCAAATGGACTAAGCAGATAGCATCACACTTTGGCGGAACAAGACAGGGAATGGTAATGTCCTGGCCGGACAGAATCAAAGATGCAGGTGCTGTTCGTTCACAGTTTCATCATTTGATCGATATCGTTCCAACTATTCTTGAAGCGACAGGAATTCCGGCTCCTGAAATAGTAGATGGTATTAAACAAAAACCTATAGAAGGTGTAAGCATGGCTTATACCTGGGAAAAATCTAATAAAGATGCTCCTTCTACAAGAAAGACTCAGTATTTTGAAATGTTCTGTAACAGAGGAATTTATAATGAAGGTTGGTATGCATGTACAACACCTCCGCAACCGCCATGGTTAATGGGAGAAGCTAAATTCCCGCCGATCAATGATTATAAATGGGAGTTGTATAATCTGAAAGATGATTATTCACAATACAACGACCTTGCATCTGAGAATCCCGAAAAACTGAAAGAGTTACAGGCTTTGTTCCTGACAGAAGCAAAGAAATACCAGGTACTTCCTTTGAATAATGAAATATTACAGCGTCTTATCGCTCCAAGACCTAACGGGACTCAGGGTAGGACCGATTTTAATTATTCAGGACCTATTGTTGGAATTACTTATCCTTCAGCTCCTGACATTCTGACAAAAAACTTTACAGTTACCGCAGATATTGATATTCCTCAGACAGGTACGGAAGGTATGCTCGCTACCATTGGAGGAAGAATGGGAGGCTGGGGACTTTATGTATTAAAAGGAAAACCGGTCTTTACATATAATATGCTTGCTCTTGAGAAGTTCAAATGGCAAGGTGCAGATGCACTTACTCCGGGAAAACACAGCATTGTATTTGATTTCAAATATGACGGCCCGGGACCGGGTAAAGGCGGAACGGGAACGCTATCTGTAGACGGTAAAGAAGTTGCAAATAATAAAATACCAAATACCATACCGTTCCTGTTAACTATTTTTGAAACATTTGATATAGGTTCTGATACCCGTACTCCGGTTGATGACGCTGACTATCAGGTTCCGTTTAAGTTTACGGGAACTATCAATAAAGTGAATGTTAAGCTTGGTAAGGATCAACTGATAGCCGATTCTGATAAGTTAATGAGACAGAATATGCTTGCCATGGTAAATTACTAGTAAAAATATATTTGTAAATAAATTGTTTTATAAAATACCGGGGGAGAAATCTTCCGGTATTTTTCTTTATACAATTGTCATTTTTGTTTAATTCACTGATATCACAATAGTATTTTATCAATGCTGTCCAAATTAACTTAAAAAAGTTATAAAAAATATTATAATAACCCAAAATCAACATATCTAAATTTAATTTCAAAACAAACCCTCCTGTGATAAATTGCCGAAAAGAAATTCAGAGTATTGGCGATAAGCAAGAATTGCCGGTAACGAAGCAATTATAAAATTATCAACGCTTTATTCGTTGCAATTCTTGCCGCCATTGCTCTGAATTTCCGGCAATTTATCACCAGAGGGAGATTTTTCTTTGCCGACTTTCTTTTGATCTTTCAAAAGAAAGTCGGATAAACTTTTCTATATTGAAATAAAGAACAATTTTTACAGATCGTTTTGGACAAGAATGGTATTTTATTATTTTAAATAATATATTTGGATTGGATTTAGATTAAGTTTGATTTACTCTATTCCACTATGAATCATATAACACCTTTTAAATCAACCAATCAACCATTTAACAAAATTAACAGATCTCCCATGAAATTCTACGCCGGCGAAACAAACATAATCTGCTCAAATATTGAAAGCTCACTGAAGTTTTATAAAGAAGTACTTGGTTTCGAAGAAGTCGAACATGATGACGGAGCAATCCGGATGAAATTTTCCGGTCAGTATTATCTGCTCCTTCCCGTTGCAAAACCGGTCATTGAACGAAGCGAATACTGCACTGTTCCGGAATATTCTCTCGACCTGCTTGTTGATGATATGAAAGAAGCCGTCATACATTTTGAATCTCATAATGTAAAATTCATCAGACCATATAAAGAAGGGGAGTCCTGGGTGATCATCTGTGATCCGGATGGGCTTGTAATGGAAGTTATGGAGAAATGAATTACGATTTTTGATTTTAGATTCAGAGCCGATATTAGTGTTCCAAAAAATTAATCTGAATTCATTTTAAATTAAGTAAACCTTTTAACAAATTTTTTGGTAACCAACATCAAACCCAAATATTAACTAAGTGTTTTACTATGCTGCTTTCAATTTTTTTAAGTAATGATAGAGACTTACTGTTGAAAAATAAATTAATTTTCAAATAGGCTGACAGCGGTTGGTGGATGGAGCAACACCAACCGCGGCTCAGATCTAAAATCAAAAATTTCCCATATCCGAAATTCAAAAATCCAAATTCTATATTGGAATTGTTCATTGAAAATATTTAGCATAAATTAATAATATCTATTAATTAAAGAGTTTAACTAAATATAATATCATGAAAAAATTTATTACAATCTTTGCTTTATTTGCATCAGTTGTAATTTTCATTTCTAATTCCTACTCACAGACAATTGTTGCATCTTATCCTTTCCCAAATTATTCTCAGTACAATT
>CALMST010000166.1 GCA_937872315.1 uncultured Ignavibacteria bacterium | reverse complement strand
TATTTGAAATGAACAGATCTTATTTTCGGATCCAGCTCCGGACTGAGAGCGCTTGCGGAAGTTTACGGACGTACTGATGCAAAGGATAAATTCGTTAAAGATTTTATTGCAGGCTGGGATAAGGTAATGAATTCAGACCGCTTTGATTTGAATTAATCCCTGATCAGCTGATAATTTGCAATTGATGAGCGGCTCTGTCAAAGAGATCTGACAATAATGGCAAAGCAATATATCAAACATCACGTGAGTATGTTATGACTGATTCTGCTGAAAAATAAAGGTTCAGAAAAATGTAAAAACATTATCCGCTGAATGTAAACAGATGAGAGGAGTTAATTATCTTGCCGGTATTGGGACTGTGTTTGTCTTTATAGGAATATTTTGTTTCAAAGCAATATTTCACAAAAGCAAAGTGAAAGGATACACGCAGCCCAAAGAAATATCAAAGACAAATAAGATTATATTATTTATTTCAGGTCTGGTGTCTGTTGCAACCGGACTGCTGTTGATTATCAAAGCAGTAATAGACATATATAATTAACTCCTGATTTCAAAAATAAAAACGGAAATATTAAAGCAATGAAAAACATTTTCGGTTTTTCATTTAAATTATCACATTTATATTTTTCATTTTTAAATTTTAAATGCCGCTCCGGAAAATCGAAGCGGCATTTATACCTATCCTGAATTTTAGTTTATATTTTTCTGCTCGTTCCCGAATAATATCAGTAAATCCCTTTTTGCTTCTCATTTTACCAATACTTTTTATTCTATATTTTTTCTGACAAATCTTTGACAACTTTTTTACTATAATGTGACACTGCCATTTCCCTTTTACTTTATTTTTGAGTAATTCCTTTTCAGGAAATTCATTAAAAAATCTAAAGGAGAAATTATGAAAACCTTACAAAAAATTTTTATTTTTGCTGTAGCATTAATAATTAATTCCAATTTATATTCTCAGGAGAGCAATATAGATTTTGACAGATTAATCACCGGTAAAAACTATAAAGTCCTGCTTAAGAACGATTGGGAAACCGATGGTAAGCTGATTAAGAAAGATACTAATTATATCGAAATAATGACCGAATATAAATCATTCACTATTCAGAAAAATGAAATTAAACAGATTGTAAATTCAGAAAATGGATATGATCACAGCAGACTATATTTGTCCATAGGTACAGGTATAAACTTTGCAACAAGCTACTTTGAAGATTTTTCACATGGGGTCAATATTCAGTTTAACATTACAAAAGTAATATCTCCATCATTTGGAGTTAGAGGAGATTTTCAATTCGGACAGATTAAGCGGAATGTCTATGAAAGAAATAATGCCGGTAATTACTATTCAAAATCAGAAGGCGGAGATTTCAACAATTATTCTTTAAAGTTTGACTTCCTGCTCGGAAATCTCAGACAAAGGTCAAAATTAAATGCATACGGTATATTGGGCGGAGGTTTCAATGTTGTGGTTGAAACCAACAGAAATACAACAACATCATACCGGAGTTATTATAATAATAATCAATATAGTGAGCAGACAAACTCATATACGGCAACTGGTTTTACTTTTGGTGAATTGATACTTGAGTTAGGAGGAGGTTTGGGATACAAAATTTCGGATAATGTAAGAATTTACGGAGAGGCGCAGTATGGTACTCCGGTTTTATTTATAAGTAATGGTATTGGTTTTTTCCATCCCGGGAGTATTCTGTATGGAAATCCTACTCTGAAAATCGGCGCTCAGATAAGTTTGTGATCCGCCGCGGCGGTTATTAAATATTTCTTATTTTAAAAGCATCATACTCCTTGATCCTACAAAATTCAGCGCTTCCATTTTTACAAAATATATTCCTGAAGAATAACCGGCACCGTCAAAGTCTACTTTATATGTACCGGCTGATAATCTCTGGTTCAATAATACAGTTGCCTCCCTGCCTTGTGAATCAAATACAGCGATCTTAATTTTTGAATGATGAGGAATAGAAAATTCTATGTTGGTAACAGGGTTAACGGATTAGGATAATTTTGAGCAAGCATAAAATTTTCCGGAATTTCAGTGGATATGTTCTGAAGGGATGAAATGATTTCGCTTAAAGGTCTTCTGAAAATACTTCCTCCGATTGTTCCGGCATAAATATATTCATTATTTCCACTTATTCGGACAGTCTGGAAGATAGGCAACAGAGATCGTGAAGGTCAATAATCCTCCGCAACTTAGCCAAAGTTCCCGATAAACTTGAAGAAATTAAAAATGAATTCAACGCTGCGCAATCTGACGGAAAGAAGATTTCCTGTGCAGATTTAATTGTTCTTGCAGGTTGTGCGGGTGTTGAGAAAGCTGCAAAGGATGCCGGACATAATGTAACCGTTCCGTTTTCACCCGGACGTATGGATGCTTCACTCGAACAAACCGACGTAGAGGCATTCGAAGTGCTTGAGCCCTGGGGAGACTGTTTCAGGAATTAAAGGAACGAAAATATAAAAGTCTCAACAGAAGAATTGCTTCTGAATAAATCACAATTGCTGACACTTACTGCTCCTGAAATACATGCGGTCGATCCACCTGACGGTAAATATCCGGATTACACATTCAAAACGGCAAATTTATTTACACGTACTTTATCCAACTTTAAACCCAAACTTTGTTAATCAATCTGCGATTTGTGTTATGAAAAAAAAGATTTTGGGGTTATATTTGTAAAAATAAGTAATATGAGCGAACAAGTAATTCATTCAAAATCGATTGCAGAATTATCATCACTAATGGGTGCCGGTAAACCTGCACATCCGTTAATTACCATCCTTGATACCGAAAAATTAGCGTACGGAGAAGAAACAGTTGGCAAAAGATTTTCTTCGGATTTATTTTGCATTGCTCTGAAAGATTCAAGTTGCGGAATCGATTACGGACGAAACCCGTACGATTTTGACGATGGTGTTTTGATTTTTACCGCGCCAAATCAGATAATCACAGTTAAAAAACCGCAGGAGTTAAATCAGGTAAAAGGCTGGATGCTGTATTTTCACACCGACCTCATCAGAAAAACTCCTCTTGGAGAAAAAATTGATTCCTATCATTTCTTCAATTACGAAGTTCACGAAGCTTTGCACCTTTCTGTAAAAGAGCAGGAAACACTCGATCAGATCATTCAACTCATTCAAAAAGAAATCAGCGAGCGAATAGATAATCATAGCCATCAGGTATTGGTTTCCAATATTGAATTACTTCTCAACTACAGTAAGCGATATTATGAAAGACAGTTCAAAACCCGCTCGGCAAGCAATTTGGATGTGGTTTCTAAAGTGGAGTCCTTGTTAAAAAAATACTATTCAGAAAATCAACTTATTGAAAAAGGGCAACCTACTATTCAATACCTTGCACACCACTGTCATTTATCTGCAAGCTATTTAAGCGACTTACTTGCGAAAGAAACGGGGCGTTCCGCTAAAGATCACATTAATGATTTTTTAGTAGAAAAAGCTAAAAATTTATTACTCAGCTCAGCAGATTCAATTAGCGGTATAGCGTATACTCTGGGTTTCAATTACCCCCATTATTTCGGACGTTTATTCAAACAGAAAACAGGTAAAACACCTCAAGAATACAGACAATTAAATTAAGATATCAGGAAGCAACACGCTTCTTTTCTTTCTATGCGATTTGTGTTTAACTTTCCCCTTTTCGTGTTAATTCAATTGTAATTTTCAACTTATTTTTGCTTAACCAATAATTTTAAAAAGGAATATAAGTTGAAACATAAAATTTTAGTTACAGGTGCAAGCGGTGCTTTTGGAAGTCTGACCTGTTTTAAGTTAGTAGAAAACGGACACCTGGTGGTTGGCACAATGCGTTCAGTACAAGGTAAAAATGCACAGATAGCCAGCGAATTGAAATTGAAAGGCGTTCATTTGGTAGAAATGGATGTTACCAATGAAGAAAGCGTTAATGAAGGAGTGAAAACAGCCATAGAAATTATGGATGGCATTGATATTGTTTTTAACAACGCCGGAATAGGTGCAAACGGAATACTTGAAACATTCACAGCAGAGGATATTCAAAAAGTCTTTGACGTAAATGTATTTGGTGTACAACGATTGTTAAGAGCAGTTTTACCTCAATTCAGACAACAAGGTAAAGGGACAATTATTCATACCTCAAGCTGTATTGGTCGTGTAACCACACCTTTTTTAGCGGCTTACTCTGCTTCAAAATACGCTTTGGAATCATTAGTAGAAGGATACAGAGCTGAGCTTTCAGGATTTGGAATAGAGTCTTGTATTATTGAACCCGGCGGTATGCCAACTGCATTTATGAGATCAATGCTAAAGCCGAGTGATTCAGATAGAGTACAGCAATTTGGCGAAATGGCATACCTTCCTGATGAATCATTAAATGGCTATGTACAATACATAGAATCTAACCCTGAACAAAAACCTGAAAAAGTAGCTGAAGCAGTTGCAGCTTTGGTAGAAACTCCTTTTGGTGAAAAACCATTCAGAACAGTTGTGGATTTCTCAGGATTGAAAGAACCAATTGAAAATTACAACAAAGCATTACATCAAACAACTCAAGGCGTTTATACTGCAAATGGTATAGCTGACTTATTAAACTTAAATACATAGATTAATGAAAGAAAATAATTCTGAAGGTTATATTTCACGAAGACATGCATTAAAAAAAAGTGCTCTTGCTATAGCTGGAATGTCCACTTTACCATTGATGAGCTTTGCTCAATCAACTGAAAACGAAAAAGTAATTAATACTGAAGAATTTAAAGGTAAAACAGCTTTCATCACCGGTGGTGCAAGAGGTATTGGACTCGCTACTGCTGAAATGTTTGCTGCCAACGGTGCAAATGTAGTTATATATGATATTGCAAGCAACAGTATTGAAGGCGTAGGACATAGTGTAGCAAGTATAGAGGATTTAGAAAAAGCCAATTCGAGAATCCTGGAATATGGTGTAAAGTGCATAGCAATTAAGGGTGATGTGAGGAGCAGGGAATCATTAAACAATTCTGTTAAGCAGACTGTTTCTGAATTTGGAACAATCGACTTCGCGGTGGCAAATGCAGGGGTTACACAAATAGGGCATCTTTCAGATTTTAGCGATAATGAAATTGCAGCTATATTGGATATTAATGTTGCAGGGATAATTAAAACCACTCAAGCGGTAATCCCTCAAATGAGAAGGCAAAAATCAGGAAGAATAATATTTATCAGTTCTATTTTAGGCAGGAAGGGAAATAAGGATTGGCCAATTTATTCTGCGAGCAAGTGGGCTGTAATTGGTTTTGCAAAAAGCACGGCACATTTGTTAGGGCAAGATAATATTACCTGTAATACAATATGTCCCGGACTGGTCAATACTAAACTAGTTAATAACGATTATGTATTGCAAAGATGGCTTCCAAACTCACCTAAATGGGAAACCGTTGATGAGTGGGTAAAAGCTAACAGTCCTGTTCCAATGGGGGCATATGTTCCATCAGATATTGCAGAAGTTGTAAAAATGTTTTGTAGTCCGGGTATGTCTACCGTGACCGGCGAAGTTTTTGACATAAACCAAGGAGCATCAGCAGAAGCATATGCCTGATAAATTTATAATATTTTTAATATTTAAAAAAATCAAAACAGCAAAAAATGAATAAGACAATATTAATTACAGGAGCAAGCAGCGGAATTGGCAAAGCTACTGCCATACATTTTCAACAAAAAGGATGGAACGTAATTGCCACAATGAGGTCTCCCGAAAAAGATACAGAACTTAAAGATCTTGAAAATGTTCACTTGGAAAAGTTAGATGTTTTGGATCTGGAATCAATAAACCATGCTATTCAAAATGGAATTCAGAAATTTGGGAAAATCGATGCTATTGTTAACAACGCAGGATATGGAGCTTATGGTCCGTTGGAATCTTTCCCAAGAGAAAATATCCTCAAACAATTCAATACAAATGTTATTGGATTGATGGATGTCACAAGAGCTATTATTCCGCATTTCAGAGAAAACAAAAATGGTGTTATTGTCAACATCTCATCCATTGGCGGACAAATGACTTATGCATTAGGTTCGTTATATCACGGAACTAAGTTTGCGGTAGAAGGCATTTCGGAATCACTTCATTATGAAATGGCTGAAATAGGCGTAAAGGTTAAGATTGTTGAACCGGGAATGATTGCCACAGATTTTGGAGGCCGCTCTTTTGATTTTCAAGCCGGAGAAATTGCGGATTATCAGCCCGTTATCGGAGCTTTAATGAAGCAATGGCAAAACCCTGAAAGCACTACTTCACCGGCGAGTATAGTTGCAGATGTAATTTATACAGCCGTAACTGACGATAGTGGTCAACTAAGATATAGAGCAGGCGATGATGCAAATTTCTTGCTTGACAGCAGAAAAAAAATGACAGATGAAGAGTTCTTTTCTATGATGAAAAATCAAATGGGTAAATAAAACGGTAGCCATTAAAACCTCAAAAGCTTAACGTCAGCGGAAGACGACACAGTTAAAGAAATTAAAGAATAAAAAAATTAACAAGAAATAACCGCGGCAAAAAAAAATTACAGTAAATGCCAATTATCGATTTGCAAAGAAATATATGAAGCAGCAGCTTTGGATGCAGACTTCGGAACCTGGAGGACTTAGTCTTTATTTTTATTCTCTTCATTTTTTAATTTTGAAATATACGTATCTTTCAAAATGATCTTATCACCTATTTTCAGAATCTTTACTTTTTCTTTGTAGCTATCATTATATCTCAGCATTGAATCCAGTACCGGATACTGCTTTTCAGGATCTGTGAAAGTTCCGTAATGAATCGGAATACTTGTTACAGCTTTTGTGTCATCCGATATTTTATGAAGTCCTTTTGGATACAGGTGAACATCATTATAACATTCTTTATCATCATCACTGTAAATAACCGGGATAAGAGCAAGATCAATATTGTAATTATCCCCGAGATATCTGCTGAACTCTTCATTGTAAGAAGTATCGCCTGAATAATAAACCGTCTTTCCCTTATACTCTATAATGTATCCGCATGAACCGCCCATCTTCCATAACTTTCCGTCTAACCCGTATCTTCCTGCCCAGTGATATGCTTTCACCGATGTAACTTTCACTCCGTTAATGATCTTTGTTTCACCGATATATTTATTATTTTTATCTGAAGCAGTTTTGAATCTGTAAAGTTCAAGATCATAATCAGGCAGGAATTGCTCAACACCTTCGGGAAAAAGCAGAGCCGTTCCCGGAAATCTTTCTTCAAGCATTCCGAGTGAACCAAGATTCAAATGATCCATATGCGAATGTGAGATCAGTATCATGTCACATTGATCCAGATCTCCGATATTAATCCCGGGTTCATTAAATCTTCTCAATACAGCTGCAATATTATTTGTAAAAAATGGATCTGTAAGAATTACTTTATCCTCGATCTGAATCAAAGTTGTAGCATGCCCCACCCAAAACACTGAAAAATCTGTGGTATCATCAACGGGATTTTTATTCATATTTTTTAAAGGGAGAGGTTTTGAAAAATGCCTTTCTACAGTATCTGTGACATCGCGCACTACCTGACAAGAATGCAATATAAACATGGTGAGTACATAAAAAGTCATCACGCAAAAAGTCAAAATAGATTTCAGTGATTTACATAGCATCCCGTAAGTTTTTTATCTGATGTTGAAATTTTTGAATTATAAGATCTGACAGGTAATCCTAATGTGTGCTATCTCATCTATTTAATATTGAGGTATCTTACAGAACAGATAGTCGTTCCAGAATAATATTTAACAGATTTTATATAAACATTGTAATATTTTTATTAACTTGCAAAGCAATAGTTTTAATACTTAATACTTAATACTAAAGGAATAAAAGTAATCATAACAAGCGCTTTAGGAATGGTTGGCAGCGGTGTTTTATTTGAATGTCTTGACCATCCTGAAGTAGATGAAGTTCTTTAGACCGGCAGAACTGTTTTAGATTTTAAACACCCAAAGTTTAAAGAAGCAATTCAAGCGAATTTTCTTGAT
>CALMST010000165.1 GCA_937872315.1 uncultured Ignavibacteria bacterium | reverse complement strand
TTCCCGGCTGCGCAACAAGAAGTTCAGATTTTCATGAATAAACTTTTACTTCTGAATTAGTCTTTTGAAAATTATTAAATTGGATTTGAACTCCGCAGAAAGAATGTTTCACATAAATTAAAGAATTTTAACATTGGTAAACACAATACTTGCATAAGGAAAATAGATTGTTACATCAAAAAAATGAATGCTTACTTCGGCAAAATGGATACAGGCATTAAAAAAATGAACTTTGACAGTGATGGAACTGTCAGTTACACTGACAGAATGGAATGCGAGATCAGCAGAATAAACTATGACACAAGGGGAATGGAACATGATTTTATCAAAAGTGACTGTTTTCTGTTTTTTTAACTTTAAAGATCAGAGAGCAGAGAACAGGCATCCCAATTTATATGTAAAAATTGAGACGCAGAAGTTTTTTGACTGAAGTATTTAAATCATGCCCTGACATTTTTGTTTAAGATAAATTTATATTGAATAATAACACTTGCATTTTTTTTCAACAATATTGCGAAAGTTTTCTGTCAACAAGAAAAAGTAAAAAACAGATAAAGGAAAATATGAAGCAGTTAAAAATAATTCATCTTCACACGGGGAAGAACTGATATCAAACTCCCGGTGGATATTCATTTACTTATTCTAAATACATAACATAAATTTTTCGATCATTAAAATAATATTAATAATATTTTTCATTTCATTAAACTGTCTTTATGCTCAGGTGATGCAGGAGTGGATAACAACTTATAACGGGTCCGGATCAGGTTCTTTCTATGCAATAAAAAATGCTATGGATAAATTTGGAAACCTTATTGTTTCCGGAAGAACAGGATTTGACTATATAACTCTAAAATATGATAACTCGGGAAATTTAATGTGGTCAAGAATATATGATGGAGGAGTAGGCAGTGATGATGCACCAAGAGATATGACTGTTGATGATTCCGGGAATGGATATGTTACAGGATACAGCTTTGAAGGAACAACAAACGGTGGTGTGAACTGGCTTACTATTAAATATAGTAAAGATGGAGAATTAATATGGAAAAGAAGTCTTGACTGGACAGGGCATAAATCCGATGATCTAAATTCTTTAGCATTGGATAAAAATTATAATGTTAATGTAACATGATATGGATTTGTGGGTCCTCCTCCACTTTTAAAAGAAGACTTGGTTGTTGCTAAATATAAAATGTGGGAATACTTGTATGGACAAGATCACACTCCTCATCTCCTGTATATTCTGATGGAGGTTATTCGGTTGTCACTGATGATTCCAATTTTATTTATGTCTCGGGATATGCTGTGGATAGTATAATTACAATTAAATATGATGAATCAGGAAAAACTATTTGGGAAAGAAAATTTTTCAATATTCAGGTAAACTATGTCGTCCCACTGTTCTCAAAAATTGATAAACAAAACAATATTATTGTTACAGGGTATTATACTGTCGCTTCACAGGAGAACTTTGTTACGTTGAAGTATGACAGAAATGGTAATTTATTGTGGAGCAGGATATTTGACAGTCCTATTGGAGCTCAGGATAATGCAAAAGCTTTATTAGTAGATGACAGTTCTAATATTTATGTTGCCGGGAGTTCATTCACTAATTTCTACTTTGATGTGCTCTTGATCAAGTACGCTCCAAATGGGGATACCGTATGGGTAAAAACTTACGATGGAGGGAACAATTCTAATGATGCCGGAAATTGCATAACTAAAGATATATATGGAAATGTTTATGTTTCAGGATATGCAAGATCAGATATTACATATTTTGATTATTTAACACTTAAATTCAATCCGAACGGAGACATAAAATGGATAAAAACTTATACATCTCCATTTGTAACTTATAGTGAAGATATAGTATATGGAATTAGTATAGACAGCTCAAATAATGTGATCATATCAGGTACATCAAAGCAGGGAACAAACTGGTATGGGATCACTTCAATTAAATATTCTCAATTAACAAATGCGACCAACAATTCCATTCCTTCTCAAAATGAATATAAACTTTATCAAAATTTTCCGAATCCTTTCAACCCTTATACATATATAAAATACGAAATGCCTGTAGAGGGATTTGTTGAGATTGAAGTTTATAATGTAAACGGTTCAAAGGTTCAAACATTAGTAAATGAAAATCAGGAATCGGGAAATCATGAAATTGAATTCAACGGTTCAAATCTGTCAAGCGGGATATATTTTTACAGTATAGAAGCCGGATCATTTTTACAAACTAAGCGGATGATATTGCTGAAGTAAAATTTCAGGATATAAAGATATTGTAAATTGCCGGGATGGAATTTATCTG
>CALMST010000164.1 GCA_937872315.1 uncultured Ignavibacteria bacterium | reverse complement strand
TCAGAGCAAACTTAATGAAACACACGTTTTAAGAGTGATTTATGAAGAAATGAATTATTGTAAATTAATCATAACTATATATCCGGGAAGGATCAAGCGATATGACTAAAATCAAATACAGCAAGGATGTATACGCATTATTAATAGAATTGTCAGATAAGAAAATTGATTATGCTGAAGATAAAGGAAATATCATTATACATTATACTTCCGAAAATGAACCTGTTTTACTGGAAATATATGATGCTAAGGAATTCATACAAAACTCCTTAGCGAGCATTTTAAATGAAAAAGAAAATATAATTAATGAAAAATATCTTAAAAATAATTAATTATGTTAATTGGTTAATTGGTTGAACTTATTTTAGAAAAAGAGAATACGCAACATAAATCCCAAATCCAACATCCCAAATTCCAAATCACTTCACCATCAGCATCCTCTTCGTCTCAACAAAATCTCCCGAAGTCAGTCTGTAAAAATACACCCCGCTATTAAATTCACTTCCGTCAAAAACCAAAGAGTAGCTTCCGGTTTTTAGTTCTTCTTTTACTAATGTTTTTATCTCTCTTCCGAGTACGTCAAATACTGAAAGTTTTGTAAATGCCGGAGTTCTTATGTCAAACTTTATGGTCGTAGCGGGATTGAACGGGTTTGGATAGTTCTGAGATAAAGAAAGTTTATCGGGGACGTTAGTTGAAATTGGCTGGATACCTACCGGTTCGTCTGGAGGGATGAAGCCGTATTGATTTGTTCTGTAGCGATCGTGACCGTACATTTGCCATGGGAAATTTTTATCTGAAAATGGCACTCCCGGTAAAGTCCATACATAAAGACCGCAACCATCTTCGCCATTTATAAAATAACTGGTGGTCGAGAGAATTTCAGCTTGCCCGTCATTATCAAGATCATAATAACTTGCTGCTGTCCCAGGTATGCCTTTTGGTCTCAATGGTGACCACGGCAATTGGTTTCCATCAGTGTTCCAGTATTTCAAGTATCCTCGTAATCCCATACCGCCAAGTGTATCCTGTGTAGCTGATGAACCGAAACAAAATTTGTCAGTCAACTTTCCAATATTGTGATTTCGGTATTGTTCATTTGGAGTGGAAATTGGAAATCCGCTCATGAGTTCTCCAGTTTGATTAAATGCAAAAGTTTGATTAAATAAATTTCCGAATAGGAAAAACGGTTCGTCATTATTCAGCCGACCCATTGTCATACTCTCAGTAAGAAAATTTGTATTTAGATTTTTTATAAATACAATATTTCCATTTTCATCGTATTTTGTAAGCCTGGTTTTAAAATTTCCCGGAATACGAGTAGGTGAATAGTTTGATAAAATTGTGAAGTATTTTTGATTGTTCTCAGAGTAAATAATCGGATAATTAAAACTTTCAAAGTAATAATTTGAATCTGAAATAATTGGTGAGGATAAATACTGTGATCCGTCCGGTTCAAGTATAAAAATTTTATTTGAATCTAAATTCGGGGTTTGATATAAATTATTGGAGACAGGCAAAATAATTTCAGCTAAATTATCATTATTTAAATCTCCGACAGCAAAATAACTAATTCTTGTATTTCCACTTATGTCTATTGTCTTTGGCCATCCGGGTCTTATAGATCCATCATAATTTACGACAGAGATAACATTTTTCTTAACAGATATTATTTCTAAATATTTATCATTATCAAGATCATACAATCCCAATCTATCACCAAAATCATTAGCAGAAGTAGTAGTGAACATTGGAAATCCGGGAAGATAATTTCCTTGATAATCAAAAACATACAACGAATCAGATTTTACTACTATGTCAATAAATCCATCATTGTTTATATCACCGGCTGCTATCCAGATATAACTGTTAATACAGCTTACGATCTTCGGAAAATTTTGAATTGAATTCCCTTCTTTATTAATTAATAAGACTTTGCCTATTAACGAAAATGAATTAACACCTATCAATATTTCATTTTCCCCGTCATTATTGAAATCTGCAACTATCGGGCCATTATTATACGCTAAATCCAAACTATCTAAAATTATTGGAAAACCAGACATTAAAACCGGAGTAGATTGGGAATAAGAATAATTTATACTTAAAAGAAAGATAAGAACAATTAGTTTTTTCATGGGAATGTTATTTTATAAAAATATTTGCCTGATGCGAATATATTATTGTTAATTAATTTAATCTTGTTTAAGTTTTGGTATCTTGAATCGGAAATCCAACTGTCTCCGGAGTCAGATGTAAAGTAACTTTCGCCTTCAACTTTTCCGTTATCAGAATATCTCAAACCACCAACTATTCCTGAATTTTCATTTAAAAAAATAATTCCCAATTCTTCATAGTATCCGGCAGTAATAGAAATAAATTTTTCAGTCCAGCTCTTACCGCCGTCAGTAGTTTTTAAATATTTAATTGAATCTCCGTATCTTCTAAAGGTTTGAACTGAAATATATCCTGTCAATGAATTAATAAAATGAATTTTCCAAAGAATTTCACCTTAGACTTATTATGAGTTATGTGAATTTGATAGCGCTCTATCTTTAATAGATTAATATAATCATTTTCTAAAATATGATCAAACATTATCTATATCAGAAAAAGAGAGAGCTAAGAAATTTATTAACATTCTTCATAAACTAATCTTATTCAAGACAGATCCTAAATCCAAAAATAAATTAAAATTTAATATAGATAAGAAAATGTCGGATGATTTATTATTAGATGCTTGGATCAAAGAAAAAATTTTGAAGCTGGGGATAAATGCTTGATTATTTTATTCTTTATAATCCATAGTTCAAATCATCCAATTTAAAAAACAAAAAACTATATAATGTCCCTACCGGCTTACTTCTACGACAGAAGCGCTTCTCTCGCAGAGTCCTCCGCACAAACACTTACTCTTTCTAAAAAAAATTTTCAGCGGAGAGACTCTGCGAAGACATTGACTTGGTTAATTAGTTGATTGGTTAATTAGTTAATTAGTTAATTAGTTAATTAGTTAATTGGTTAATTGGTTAATTGGTTGAACTTATTTTAGAAAAAGAGAATACGCAACATAAATCCCAAATCCAACATCCCAAATTCCAAATCACTTCACCATCAGCATCCTCTTCGTCTCAGTAAAATCCCCCGAAGTCAGTCTGTAAAAATAAACCCCGCTGTTAAATTCGCTTCCGTCAAAGACCAGAGAGTAGCTTCCGGTTTTCAATTCTTCATTTACTAAAGTCTGTATCTCTCTTCCAAGTACATCAAAGATGGTTAGCTTTGTAAATGCCGGAGTTCTTATGTCAAACTTTATGGTCGTAGTTGGATTGAATGGATTTGGATAATTTGCAGATAATGTTGCTTCAGGAATTTCAGTATTTTTATTTGCAGATGCCAATAATGTAGGCTCTTTTATGTCTGAATAAATTATCGTCCCGTATTCCCCAGCCGCAAAAATTTTATTATCAAAATTAAATTCAACTGAATGAATGTCACTCTTCGTGATCCTGAATTCCTTCTGCCAATTGATTCCATCATTACGGGAAATCAAAATTGTTCCTTCCTGACCGCCAGCAACTGCCATATCTTCCGATAAATATTTCACCGAATATATATCTGAATAAAATCCGCTTATCATATAATCCCAGTCAGTGCCTCCGTTAGTGGTCTTAAAGATCATACCGGTTTCACCTGAGATCAGTCCGTTCTTTGTATCCCTGAAACTTACGGAGTATAAATTTCCGGAAAAGATATTTTCACTTTCCCAGCTGTAGCCTCCGTCGAAAGTTCTGAGAATGTTACCGTTGTTTCCGGCGCAGTATCCCGAGAATACATTTACAAATGTCAGCGAATTGAGCTTACCCAATCCAAGCGAATCATAAGCTTCAAACCAGTTAACACCCGCATTTGTAGTTTTATATATAAACGCTCTTTCTCCATCCTGATAACCTCCTGCAACCATACCGTTATTTTCATCTGTAAAATATATGCTTTGGATATCGTATTTTTTATAATTTGTCTGATCACTCCAGTGAATGCCCCCATCTGAAGTTCTGAATATCGCGCCCGAGTCACCGGCTGCGTAATAGATATTTTCATTTATAAGGAAAGCCGTATTCAGAAATTTAGTAGTAAATGAATTCCCTTTCACCCAGTTTGATCCGCCGTCAGTTGATTTCAGAAATTCACCTTTCTCACCGACAGCAATGCCGGTCTTTTGATCTGCGAATTTGCAATCTCTCAGTGATCTTTTATTTCCAGATTTTACTGACCAGTCTTCCCCCGAATTTTCGGAAACAAAAACCGAACCGCCTCCGCCGCAGATACTAATTTTTTCCTGAGATGAAATATTTACATCATACATTACTGACAGCTTTGCATATGATGGTCTGAAAGATGAATCTCTCTTCCATGAGATTCCTGAATCTGTAGTTTTCAGAATAGTGGCAAAGTCAGTCACAATGAATCCTGTATTTGAATTAATAAAGCTCATGCTTCTGACAAGATCTACGCTCCCACCGAAAAGATACGGAAGTCCGAGAGAAGTCATTGTCCAGCTGTTTCCCCCGTCCGCAGTTTTAATGTAAGCTCCTCCCGGCAGATCACCGGCAGCGCAGATTGTGTTTTCATCAATGTAATTTATTCCCTTTACAGCGCCGGACGAAAAAGAATTTATATTTTGCCCTATCCAGTCCGTTCCTCCATTGGTTGTTTTTAATATAACATTATAGCCGCCGGTAACTCCTGTGTTTTCATTTAAAAAACTAATGCAAAACAATGAAGAATTTGAACCGGTCTTTAAAGCAAACCAGTTCTCTCCTGCATTTGTACTTTTCAAAATTATACCATTCAGACCGGATGCATAGCCTGTTAGTTTATCACAGAATTGTATATCATAAATATTTATTTTAGAATGGAAAGAAACATTAGACCAGTTGTTACCGCTGTCTGTTGTTTTTAAAATTGTTCCTGAATTACCTGCTGCATAGCCATCTCTTTCATTCAGAAAAAAAATTGAGTTCAGATCACTTGATTTAACTGACTGACAGATACTCCATTTATTCCCTCCGTCAATTGTTTTTATAATGGTCCCGTATTCACCTGAAGCAAATCCGGTATTATTATTAATGAAATAAACCGAGTTAAGCTTGTTACCCGTCGGCAAAGGCTGCTTCCAGTACCATTTAGAGATTGCTCCGGTGTGAATCTTCTGAGACAGAACTTTTTCCGACAAAAAAATTATATTTAATAAAATCATCACGGTAAAAATTAATTTACCTTCATACTTTAGCTTTTGCTTGTTCATCTTTGTCCTCCTTCAGGTCATTGTTTAATTGGTTAGTTGGTTAATTGAAAGTCCGGTGATGCGGGGTCTTAATTAATTATATAACAGGTTAAAGTTACAACGGGTAAGAAAATTAGTCAAAGTGTAAAAAACGGTGTTTGTGAAAATGAAGATAAATGTATATGCCGTTATCATATACATTACAAAAACCGAGAAGCCGGGAGCAGTTAATGTTTCAGCCCGATTCCCGGCTTCTTTACGAAGAGAATATTGTTATGAGAAGTTAATTTTTTAATTACATGACTAATCTTATTTTAACAGTGTCATTTTTTTTGTGAGAGAAAACTCACCTGCAGAAAGCCTGTAAATATAAGTTCCGCTCGGCAAACCCTCTCCGTCAAACGAAACTTTGTAATTTCCTGCAGGTTGAAATTCACTTACCAACGTCCTGATCTCTTTACCGAGTATGTCAAAAATTTTAAGCGAGATTTTGCTGCTTTTAGTTAGTTCGTATCCGATCAGAGTTTTTGGATTGAATGGGTTTGGATAATTCTGATAGAGCTTGAACTTATCAGGGCTAACGGTTGATCCAAAAGAGTTAATCCCTGATACAATACCCTGACCTTCGGTTGCATTGTAAAAATCATTCGGCTGAACATTTGTATAAACTTCCTGTAAACCTTTTGGCCAAATTATCACAAGCGAATCTATTACAGTTGCATTACCAAATCCCATATGAACATTCAGCATATTCATTGAATTAAATGAATTCTGGGCAAGCACTTCACGGTACTGCCAGACTGAGGTTCCGTTGATTGTTGCTTTGGCTTTCACTTTGGTTCCGATTGCTGATTTATTTGAAAGATTATTCTGCGGACCGCCGCCTATGCATCTGATATTTACCCATGAGTAACCATTTGTAAGTTCATTTTTATAAAGACCGTTTGATAAAGTGGATCCGGTTACATACAGATCCAATGTTCCGTTCTTATCGTAATCACCTGCCGTTGCGCCATAGTTACCACCGTTAATTAGGGAAAAGGCTAATGAATCGAGGCGTGTGAAAGTTCCGTTTCCATTATTGTTGTAATAATATGGTTTTGCTCCTTCACGTGTAATAAAACAATCAATATCACCGTCATTATCAAAATCTCCCCAGTTGTTTGCGAGGAACAAACCGAGATCAGAAACAATCGTTCCGACCTGCGCTTCGGTCATTCTTTCATATGTACCGTTATTATTTCTGTAAAGCCTGTTGGTAGCGCTGCTGGCATAATTCGTAAGACAGGCATCAAGATCACCGTCATTATCATAGTCAATCAGATTCCATACCTGACCGTCCTGCAGATCAGTTGAAAGCGGCGGCAGATCCAGTCTTACAAGAGTTGCCGTTCCGGTTTCCTTCAGCATATTCTTGTAAAGATTATCCCTTGCGACACTTCCACCCGGACCGGTGCCGATGAATAGATCCATGTCACCGTCCTGATCATAATCTGACCATGTCGGAATTGTAAACGGCGCGAGAGTATCAGTAAGTCCGGGCATATTGACTCTGGAAAAACTTCCGTCTCCGTTATTGTGATACAATCTGTTTGAATGGTTCACTGTGCCGAAAGCATTAGCTGCTGCAATCAAAAGATCAGGATATCCGTCATTGTCATAATCCGCCCAAGCATTTCCCCAGCCTGTATTATAGCTTGAATCCCCTATCTCGCCTGTTGTTATTTTTGTAAACGAGCCGTCTCCGTTATTCTTAAAAAGGAAAGAAGCAGCAGCTCCTGTTGAAGTCACCCAGCAGTCAATAAAGCCGTCATTGTTATAGTCTGCCCAGGAATTGCCGAGATTATTGACGTTAGATTCCAGAATAGTACCGTACATTGAGAAGTTTCCGTTTCCGTTATTTCTGTATATTCCTTTTCTGTTAATATACAGATCCAGATACCCGTCATTATCAACATCCACCCAGCTTGTACCGAAGTAATTTCCGCTGAACTGGCTTGTGACTATTGCATTGGCAGAATCGGTAACTTTTACAAAATTCTGAGAAAAAGTATCCCGTGTAAAAATTATCATCAGGATAATGATGAATATATGCTTCGGTTTTATACTTACAATGTTTGGATGTTTCATGATCACTCCTTTTTTTAATTTTAAAAATTTAAGATTTCAATTATTGTTTATGCAAATTTACACAAGCTGGCTAATTAACAACATCTCACAAGTATATGGTATTTATAAATTAAATAATTGATGTTTTATCTTAATTTTAAATCACATATTTTGCCTGCATTAAACATGATCATTAATTTTTTTCACACTTTGTTTTAATTTTTTTATGAAACTAGATCACCCTTCATATAAAGAAGCCCGGAATTTTTTCATTTCTAACAGAAGTTATTTTAATACCCTTTCTGAATTTTATGCCGTTCATGATAAAGAATATTATGAAGAAGTTTTTTTGAAGATCGAGACAGAATGCTCCGCCGGTAATAAGAGATCATTCTGTAATACACGAAATCATTTTATTATGTTTATAGCGGGTTTGTTAGTCTCCGGATATTATTTTTTCCCTGTAGATTATAAAACCGAAAATACGGGTTTTAAAAAAGATTCTTTCAGTATAGATTTAAATGTCAGGGATAATTCAAATTTTGAAATGGCTTTATATAAATTCAATAAAGGAAGATATACAAGAGCCAAAGAATATCTTCTAAAAGTTGAGAGTGATGATGATAATTATGAAAAGGCAAAAGAGTTGTTAAACATTATAGATTCAAAAATTGACATCGAAGGTCTGACCGATACAGACATTGAAATAAACACATATCCTGTTTTCTGATTCTCCGTTTATTATTCCAGCATATAAATTTTACACAAGCTGATACATTTCAGGGTGACTGAGCTCCGTATGTTGAGCTTGTGAGATATCTGCTTATCCACACGAGATCTCTTTTCACTTCTATTGTGTAAATATTATCAAAATCATTTTCGGGAATTGGTGATATTGCATCGCCACTTAAAATTTCTATAAGTTCAGGGATGTTGTTTGTATGTCCGACTATCAGAACCGAAGTGCCGGATAGTTTTTTTAAATATTCCCCGAAAGCTGCGGTGGTATCAGGCGAATAAAGAAGAATCTGTTCGCCCGTCGCGTCTGCAAGAGGTTTTGCGGTAAGCCGGGTTCTTTTATAAACCGATGCGTAGATTTTTTTTATGTCTTTACCTGCCAGCAGATCTTTTAAGGCTATGGATCTTAATACTCCATCAGGTGTAAGTGAAGAAGTATCCGTATTGTTAAGCTTTTCGGCATGCCTTACCAGATAATATTTGGTTGTGCAGGATGAGACAGACAGAACAAAAAAAACGGCCGGTATTATGAAAAGAAGTTTGATGCTGCTAAAATCTTTTATCAAATTTTTCATATTGAAAATTTAATTTTTCTAATGAATTGAAATATAAAATCAGTAAATTTAACTTTCAACCAATGAATTTTTATAAACACAATTACAACAGAATGAAAATCTTTACAACACTCACTATCCTTTTATTATTGAATATCAGCAATATTGTAACAGCGCAGACTGATATCTTCAACAACGGCGATGAGAACGAAAATGAATCCGGTGAATCCATTTTAGAGCGTCAGAAATTCATAAATGTAAGACGCGCCGGCGGACCTGACAAAGTGCTTCCCGGAAATACTTACGAAAAGGCTTATAAGCAAAAAACCCGCATCACTGCAGAGACAGACCTTTCAACAAGCTGGTCAAGCGTGAATCCTACAGGTATGTTTTATTCATTTAACGGAGCAAGTTATATTTCCGGAAGAACCAATTCAATTGCTTTTCATCCGGGTGATCCGAATACTTTTTACATAGCTGCCGCTCAGGGCGGTGTATGGAAAACCACTGACGGAGGCGTAAACTGGATCGTGCTTACTGATAACCTTGGCTCTATCTCAAGCGGTGACATTGCGATCGATCCAAACAATCCGGGTATTCTTTATTACGGAACAGGAGAATGTAATTACTCAGCTGACAGTCAGTACGGAGCAGGTATATTCAAATCTACAGACGCGGGACTAACCTGGATCAACATTCTTCCGGCTGCTACTGTTGGAACAACCATTTCCAAAATAATAGTTGATCCCGCAAATTCAAATAATGTCTATTGCACTTCAGGTGATTTTATAGATGCCGGAGGATTTTATGTCGGCGGCGGCTTTTTCCGTTCAACTAATGCAGGAGCAGACTGGACAAGTACTTTGACAAATGATCTTTCCTCGCTTGTAATGAGCAGTTCCAATTCACAGATACTTTTTGCATCCACAGGCTCGTGGGGTAACAGTAAGATCTACAAATCCATAAATGGCGGAGCTTCATGGAATGAGCTTAGCGGCGGATTGCCGGCAAATGGCGGAAGAATACAGCTTGCCATTTCACCTGATAATGATAATTATGTTTATGCCAGCATCTCATCCACTTCAGGAAGTCTGCTTGGGCTATACAGAACTACCAATGCAGGCACAAACTGGATACTTATGAATTCTTCCACTAACTATATGAGTTCTCAGGGATGGTATGATAATGCAGTTACTGTGATTCCGGGAAATGTAAACGGAGTTGTTGTCGGAGGTCTTGACATATATTCTTCCATCAACGGTGGAACGACCCTTACAAAAAGAACTGTCTGGAGCACTTCATCCCAGTCAAATTTCTCTCACGCCGATATTCATTATCTTTCTTATAATGGCTCTGTTTTGTATTGCTGCTCCGACGGAGGTGTTTACAGATCAACTAATAACGCAGTCTCCTGGTCCGATCTGAATGTTAATATTTCCACTTTACAATTTATGAGCGCTGATTATGATCCCTCAAATCCACAGAAATTGTATGGAGGCACACAGGATAACAATAAGCAAACCAGTACAAACAACGGAATGATCTGGCTTCAGAGAACAACCGGAGACGGAGGTTATACTGTTGTTGATCCCGTGAATACAAATTATGTTTACGGTCAATATGTCAATGGATCTATTCAGAGATCAAGCAACAGCGGAGTAAGCTTCACAGAGATAAGACCTGCCTCAGGCGGACTTTTTTATAATCCTTATGAAATGGCGCCGGGTGATCATAATACTATGATCTATGCAACAAAAAATGTTTACAAGACGACAACAGCCCAGACCGCAAATTCAGGAAGCTGGACATTAATAGGCTCATCTGCCACTATTGGTTCATCAAGAGGAATTTCAGCCATTGGAATAGCATGGAATACCACAAATAAAATTTATATCGGTACGGATAACGGAAGAATTCTCATGACTTCGAATAACGGCGCAAGCTGGTCAGCTTCCACCGGTTATAATTATGTAAGTGACCTCTGGGTTGATTCCGCTGATAATGCAATTTGCTATGCTACCTTTGGCGGAATTTCCGGTACTGTTCAAAAAACCACTAACAGCGGATCTACATGGACTTCAATCTCTTCGAATCTTCCTGCTATCGGAGTGAATTCAATAGTTGTAAAAAAGTCTTCGCCGCGGACTATATTTGTCGGCACAGACCTCGGGGTTTTCAGCTCCGATAATGAAGGAGCAAGCTGGACTTCATTCAATAACGGATTCCCAAATGTGGAAGTATATGATCTTAAGTATAAGGAAAGTGCAAAAGTTCTTATGGCTGCAACTCACGGAAGAGGTTGTTTTATTTATGATTTCAATAATACGCTTTCAAATCTTACACTGACAATGAATCATGAAGTGTACTCTTCGACGGATACGATCACGGTGGAGTTAAGAGCATCCACATATCCTTATAACCTGATAGGATCAGCTACAGGACTCGGCGGACAAAGTATAGGAAGTGTGATAAGTTTCAGTTCACCAATAAACGGAATACCTTATTACATAGCGGTAAAGCACAGAAATTCCATTGAGACCTGGAGCAGCAGCACGCAGACATTTTCCTTCAATGCGATGAGCTATGATTTCACTACCGCAAGCTCCAAAGCTTTCGGTAACAATATGGTAAATTCCGGTGGTGAATGGTCATTCTATACGGGTGATGTCAATCAGGACGGATCCGTTAATCTTGCCGATGTGACTACTATATATAATGATGCAAATGCTTTTGCCTCCGGATATCTTGTCACGGATCTTAACGGAAATAACATCACCGATCTGAATGATGTCATCGGGGCTAATAATAATTCAAATATTTTTGTAAGCACAATTCAGCCGTGATCTTATTATGATCAGATAAGTTGCAGGCTTTTCTTAAAATTAAAACCCGTCAGTACATTTGCTGACGGGTTTTTTATATAAAATTTTAATCTCAGGTATTCACGAAAAAATCATTAACCGTACAGAATCCGTTAAAACATTTGCCGCAGGGAAAATATATTTTCTCAAAATCTTACTTTAGGATTTAGAGACTTATAGAATTAATGAATTATAGATTCGGGTATTTTGAGTTTAATTAACGATCCTTTCCTTAAGCGCTTTTGCAACGGCTTCGGACTTTGAGTGAACGTGAAGTTTGTAATATATATTTTTAATGTGATGCCGGACAGTTCCGACCGAGATGAAAAGTTTGTAGGCAATTTCCTTATATGAATTTCCATTACACAGCAGATTTAAAACATCATATTCTCTGGGAGTGAGTTCTGATTCTGTTTTTTTCTGGAATGAGGATACAACCAGTTTAGCGATCTTATACGACATCGGTGCGCCGCCTTCATAAATTTCTTTTATTGAATCAAGTATCTTTTCCTCGCTTGCGCTTTTATCGAGATAACCGCATGCGCCTGCAGCCAATGCCTGAAATACCAGCGACAGATCTTCATGAACAGTCAGCATAATAATGTCTGTCTTAGGATACAGCTCCCTGATCTTTTTTACACCCTCTATTCCTGACATTCCCGGAAGCTCAATATCCATAAGCATGACGGATGGTCTGTTCAGCTTTATGTCTTTCAAAGCGCTTTCGCAGTCATTGTAAGCGCCGATGCATTCGAATCCGTCCGCTTCGTTGAGCATTTCAGTGAGCGCTTCTCTTATGAGTCTGTCGTCTTCTACTATTGAAACGGAGATATCTTTATTCATATTTTTTTTTGCCTCAAAGTCTCTAATGCTCAAAGTTTTTTTTGTTTTATATATGTGTTAATTTTAGTTTAAGCTCTTTATCAAACTCTCAGACTTTCCGAAAACGATTATTGAATATATAAAATTACCGTAGCCGCAGGCTTTAGCCTGCGGTTTCATTGAAAAAACGCAACCTAAAGGTTGCGGCTATATAAGAATATATTTATATCTTATTAAATCTTAGAGTCTTAAAGACTTTGAGGCAAAGAACCTTCTCGAACTCAAACCACTCCCGAACTCATCTTCTCCAGTTTAATATTCAGCTTTATTGCCGTGCCTTTATGATCTTCCGAGAATATATTTATCCCGGCATCAATCTGTTTTGACCGGCTGTAAATATTTCTGAGACCGTATCCTTTTGTACAGTGTGCAGGATCAAACCCGATGCCATCATCCTTCAGAGTTACTTCAAGTTCGTTACTATTATTATCATAATGAAAAGAAAGTTTTACATTCGAGCATCTTGAATACTTCAGAATATTATTCATTCCTTCTTTGAAAATATAGATCAGATGTCTTTTTGAATTCATATGCAGATTCACATTTCTGTATTCATCCGAAAAACCTTCTGTCATAAAATTTATTCCGGTATTTTCAAAAAGCTCATTTCCGAAATCTTTCAATCTTACCGTAAAATCATACAAAGTATCCTCTTTCGGATTCATTGCCCATATGAGATCTTTTGCTCCGCTCTGAAGAGAATTGGTTGTATCAACTATGCTGTTAAGATCTTCTGTAAGTCCGTTGGCAGTCGGTCTGAGTTTTTTATTAATGCGTCTGCTGTATAAGGATATCCTGGTGAGCTTGTGTCCTAGTTCATCGTGATAATCTCTTGATGCCTGCTCACGCATAAGTTCTCTTTCATTTTCCCTGATCTTTTCGAGTTCGAGCATGCGTTTTACTTTTGCTCTTACTCTTAAATTATGAATGAACAAAGCAGCTCCGATTAAAATAGTTATAATCAAAAGATAAAACCACCAGGTCTTCCAGAACGGTGGCATGACATTTAGTATAAGTGAAGATTCCTTTTCACTCCACACACCGTCAGAGTTAGTTGCTTTTACTTTGAATATATATTCACCCGGATCCAGATTTGTATAAACTGCTTCATTCTTATTACCGGAATAATTCCAGTCGTTATCAAATCCTTCAAGCATATATGCATATTTTATCTTTGCCGGATTGGAATAATCCTGAGATGAAAAACCTAAATTTAATATATTCTCATTATAATTTAATTCTATCTCTTTAATTGCAGAAATGTCAACTTCCTTTTTTGAGTTGCCTTCATACTTTATAAGTTCGGTAAAAATAACCGGCAGATCAAAATCACTTTCAATAATATCACCGGGTTTGAATCCTGCAAGACCTTTAGTACTTCCAAAGAGTATCTCGTCTTTACGGGTTTTAAAATAAGAACCTGTAATAAACTTATTACCCGGCAGTCCGTCCTGAACATCAAAATTCTTAAAGGTCTTATCTTTAACCGACAGTTTCGAAATTCCTTTCATGGTGCTTACCCATAAGTATCCGTCATTTCCTTCTTCGATCCCTGCAATGACATCATTAGGCAAACCATCTCTTTCCGTAAAGCTGAAGAAAGTTTCTGTTTTGCGGTCGAAAGTATTCAGACCTCCGCCTGTGCCTATCCAGAAATTATTATTCGAATCCTCGCAGAACGAGTAAACATAGTTATTGCTTATAGTCCGGGAATCTCCGGGATCCTTCCGGTAATGTTTGAACTTTCCTGTTTTACGGTCAAGCTTATTCAATCCGAAATATGTTCCTACCCAGAATTCATTATATTTATCTTCATAAATTGAAAGGATCGTATTCTCACTCAGACTGTTTGTATCGCTTCTTGAATTCTGATATTGAATAAAACTTCCATCCGCTTCTACAAATTTATTCAGCCCGGCATCAGTACCTGCCCAGATGATTCCGGATTTATCACAATAAACTTTAAGCACATTATTACTGCTGATCGAATTTTCATTACTTTCGGTTTTATAATACTTTGTAAAAGTTTTCATATCAGGGCTAAGTTTATTCAATCCGTCAACAGTGCCGATCCAGATATTACCGGAATTGTCTTCAGTCACAGAAGTTACGCTGTTACTGCTGATCGAATTTTTATCACTGTTATTTTTAAAACCAATAAAATTCTTTCCACCGTCTTCCGACATCATTAACCCTTTGTATTTAATACCAATCCATAGTCTTCCGGATTTATCTTCAAATATACATTCAGCCTCTGATCCATTTACCAAAATATTAAATTTTTCAGGACGGTATTGAATTTTGTATAAAGCTTCCGGATATGAATTAGCCCAGATAACTCCTGATCTGTCTTTAAGAATTGCCATTATATCTTCTTTCTTACCGGTCTCAGTTGTATTAATTTCTATCTTATCAAATCTTTTATCCTCTTTGTAAAATTTATACAAACCATTTGAGGTACCCGCTAACAATATTCCGGGAGAATCTTCAATAACAGAAGATACAGCATTCCTGCCTGTGCTGTCCTGTTCAAATTTATATGAAGTAATCTCTCCCGTGCTTTTATTAAAATTACATAAACCCTTACCCCTGGTTCCAATCCATAATTCACCTTCGGTATCGATTAAAATTGAAGACACATTATTTTGTCCGGACATATCCGGCATTTTTTTAACCGGGATTGTATCAATTGAATAATGAGTAAACGTATTGGTTTTCTTATCATATTTATTCAAACCAAAACCCATCAAACCTGCCCAGATATTTCCGTCTTTATCGGATGCAATGGATAGGACAAAGTTACCACTGATACTATTACTTAATGAATCATTTTTATATGAAGTGAATATCCCATCCTCATACTTATTCAATCCTCCGCCTTGTGTTGCAAACCACATTATACCGTCCGGATCCTGAGTTATATCCCAGACAGTATTGCTGCCGATCGAATTCTTATCTTCTTTTGAATGCAGATATCGTGAAAATTTACCTGAACTTCTGTCATACCTGTTAAGTCCGCCGAAATAAGTCCCGCACCATATATTTCCGTCCTTATCTTCAAAGATAGAAATTATATCATCATTGGAAAGTGAATTGGAATCAAGCGGGTCATATCTGAAAGTCTTGTATTCATTACCGTCATACCGCACCAGTCCGAACATTGTCCCGAACCATATAAAACCCTTACTATCCTGATACATGCAATAAACTAGATCACCGGAAATACCAATATCCTGTGATACTTTTTCAGTCTTCAATATAATATTCTGCGAACTGGAAACATTTACTGTTCCAAGCTGAATAATAATTACTGAAAATATACTTATAATAAAGAGTAATCTTTGCATAGAGGAATTTATGCATAATAGAAAAGTTTTTCAATCTCATATATATGAGATGTATAGTTTTAAGTATTAAGTATTAACTGAAGTTACGCAAAACTAAAATTCGTTTATTTGTAGATTCCATTTTAAGTTTTTTTGAATAATACAATCAAAGAGTATTAATCTGATTTTGTAAATTGTAGAAATATTTCTTTTAATTCTAAATTCTTCAAGTTGGCAAAATGCGAATAGAACAAAGTATATATGATTTAATTGAGCAACCTTGGATCTTGAAGGACAACCTTCAATTTTTAGTTCTGACTTTAAAATTTTGAAAAATTCTTCAATTAGTTATCGTTTTTTATATAATTTTCTAATTATAGCAGACTCTAATTTAATGTCACTTGTTGCCCAGTAGTTATCATTTTGTTTTGTAACTTTAACCTTAACTCTAACTTTTTCTGATACAAATGACCAATTTTATTCCCATATCTGTAACTAAAGAAATCTTTAATTTGAACACCATTGATAAGCCGATTAGATTTTTTTTTTCGATCCAATGCCATCTGAATTTACGGATCAGTTTTAGTAGTTTTGCAGATAGAGTTTATATAAGCAAATAAGGCGGTTTTGAAAATTAGTTTCTTCATAAAAACTATTTAACCGCTTTATTTTGCTTATAGCTTTCAACTTTACGTAACTTCAGTTGATAATTAAAATTTGAAGAAATAGATAAATCCAAATCAGACAAGCAAAGAGGAATCTGTTTGAGTCAGGGAATTTGTCTGAAGAAAACTTAGAGAAAAGGAGGATTGAAGATATTTTACTTACGACAAAGAGTTATAGAAATGCAGACGATAATAATAAAGTAGCAAGTATTACGATTGAATATAGTCTTTCGCAAAACTACCCAAACCCGTTCAATCCTGGACAACCATTAACTTCTCAATACCAAAACAGGGAAATGTAGTTTTAAAAGTTTATGATGTAAAAGGTAAGGAAGTTAAAACTCTGATAAACGAGCAGAGGGCAGCGGGGAATTATACAGTTTCATTCGATGGAAGTATTCTCTCGAGCGGGGCTTATTTTTATAGAATCGAAAGTGGTGATTTTAAAGAGGTGAAGCGGATGATCCTGATCAAATAGTAAATAATCTGAAATACTTTTTTAAATCAATAAACCGGGAGAAATTGTTCTTCCGGTTTTTTTAATTTGAAAACCTTTGACTACGCCGTGGCGGATGATGTCTTCCGTCTGACTTCTCGCATCACGCGTCTTTCATAATGAAATTGTTTTTATAAACTATTAAAATTATTTTAAGCCACTGTAAATTTTATATTTTTTATTAATCAATCATATTAAATGAATAAGTTTTTAAAGATTTCATCACTTATTTGCATTATTTTTTCCGCTGCATTATTCTTTAATGCCTGTAACAAAACCAACACAAACGAAATACTAATTGGCGAATATGCATCGCTGACTGGAAGCGAAGCTACATTCGGTCAGTCATCACATAACGGCCTGGAGCTGGCTGTTGAAGAAATTAACAATACAGGTGGTATTCTCGGCAAGCAGGTAAAATTAATTACTGAAGATAATCAGGGTAAACCATCTGAGACACAGACAGTAGTGCAAAAGCTGATTAACCGTGATAAAGTGGTTGCTATAATCGGTGAAGTTGCTTCATCAAGAAGTAAAGCCGGCGCTCCGATCTGTCAGGCCGCTAAGATCCCGATGATCACACCTGCTTCGACCAATCCTGAAGTTACTACAATTGGTGATTATATATTCAGAGTTTGTTTCATTGATCCATTCCAGGCGACGGTGATGAGCAAGTTTGCCATCAATTCAATGAAAGTTACAAAAGTAGCATTACTCGTCGATCAGAAGAATGCTTATTCCACAGGTCTGGCTGAAAATTTTGAACAGATCTTTAAAGGCATGGGCGGAGAGATCACGGATATACAAAAATATTCAGCCGGTGATAAAGATTTCAAGGCTCAGCTAACTTCCATTAAAGCAAAAAATCCGGAAGCGATCTTTATTCCGGGGTATTATACAGACGTAAATCTTATTTCAATTCAGGCAAGAGAGATCGGTCTGACTTGTCCGCTGTTTGGCAGTGACGGATGGGAATCAGAAAAGCTTACTGAAGGTAAAGCAAAAGATGCTTTAGAAGGAAGTTTCTTTTCGACACACGTTTCGACAGATGATCCGTCACCTAAAATTCAGGAATATATTAAAAAGTATAAAGCAAAATACAACAAAGAACCCGATGCAATGAGCTTCCTTGCTTATGATGCGGGAATGATACTTTTTGATGCTATCAAGAAAGCCGGAAATACTGAAGGCGTAAATATCAAAAACGAACTTGCTAAAACCAAAGACTATCCGGGCATCACAGGTGTGATCACAATCAACGAAGACAGGAATGCAATCAAGCCTGCGGTAGTGCTTGAAGTAAAAGACGGTAAGTTTGTTTATAAAGAAACCATAGCCCCATAGATCAGTTACGGGTTCAAAGTTACGGGTTACGAATTTCACGTTACAGTTTTCCATAAAATTTTTTCGTAACTTGTAACTCGTAACTTGTAACTTTTTATATGTAGCTCTTTCTGCCACAGCAAATTTTAACTAAAAAAATGTCAGAGTTCATACAGCAACTAATTAACGGTCTGTCACTCGGAAGCATTTATGCGCTGATTGCTCTCGGATATACAATGGTATACGGGATCCTTAAGTTCATAAATTTTGCTCACGGTGAAATATTTATGCTCGGCGCTTTTTGCGGATTATATACTGCTAAAGCTCTTGGTGTAGATGCACCTGATATTCCAATGGCGCTTGTGATACTTCTCTTTACAATGGTCGTTACGGCGCTAATAGGCGTAACCATAGAAAAACTTGCTTACAAACCCTTACGAAACTCATCCAAGCTCACAGTTCTGATCACAGCCATAGGGGTTTCATTATTTCTTCAGTATCTTGGTCAGCTTATTTTCGGAGCCGCACCCCAGTCATTTCCTACTATTATAGAGAATGTAAGTTTTGATATTGCAGGTGCGACTATCGGATCGAATCAGATAGTTGTAATAATTTCCGCCATTCTCTTAATGCTGGCATTGCGATTCATAGTTATGAATACAAAAATGGGAACTGCTATCAGGGCTGTTTCCAATAATTTAACAGCTGCATCCCTGATGGGTATCAACATTAACAATGTCATCTCATTTACTTTTGTGATCGGTTCTTCTCTTGCCGGAGCAGCGGGAATTTTGTACAGCATAAATTATCCGAGCATTGATCCGCTGATGGGGCTTCTACCGGGACTAAAAGCATTCATTGCCGCAGTACTTGGCGGAATAGGAAACTTCCCGGGAGCTGCAGTTGGAGGAATCATTATTGGACTTGTTGAAACTTTCACAGTAGGATACTTCTCACCGACTTACAGAGATGCGATTGCATTTGCAATACTGATCATAATTTTACTTGTGAAACCGACAGGGCTTTTTGGGAAGAAGGATATAGAGAAAGTTTAAAGTTAAAAGTTGAAATATAGTTTAATCTTAAAGACGTTTTTAGAAACGTCTTTTTTGTATTAGATAATTTATTTAATATCGATAGCTTTAAAAAATATTATTATGACAAAATTAGAATTAGTAATAGATAAATTAGAAAGAGTATCATCAAAGGATTTAGATTCTGTAGATGAGTTTATTGAAAAGATATTATCTTTAAGAAAAAGACTGGTAATAGAAAATGAAATTAAACTTGAGGGGAGCATTAATTGATTTAAAACCTCATTATACTTCAGTAGAATTACAACATAAAGCAAATGAATGGAGAAGTAAATCTAATCTCACTGATCATTTCAGATCAATTCAAACTTCTCGAAAATATACGTTCCTACAATCTTGACTTTGACGACGCTTATCAGCTCACCGTGGCAAATAAATTCAATTTTACATTAGTTAGCTTTGATTCTGATTTTGACAGATCTTCAATCAAACGCAAAGTACCATCGGATTTATTAAAATAATTAAGAACCAAATCCAAAATCATAAATCCCAAATCTTATTTCTCTCTCTCCTGCTTCCTTCTTTTAAAATCCATTATATACATAAACAAAGCCAGTGTTGTAAAGACAGCCATTACTATTACAATCAGATTATTTCTCATGATTCCTGTTGCAAAGAACATTATCGCTGCGATCAGCGTTAGTCCGGCACCTATGTGAGCCGCTGTTTTGTTTTCGTTTTTTATCGGAAAGGCAAGAACTATAAGTATCACACCGATTGCAGGTGCTATTAATGCTGTCGGACTTCCGGATGAAATATATCCGTAAACACCAAGTACAATAAGTACGAAAGCGTTGGCGAGCATTATTCTGTAAATATTCATTTAGTTGAGTTTGGTTAATTGGTTAATTGGTTAATTGGTTAATTGGTTAATTGGTTAATTGGTTA
>CALMST010000163.1 GCA_937872315.1 uncultured Ignavibacteria bacterium | reverse complement strand
AATTGATAATTGATAATTGATAATTGATAATAAATTTACAAATGTCATTACATGAAACAATGCAAATTTATTAAATTGTAAATTCAAATTTCCGATCATTTTTTTTATATTACACAAAAACCCATCTATTATGAAAACAACCCTTACCCCATCCGGAAAGATCCTGATCTTAGTTACAGTTTTTTTTATGTCAGCAATTCTCATTTCAGAAAATTCACATCCGTTTATAGGGTGTAAAAAAGAAGAAGTTGCCGTAAAGCAGGATTCCATTGTTCCCTGGAAATTTCCGGAAGCAAGTTCAATTCCCGATAATGAAGAAGGAAAGATCATAAAACTCGGCAGGGATATTTTCCTGGAAACATTTAAGTATATCGGACCTGATGTAAAGGATTCATCAAAGAGATTCACCGGCAATAATATGGATTGTCAGAATTGTCATTTCAGCGCAGGAACTTCCAAAACCGTGTTCGGGCTTGTTGGCGTTTATTCAAAATATCCCGCACTGGACGACAGATTAAATAAAGTAGTTTCATTACAGGACAGGATCAACAGTTGTTTGATGAGAAGCATGAATGGTAAAGCAATGCCGGTAGATAACCCTGAAATGAAAGCGCTAACTGCTTATCTGAAATGGCTTGGCACTTATGTTCCGAAAGGTAAACGTACCGACGGCGGCGGACTCCCAAAAATAGAATTGATCAACCGCGCTGCAGATCCTTCAAAAGGAAAACTTATTTTTCTTGATAAATGCATGACCTGTCATGCGGATAACGGTTCAGGCATTTTTGATAAACCCGATATGGTGGATGTGGCAGCTGATTCTGTATATGGTTATAAATTTCCTCCGGTAATGGGAGTTACAAGCTACAATAACGGTGCAGGAATGTACAGACTCATTGTTGCCGCTGCTTTCATTTACAATAAAATGCCTTTTAATGATGCAGTACTTTCAGTGGAAGAATCTTTTGATGTAGCTGCATATATCAACACTGAGCCAAGACCCGTTTTTGCAAATAGCGGCAGCGATTATCCTGATCTTAAACTTAAACCTGTGGATTCACCTTTTCCGCCATATGATGACACTTATTCAGAACTCCAGCATAAATACGGACCTTTTCAGCCTATGGTAAAATTAGGTGAAGGCAGTTCGATGATAGAACCCGATAACCCGGCTAAAAAATAAATGGTATAAGTCTTTTTGATCTGGTTCTGTATTCATCATAAGAGGGAAATTCTCTCTCAAGGATCTTTTCTTCAATATTTATTTTTGTAATGAATATTGCTATCAGTAATAACCAGACTGTTAATCTTGCATAAGTGAAGTCATTTATGATCAGTATTAACATCATGAATATGATAGATGAATACATAGGATTTCTTATATATCTGTAAGGACCTGATGTCACAAGTGAAGAGTTGCTTAACAATGCCGGGAAAATATTGAACCTGAATTTCATCTCGGCTATAGCCCACATACCAATTAACAAGAACAGTATCAAAAGAATCAGCAATGTTTTATCAGATGGTATTATCTTGCCTGTAAGCATTATATAAAATATTGCTGACATTTGAAGAGTGACGAGTATGTAAGGAAAGTATTTTTTCAATTTCGATTGAATTTCAATTTCACCACTAAGTCACAAAAACACAAAAGTTTTTGATTTCATTTAAATCTACAAATATAATATTTGTTTTAATATTTTACATTCTTTTATAAGGGGGAAAAAAATAATTTTTTTGATCTTCTTAGTGCCGTTATGGCTTAGTGGTAAAAAAAAATGTTAATTACCCGATAAATTCAGAGATCAGCCGATGAAAATGATGCGTCCCCGTTTCCCTAGCAACTGAATACCGGCCCCTGTCATAGTTCCTTGATCTGATCCCTCTCTGAACATTCTCAACAATCGCTTCATCTTCCCTTTCAACTTTATCCAATTCAGCTCCTGCTCCTTTATCCAAAAGCTCTTCTTTCCATACATAATTTATGAATGATACTTTTGTCAGATCGGGTTTCAAAGGTTTTACTATGTTTATCGAAAGACCCCACGGATAAAAATTGAACATGATATTCGGAAAGATCCAGTAATAGTAAGCGGAAATTTTCTGACCAAAGTCAGGAGAATCATTTGGAAGATCAAAACAATCCTCGCCGCTTTTTCCTATTCCGACCTGAAGATTTGAATAACGGAACAGTTTAGTTTTGTATCCTGAATAATCCAGTTCGGCATTCAGACTGTTGTGTACATATGGTATATGAAATCCCTCGAGATAATTTTCACAATACAATGCCCAGTGACATTTTACAAGATAATCTCTCGATCGCGAAGGATCATAAATAAATTCTTCAAGCGGAAGCCAGCTCATCCCGGAAAACATTTCGCCTGCAAATTCATGTAAAGGTGCCAGCGGATTCATTGATGCAAAAATGAATTTCTCCCAGGTGTTGAAAGGGATCCCCGGAAGATCATCTTTCCTGGAAGGGAAATTCTGTACTTCACCAAACTCCGGCATTGAAAGAAACTTTCCGTCAAGATCAAAACGTCTGCCGTGATATCTGCAGACAATGTTCTTTTCGATACAGTTGCCATCAACTAAAATATTTCCACGATGTGTGCAAACATTTGAAAGCAAGTGCAATCTGTCCGTTTTATCCCGCGAAAGAATAAGCGGTTCGTCAAGATAATTTTCCAGAAGATAGAAAGGATGAATCTGACCAGGTACTTTCACGACATCCGTATCCCCGCAATACTGCCAGCTCCGTGAAAATATTTTTTCCTTTGAGAGTTCGAAAAATTTATGATCAGTGTAAAATTCAGACGGAAGTGTTTCGGCTAATGAAATATCAGGGTTAATATTGAAATGGGTCATATAAATAATAAAATAAAATTTTATACTTTATTTAAAATGGATTCCCGCCGGGAGAACGCGGGAATGACAAATTGTTGAAAAATTTATAATCTACACACTCCACACTCCACACTCCA
>CALMST010000162.1 GCA_937872315.1 uncultured Ignavibacteria bacterium | reverse complement strand
TGAGATGTGAGATGTGAGATGTGAGATGTGAGATGTGAGATGTGAGATGTGAGATATGAGATATGATTATGAGATATGAGATATGAGTTATGAGATTTCAGATAGGAGATATTTTTTAAGAGAAATATAAAAAATTAAAGGAGGAGATAACGTATGGGTAATTCAATTTTAAAAGACAAATCATTTGCATTAGCTATTAAGATTGTACAGGTTTATAAAAAACTTTCTACAGAAAAAAAAGAATATGTAATGAGTAAACAATTACTCCGATCCGGAACTTCTGTAGGTGCTAATGTAAGAGAAGCTAAAAATGCAGAAAGTACTAATGATTTCATTCATAAACTTGGGATTGCCCAAAAGGAATGTGATAAAACTTTATATTGGCTTGATTTACTCTTTGTTACTGGATTTCTTGATAATATAACTTATTATAACGTGACCGATGAAGCAAATCAAATACTAAAAATGATTAAAAGTTCAATTTTAACACTCAAGCAAAAAAATCTCAAAGTTCGTAACTCATAGCTTAAAACTTATAGCTCCATCCGCTGCGGCGGAATATAGTTCATAACTCATAGTTCATAGTTCAAAACTCATAACTCAAAGTTCATAACTCATAGTTCATAACTCATAACTCATAGTTCATAACTCATAACTCATAGTTCATAACTCATAACTCAAAAAAACCTTGTTCGAAAAATTAGAAAAAGTAAAATCCCGATATTTCGAAATAGCTGATCTGCTTTCCGAAGAAGGCATTACCAATGATCAGAATGAATTCAGAAAACTCTCAAAAGAATATTCTGATCTTGAAGACGTTGTAAATGCATATAATAAGTATCTCCGGATCACGAAAGCGCTTGAGGATAATAAACAGCTGCTGTATGAGACAAGTGATACAGAGATGAAAGAGCTTGCCAGGGCGGAGCAGGATTCGCTTGAAGCTGAACTTGATGAGATAGAAAAAGAAATTAAAGAACTTCTCATTCCCAAAGATCCGGCCGATGACAAGAACGCAATAATTGAGATCCGTTCAGGTACAGGCGGAGAAGAGGCTTCCTTGTTTGCAGCCGATCTCTACAGAATGTATTCAAGATATTTTGAGACCAAGAGATGGAAAGTTGAGATGATAGAGTTCAATGAATCATCCACACCCGGAGGAATTAAGGAAGTTGTTTTGAATATTACCGGAAAAAGCATTTACGGTGATCTGAAATATGAAAGCGGTGTTCATCGTGTGCAGCGTGTTCCGAAGACCGAAGCAAACGGAAGGGTTCATACCTCTGCCGCATCTGTGGCGGTTTTTCCGGAAGCTGAAGATTTTGATGTGGATGTAAATGAGAATGATCTTAAGATCGATGTTTTCAGATCCGGAGGAGCAGGCGGTCAGAATGTAAATAAAGTCGAGACAGCGATCCGGATAACTCACCTTCCGACAAATACTGTTGTACAATGCCAGGATGAGCGGTCACAGCTTAAGAATAAACTTAAAGCCATGAAAGTTCTTCGTTCGAGATTATATGAACTCGAACTTGCAAAGCGTGATCAGGAACTCATTTCACAGAGAAAAAACATGGTGAAGTCAGGCGACCGGAGTGATAAGATCAGAACATACAATTTTCCCCAGAACAGACTCACCGATCACCGCATAGGTCTTACAATGTATAATCTCTCCGAAATAATGGAAGGTGATCTTGATGAAATAATCGATAAACTGAAAACTGCTGACAGGGCAGAGCGTTTAGCGGATACGGAATCCTGATCCCGGGACGGGGAATTAAAATAATTTAGTTTTTTCTTTCTGACTTTGTGACTTTGTGACTTTGTGAATTAATGTATAAAAGAAAAATCCGGTAATTTAATTCACTTCATCTTCCCGTAATACAAATTTGTCTGATACTCCATTTCTACTTTGTCATTTTCGCTGTATTTCACAAACATATCCTTTAATTCCTTTATCATAATTTCAAAAGAATCACCTTCAAGAGGTATGTATGACGAAGAAAGCAATCTTCCTTCGAGTCCGGCATAATCAAGCGGATGTACGTGGCGTATGGATTTCTTTTTAAACTCCAGAGGTGAAAAAAACTTACCTATGACTTGATCATCAACATTCGTGTGGTTGATCTTATCATAATCCTTTCCGAATTTTTTTATCAGTTCATAATAATCTCTCATAAAGTCATTTGATGAGATCTTGTCATTCCACATAAGAACTACATTGCCGTCTTCTTTAAGGATCCTTTTAAATTCAATCCTGCATTTTTCCTTATCAAACCAGTGAAAAGCCTGACCTGCAATTATGAGATCAGCAGAATTATTTTCAAGAGTTGTAGCTTCCGCAGTGCCGTTGATGCTTATGAAATTTTCTGAATCGCGGAATATTTCTTCAGCGGCTTTACGCATTTCATCATTAGGCTCGACGGCATAAACGGTATTCCCGTTTTCAATAAAATTCTCACAGGATATTCCGGGTCCCGAACCAATGTCTGCTACTATCTTTGTATTATCAAATCCGCATTCTTTATTCAGAAAACCTGTTATTTCTTTTGGATAATGAGGTCTGTATTTTACATAACTTTCTACCCTGTTTGAAAATCTTTCTACAGAATTATTTGTTTGAAGATTGCTCATATTTAATATTATCCTTTATTATGGAAATTAAAAAAAGTAAGTTTTGTTTAATATAACACCTTCTTATAGTATAATTTATAAAAATCAAAGTTATTTTTAAAATCACTAACAATTCTTCTGAAAATTTTCTTTTTATCATACCATTATGAATATCAAAAGTATTAATTCTTTAATTATTGTTTTTATAACATCACTTTTTATATTTGCCTTCGGAACAGCCGGTCCGGAAACAGCGAATGAAAATCCCGAAAAATACTGTCTCGTAAAAATTAATATTACAGATCCTTCGGATATCATGCGGCTGCAAAACAATGACATTACGGTTGAGCATTATCAGGGAAATCTTAAAGATGGAATTGAGCTGGTTTTAAATCAGAATGAATTAAACCGGTTAAGAAATTCCGGAATGAGTTTTGAATTAAAGATCCCGGATATGGCAGACTTTTACAGTAACAGACAGATCCCTTCAGTTTTTGAAATGCAGAAAAGCCTGAATGTTATGCAAAATGATAATCTTGCGGGATTCGGCTACGGCAGCATGGGCGGATATTATACTTATAATGAGATCATTCAGAAACTTGATTCGATGAGAATACAGTATCCGAATCTTATCACGGCTAAAATCCCGCTGGGATTATCAGTCGAAAACAGACAGATATATGCCGTAAAGCTTTCCGATAATCCGGATGTAAACGAATCTGCCACTGAAGCTCAGATATATTTTGATGCGCTTCATCATGCGCGAGAACCGCAGTCAATGGCTTCTCTGATGTATTACATGTACTGGCTTCTGGAAAATTACGGCACAAATGCCGAAGCAACTTATCTTCTGAATAACCGCGAGATTTTCTTTGTGCCGGTCGTGAATGTTGACGGATATGTTTATAATCAGACAACAAATCCAAACGGAGGCGGTAACTGGAGAAAGAACAGACGCAACAACGGCGGGAGCTTTGGTGTAGATCTCAACAGAAATTATGATTACGGCTGGGGATTAAATTCCGGATCAAGCAGTACGCCTTCGTCTGAAACATACAGAGGACCTTCAGCTGCATCCGAACCCGAGACACAGGCCATAAAAAATTTTTTAGCTACTATCGATCCTAAAATTTCTTTTTCCATGCACTCTGTTGCCGGAAGATATCTTAATCCTTACGGATATACTGATACTGCAATCAGCTATGAGATATATTCAGAATTTTCATCTGATTTTGCGGCGTCAAATAATTATCTGTACGGTACTGTAAAGGAAATGCTCGATTATTATTCCAGCGGAACTACGAGAGACTATCTTCATTCTCAGGGAACATATTGCTGGACACCGGAAGTCGGTGGAAGCGGATTCTGGCCTTTGCAGTCTGAAATAATTCCTGTTGCAAATGAAAATATGTATGCAATGAAATATCTATCCTGGGTTGGAGGCGCATTTGCGGATTTAAGAAATTATAAAATTGCAGGAAATGGATTTGCCGGCAGGAATGATACACTGCTTCTGCAGATCACTCTTAAGAACCGCGGACTTTCTCAGACATCTGAAAATGTAACTGTTGATGTTACAACCGATTATGCAAATGCAGTTCCTGTCAACACTCATTCAGATTATGGAGGTATAGCTTCAAGACAATCAGAAAATAATACTTCCCAGCTTGTAAAATTCGGTATTACCTCTTCTGCAGTTGCAATGGATGAAATGAAATTTTATGTTTCAGTAAAACAGGAAGGCATTATAACTTCTATGGATACTATCAGAATAAATGTGGGAAAACCAAATATCCTCTTTTCAGATAATGCTGAGAACGGAACTTCTCACTGGAGTAAATCCGGAACAGGGATCCTGGCGGATAGTACTTTCATCGATCCTTATGATGGTGAAAAGAATTTTTCAGATTCCCGGTATGGAAATGCTGCGGATAATTCAAATTCATTTTTCACGCTTAATGATACGATCAATCTTGTCGGAAGCGCAAATCCGAGAATTGAATTTGTAATGAAATGGGCAATGGAAACAAACTTTGATTATTTCAGAATACAGGTCAGTACGAACTTCGGTTCTACCTGGACCAATATGCCGGGAAGATACACAAGAACAGTTTCCGGACAGCCTTCATATACTAGTGTTGAACACTGGAAGAATGAACAGATAAATCTGAATTCATATATTGGACAAAAGATAAAGATCAGATTCAGTTTTATAACAGATGGCGGCGTACCGGGAGACGGTTATTATTTTGATAATTTCAGAGTGGTAAACTATACTGATACGCTTGTATCTCTGAGCAGTATAGCGGGAATAGTTCCGGATGAATTTGAACTGAATCAGAATTATCCGAATCCGTTTAACCCGACTACAAATCTGGAATTTGGAATTCCGGAATCCGGATTTGTTTCGTTAAAAGTTTATAATGCCTTAGGTGTTGAAGTTGCTGTTTTGGCAAATGAAAATAAACCTGCGGGAACATATACTATACAATTTGACGGAGCTAACTATCCGAGTGGAATTTATTATTATAAATTGGAATCAGGTAATTTCAGTGAGGTGAAGAAGATGATCCTTCTCAAATGATCAATGTTCAATGTACAATTCTCTATGTTAGTTATTGTCGCAGAGTCACTTCGCATTTAAATATTAGAAAGATAGAGTATAGTTTATGCGAAGGGCAATGCGGATGAAAAGCTTTTCCGGAGAGCAATCCGAATCCGGAGATTTCAGTGAGGTGAAGAAGATGATTCTTCTGAAATAAAATCAAAGTGTATAAAGATTATATAAAATGAAAAATACAGACATTCGCTGGGAACAAAGATTTTCAAATTATCAGAAAGCACTTGCACAGCCGGTGAGTTTACGGCTAAAAGTAACGATCTTAATAAGTTTGAAAAACAGGGATTCATAAAATCTTTTGAATATACATACGAACTTGCCTGGAATACCATCAAAGATTTTTATGAATTACAGGGTGAGTCCTCGGTTCAGCGAAGCAGGGATGCTATTCAAATTGCTTTTAACCGGGATCTGATAAAAGACTGAGAAGGATGGATGCAAATGCTGAAAGACAGAAATTTAACTTCACATGTTTATAATGAGGAAGTTGCAGATGATATTGCTAAAAATATTGGTGATAAATATTATTATTTATTCAGATCACTCTAAACTGAATTAAGCAAACAACATTCTAAAAAGTAATAATTAGAATTTTAATTTTAGTTACAGAGACCATAATATGTTCGGATTAAATGAAAGTATCATTGAACAAATAGAACATGTCTTTGAAGAATTTCCTCAGATAGAGGAAGTTCTGATCTATGGTTCCCGGGCAAAGGAAATTCATAAACCCGGCTCTGATATTGATCTGGCTCTTAAAGGTGATGATTTAGATCATAATCTTATCAACTTAATTAGTCTGAGACTTGATGAACTTTATCTACCATTCATTTTTGATATCTCACTATTCAGTAAGATTGCAAACAAAGATTTAATCGACCATATTGACAGAGTCGGTAAAAGTTTTTACAGGAAAGAAATAACTACTGAGCATTAAGGTTTGTCAGAACCATTTATAGTCATTGTTAACTTAACTTAATCTGACTTTGATATTATATGTAACAATGACATAAGCATTTCGTCAATTCAGTAATTCTAAAACTAAACATGCGAAGATTTCTACTATTTAAAATTCTATTTATATTACTTATTCCTTTCGAAGATATTTTTTCACAGGAAAAAACTGATACTGCGAAATCGGAATATACTTTCAAAGGTACGACATTTTTCTCTGTGAAAGATACTGCATTGGTTCCTTCAAAGGACACCTCAATAGTGTCAGTCAAAGATTCAACTGCAATAACCGATACAGAATTCAAACCCAATATAAAACCCGAATTAAACATACCTAAATTAAATCCGGGAAAATTAAAAATTGACGGTGACATTAATGAATCTGTTTGGAAAGATGCTGCTGTTGCAAATAATTTTACTGAAGTTGGTCCGGGAGATAATGTAAAACCGGAAGTTGAAACGGAGGTTAAAGTATTCTATGACGATGAGAACATTTATTTTGCTTTTATATGTTATGAGCCGGACATGACAAGTGTAAGAGCATCTATATCTGACAGGGATAAAATGTACGGTGATGACTGGGTGGGACCTTTTATAAATACATACGGAGATCTGAAGCAGGGTTTTGAAAGTTATGTGAATCCTAAAGGCATTCAGGGAGATCTGCTGTGGAGTACTAATAATGAAGATTCCAATTTTGATATGATTTATGAATCTGAAGCGAAGATGTATTCGGACAGATGGACGGCGGAGATGAAAATTCCCTTTAAGAGTCTGAGATTTCCTGATAAGAAAGTTCAGGAATGGAGAATTCATATTATCCGAAACAGACCGCGCGGTTCACGTCAGGAAATTTACTGGGCTTCGGTATCTAGGGATGATCCGAGCTTTATGGGACAGTCAGGTTATCTCAAAGGGATAGAAAATGTTGAGCGGGGAACCGACATTCAGTTGTTACCCTACATTCTCGGAAATCAGATCAGCGGTCTGGAAGATTCTTATGACCCGGATTCAAAATATAATCATAACGGTATTGATGGTGAAATAGGTTTTAGCGCAAAATACGGCATCAGTTCGACTCTTACTCTTGATGCTACTGTCAATCCTGATTTTTCTCAGGTTGAAGCTGATGCGCCTCAGATTAACATAAACTCTCCGTTTGCTTTGTTTTATCCGGAGAAGAGACCATTCTTTCTCGAAGGTAAGGATAATTTCTCTACACCGATCAACGTTTCCTATACGCGTTCCATAAATAATCCCATTACGGCAGTTAAGCTATCCGGTAAAACAGACAAATTAAATATAGGATTTATCAGCGCTTATGATGAAGACACTCCTTTTATAGTTCCGCTGACTTTCAGAAGTTTTTTTCTTCAAAGTAATAAAAATTCAGTGTCTAATATTTTAAGGCTGAAATATGATGTCGGAGATGAAAATCATCTGGGGGTTATTCTATCTGACAGAGAGGAAAGTCCCGACAGTTCTGAAGCTTTTAATTTTACGGGCTATAACAGGAATATTGGTTTCGACGGAAGATTTAAATTTGCCGACAATTATTATCTCTCATTTCAGATAGTGCAGAATTATACCAGAGAGATAAGCGATACTAATTTTTATTATAATACATTAAGAGGTTACAGATTTGATAATGAAAAATACACTGCCTTGTATGACGGTGAGACCTACAGCGGAACAAACGCTTTTGTTTCATTCAACAGAAACGCGCGGGGATGGAGTTTTTATACCGAATATTTTTATCAGCCATCGACCATAAGAAGAGATAATGGATATATCAGCAGAAATAATTTTCAGTATTTTTTTATGCAGCAGGAATATAACTTCTATCCGGATAATTCATTTGTAAGGAGAATAGATCCCGAACTGAATTTTGAAGTGCAGTATGATATTAACGGAAGACTGATGGAACAGTTCTTTGAGATTAATCTTGTAAACGACTGGACAAACGGACTCTGGAGTTCGGTAGGATATTCTATAATTAACAATGAACTCTATGACGACATATTTCATAAGGGCGTAAACAGATGGCATATAAATCTTGAAGCAAATAATCTTAGTAAGATACTGACAGGCGGAATGTATTATCAGGGCGGAAATTATGTCGTGAAATTTGAGTATCCATCTTTTGTCGGATTCGGTCATGATTTTAGTTTATACACTACATTTAAGCCGTTTGAACAATTGAGGAACGATCTGGAGTTTAACTATTCTGAACTCTCAAGATCAAGAGGCGGTGAATTTCTTTATGCCGGTTATGTAATGAGCGATAAGATTACTTATCAGTTCAATAAGAATTTTTTCCTTCGTGTACTTTTTCAATATGACATGTTCAGCAGAATATTCAATGTCGATCCGCTGCTGAGTTATAAATGGAATCCATACACTATCCTCTTTGTCGGTGCTTCGCAGAATGTCAGCGAACTCACAAACGAAGCCGGATTTTCTTCTTATGTAGATACGGACAGACAGATTTTCATGAAGTTTCAGTATTTGTGGAGTTTGTAAATCAATTCAATTTCTTCTGCCTCGAAGTCTCAAAGGCTCAAAGAAATTTGTTGTTAATAGTTTTACCAAAACTTCGAGGCTTTTTTTATGTTATACCGGGCGGATCAGATTGAGAAGGATTTTTTTCAGAGTGTTTCTATTCTGACTCGGATTATCAGGATCGAGCATGAGAAAGTCTTAGAGACTTTGAGTCTCGTATGTTTGGTTTAAATTTTTTTTAAGTAAAAAAGTAAGTAATATA
>CALMST010000161.1 GCA_937872315.1 uncultured Ignavibacteria bacterium | reverse complement strand
CACGCTCTGTTCTGTTATTATACTTCTTAAAAAATCTAACAATTTTTAATACCTATTACCTAATACTTAATACCTAATACCTAATACTTAATACTTAATATCTGACTACGCTTTAAACAGCTTCTTACCTTTGAATTTCTTAAAAGCATTACGTGAATCAACAATGATCTTTGCATTATCAAAGATCAGTTTATAATCAAAGTAAGTATGATCAGTCGAAAGTAAGACAAGGTCATATTTTGCGATATTCTTTTTATTCAGCGGAACCGATTTCTTTTTAAACTCATATTTTCTCAGCTTCGGGATCATTGTAACATATTCATCACTGTAATCCACAACAGCTCCTTCATCCTGCAGAAGTTCAATAAGTTTCAGAGAAGGTGATTCTCTCAGATCATCAATGTCTTTTTTGTATGAAAGACCAAGGATGAGTATTTTAGAACCTTTTATACATTTTTTATTTTCATTAAGAGCATGATTAACTTTATGGACCACATACTCCGGCATGGCAGTATTGATCTCTCCGGCAAGTTCAATGAACTTTGTTGAGATCTCATACTCTCTTGCCTTCCAGGTCAGATAAAACGGATCAATTGGGATGCAATGTCCTCCGAGACCGGGTCCGGGATAAAATGGAGTGTATCCGAAAGGTTTGGTCGATGCAGCTTCAATAACTTCCCATACATCAATTCCCATTTTGTCAAATACTACTTTCAGTTCGTTTACTAAAGCTATGTTTATGGATCTGAAAATATTTTCAAGAAGCTTGGCAGATTCAGCTGCCTTAGTTGAAGACACAGGCACTACCTGAACTATCACTTTTTCATATATAAGTTTCCCTATTTCAGTACACTTTCTGGTGACACCACCGAGCACTTTAGGAATAGTGGAAGTAGAATATTTTTCATTATTCGGATCTTCTCTTTCCGGTGAAAAACAAAGATAAAAATCCTTTCCGACTTTAAGTCCTTTTTCTTCAAAAATTTTGAGTAATATCTCATCTGTTGTACCGGGGTAAGTAGTACTTTCCAGAGAAATAAAATGTCCTTTACGGATATATTTCCCAATCACTTCGGCAGTATTGACAACATAGCTCATATCAGGTTCACGGTTCACATTCAACGGGGTAGGAACGCATATTATAATAGCATCGACATCTTTTAGTTTACTGAAATCCGTAGTTGCAGACAGCATGTTTTTATCTACAGCATTTTTGATCTTCTCTGACGGAATGTGTTTTATATAAGATTTTTTTTCTTTTAATATCTTTTTTATTTTGAATTCATCCAGATCAAAACCTATGACCTTGATTCCTTTGCCTGCAAATTCAAGAGCAAGCGGAAGTCCGACATATCCAAGACCTATGATGCCGACTGAAAATTTATTTTCAAGAACTTTATTTTTTAAATCCAAAGATTTCCCTTCTGATGTTTTTTAATTTTTAGATAAATATTATAAATGAATATTAAATGAGTTTTAATTTTTTGATATCTTATCCGGATCTGAGATTTTATCTGATTTTCCGTTTGGGTTCGGCTTTCCTTCAGAACGTGAATAATAATAATAGTAATTATAATAATATCCGTAAGCACTCTTATAACTGAAGTTATTAAACACCACTCCGAGGAAATTATGCTGATCAATGCTCATTAATTTATCGCAGGTTCTGTAGAATGCATCTGCCGGGGTTTTACCGGCTCTCAGAACGAGTATTGTACCGTCTGCTATCCTGAATAAAATTTCTGCATCAGTTACCGATATAAAAGGAGGGGAGTCAATAATAATGTAATCATATATTCCCTTTAACTTTTCAAAAAACTGTTTCATCTGCTTTGATCCCAGAAGCTCGGAAGGATTTGGCGGGATTGTACCGCTTGTTATTATATCAAGATTCACCAAACCTGATTCCCTGGTTATTTCATCCAATGTGGCATTGGAAAACAAATAATCACTCAGACCGGGAAATCTCTCGATCTCCATAAGACTGTGAACTCTCGGCTTTCTCAGATCACAATCAAGAAGCAATACTTTCTTGTCAGCCTGGGCAAGACTTCCTGCTAAATTTACGGATATGGTTGTTTTACCTTCGGACGGTACAGAGCTTGTCAGCAATATTGTCTTAATTGGGTTTTCCCCTAATTTTGAATACTCCACTCTGGTACGCAGTGCTTTGAAGGCTTCTGCCGGAGGTGACTTGGGATTGTTCATCACAATGAATTCATGCTGCGGGATCTTGCTCTTCATCTCATCAATTGTAGGTATCCAGGATAAAACTCCTATGCCTCTGTTCTCGATCTCATCGGGACTCTTTACAGTATGATCAAAATAATTTCTGGCAAAAGCAAATCCAAGACCGGAAGCAAGACCAAGAAGAACTCCCATAAAAACTATGAGCACTCTGTTTGGCTTTGAAGGTCTGGCAGCTTCAATTCCAGGAGCAATTACAAGAACCGTTCCAAGCTTTATCCTTTCATTAATCTTTGCTTCCTGAAATTTTTCTTCAAGTATAAGATATAATTTCTCAGTTGCTTTCTTTTTTCTTTCAAGCTTTGCAAACTCTATGCTCTGTGTCGGTAATTTAGAAAACTGCTCTTCATATTTACCAAGCATTCTCGATAAGGTATTGAATTTAGTTTCATAAGACTGTACACCAACTTCTGCGTCAAGTACTTTCTGAGCCACGAGTCTTCTTTCTTCCGGGGTACCGGAAAACAAACTATTCTTAAGTGACTGGAATTTCAGATCAAGTGTTTGCTGAAGAGGTTCTATTTTTTTATTGTAATCCCGGATTGTTTTTTCCTTTAAGGCTTCATCTTCGGGTATTGATGCTTCTATATCCCTTTTTGATTCCAGCTCTGCTATATCTGCCTGAACTTCATTAATATAGAGTTCATCTACTTTACTTTTTATGTAATCAACTAATGTAGGGTCAATTCTTTTTAATTCATCCGAAAGACTCTCATATTCTTTTTCCTTTGCATTCAGTTCAATGCTTGCTGCATTTTTCTGGGCTTCAAGCTGTGAGATATTATCAACAAGATTTTTAACCTGAGCATCGAGCAGTATAAGACCTCCGTTTTGCTGGTATGCCTCAATATCATTTTCAGAACGTGTCAGATCCTGATATTTTTTTTCCTTTTCTTCCTGCAGATATCTGGTAAGATTGGTCAGCTCTTCACGGGAAAGATCCAGTGAGAAATCCTGATAAACCTTTGAATATAAATTTGCCGTAAGCATAGCCTCATATTTCGCGGGACTTTCAACAACTATATCCACTATATCCAGTCCCCGTTTCTGATCTATCTTTACTATAGCGCTCAAAATGTCTGCAAGTGCTGTTACGGATATCGTTTCGGAATTATTATTATTCTGATTAAAAATATAAAAAAATTTACTTTTGTCCTGAAGTACTTTAAAAGAATCCAGAAGATTTTGCGCAACATCTTCTCTTATTTTGTAACTCTTAAGAACTTCTATCTCATTTGAAATGTAACGGTCGGTTATAAAATCCTGAAATTCAGGGATCAGACTTGAACTTAATACGCTTCCCTGAGGACGGTTAATTTTAATTGTTGCCGAAGATCTGTAAATATCCTTTGCATATGAAACATAAATCACAGTAAGTATAATAAAAATCAGGGTAATGATTGCCACCGGGAGGATATTTGCTCTTATAATATTAAGATAATTTCTGAAATTATCTTTGGTATTGTTAAATTCATGAACTCCGTTTCCGGAATTTTTAATAGAACCGTTTATATTTGGTTTATTCATTATTTGTTAAGAAAAGATATTGTTACTGTAAAGTATCAGCACCTGACTATGAGAATATCAGACATTAAAAATACCGGTTTCTAAAACGTGATATAAAATAATATTGAAAATAAAAAACTAAATAATTTTCTTGAATTATTTAGTTTATATTAGGAAAATTCTTAATTTTTTGCGCTCAAAGATATAACCTTTTAATCATTTATTCAACGTATTAAATATTGCTTTTGATATTGTTTAGCCGTATCTGACCAAAACGTTTTATTCAAATTCAGAATAGATTCTTCTATACTCTTATTTATCTTCCGGGGCAGTCTAAAATGTGAAAATTAAATATTACCGCAAAGAAACACAGGTTAAAAGTATCTATTCTTTAAACATTTTTTACTTTGTGTCTTCGCTTCTTCGGGGTAAATTATGGCACTTGCATAAGCAAAGATAATTCGCATCTCTCTTGTCAAAAAGTCAAATTGCCGGAAATTCATTCTTATTGGCTGCAAAAATTTCAACTCCGGGTTCGGCAGAAGAGCGCTGCCGAACCCGTCAGACAGGAAATTATAGCTATTCGCCAATACTCTGAATTTCTGTTCGGCAATTTATTACAGACGGAATTGTTTGGTTAATGAAAATTTTTATTTAGATTTTGAATTGATATATAAATATTTAAAGATATAAAGATTTATTTTGGACACTACCGGAACAAAGTTGACACTAAGTAACAGTTCAGACTTTAATTTAAGTTGATTTTTTTTTATGTTTGTTCAATTTTATATGCAATCCAATAAATATTTGAGATCATTTTATTTCCGATTCAGTATTCTCATAATTTTAAGTTTACCTACCATCCTTTTTTCTCAGAATGACAGAGAGAAGGTGGGTAATAATGAAATAAATTCGCAGCAAGGCGGATATTATAATTACGGAGACAAGAACAAAGTAAACATAGAAGTAAATATCTGGGGATATGTTAAATTCCCCGGAAAATATTTAATCCCCAAGGGTTCAACAGTAATGGATCTCATTTCATACAGCGGTGGTCCCATAACCGAATCAAAACTCGAAGATATAAGACTCTTCAGACCGAAAAATGACAGCTTAAAAACAAAAGATAAGTTAATTAATATAGATTATAATGATCTGCTGTGGGATGCTCCTCCTGAAGATCTGAGAAATTTTAAGAACAAAATTAATTTGCCTCTGATGCCCGGAGATATTCTTATATTTACCGGAGAACCCAGGTATTTTGCAAGAGATAATATTAATTTTATTTTAAGCATTTCAGCTGTTTTAATTTCAATTGGTATCCTGATCGTTTCGATTGCAAATTCAAATTGATAAACAAGCTGTGTATAATGGAAGTTAATAAATAAATTATGCTGAATGTTTAATGCTGATGGTAAATCATGAGGAATCAAATAATGAACTTTCTGAGCAATCAGAATTAAGAAACTGGTTCGTTCTTCAAACCAGACCCAGGAAAGAAAACATTGTTGTAACTCAGGTTGAACAAAGAAATATTGAGGTTTTTTGTCCGTTTACTGAGAAGATAAGAATTTGGTCAGACAGGAAAAAAAAAGTTAAGGTACCGTTGTTTTCAGGTTATGTATTTATTCATGCTACAGAAGAAGAAAGAAAATTTGCAATAAAGGATACAATTGGCGCTCTTAAATATATTTTTTTTCAAAACAGACCTGCAGTCGTCAGTGAAAATGAGATAAAGTTTATCAGGCAGGCATTGACAGAACCGGAAAGAATAAGTATAGAAGATAAGAAGATCAGAAAAGGCGATCCGATAATAGTTACTCACGGACATTTTAAGGGTATGAAGGGCATTGTAAACGAATTCAGAGGAAAATATAAACTAACTGTAAATCTTGAAGAGCTTTCATATTCAGTTAGTATAATATTGAATTCTAATGAAATTGAGCAGCTTAATGCCTAAAATAAGTTTGAATTTTTAAGTTTTTTCAGAAAAGTTATTGTTATTTAGAATAAAAAAATAGAATATAGAAAGGCTTGAAATTTTTAAAATGTGAGTCTATTAGCGGAGCTATAAACAATTCAAATTAATATAATAATAAATAAATGAAATTTTTAATTACAGGCGGGGCGGGATTTATTGGTTCAAACATTGCGTCCGAATTATTAAAAAAAGGATATTTTGTCAGAATTTTAGATAATTTTTCTTCAGGTAAGAGAGAAAATTTAAAGGGAATGGAAAAGGATATTGAGCTTGTGGAAGGTGACATAAGAAGTTATCATATTGTTCAGGATTCTCTTAAAGGAATAGACATTGTTCTTCATCAGGCAGCATTACCTTCCGTGCCAAGATCAATCAAAGATCCCATAACGACAAATGACGTTAATATAAATGGTACTCTGAATATTCTGGAGGCAGCAGTAGATTTGAAAGTTAAACGTGTTGTTTATGCATCATCATCTTCTGTGTACGGAGATAACCCAGTGCTTCCGAAAGTAGAGACAATGGTTCCCAATCCTTTATCACCTTATGCAGTTTCGAAATTGACCGGAGAAAAATACTGTAATGTATTTTCAAGAATATACGGACTTGAAACTGTTTGTCTCAGATATTTTAATGTTTTTGGTCCAAGACAGGATCCTACATCGCAGTATTCGGCAGTTATACCTAAATTCATTAAAGCGATAAGCCAGGATATTCAACCGGTGATTTATGGTGATGGAGAACAATCGAGAGATTTCACTTACGTTTCTAATGTCATACAGGCTAATATTTTAGCTGCAACTTCGGATTGTGAATCGGGTATTACGGTTAACTGTGCTGTGAGCGGTCAGATTACACTGAACGATCTGGTAAAGGAAATGAATAAACTTATGAATAAGAATGTTCAGCCTGTTTATGAAGGACCAAGAGCCGGCGATATCAAACATTCCTATGCGGATATTAGTCTTGCCGGGAAATCTATTGGCTATAAACCTGTAGTTTCTTTTGAAGAAGGTTTGAAAAAAACAATTGATAGTTATCTGAATTGATCTTATCCTAAGACGGGATTTTTTTGTTAAAATATACTATTTTATGACTAAGATATTATCAATAATTTTCATATATTTTTAATTAATTTTTTACACACTTAATAAATAAAACAGAAAAATAATTTGATCTTAAAACGCTCGTATTTTTTCACAATAGTTTTACTTATAATTTCTTTTCAAAACGGATTTTCTCAATTAGCTGACAGTATATATACAAAAATAGGACCCGAGGAATTACAGCAATTTAAAGGCGGTCACTACTATAATTTCGCTGATAAGAACAAAGTCAATATTGAAATTATTTTACTTGGAAATTTAGCGGGTAAATATCTGATACCCGAAGGGACAAAGCTCTTTGATTTTTTAATCATGTCAGGAGCAAGCAGTTCTGATATGCTGGAAGATGTAAAGATCGTAAGATTTAAAAGCGATTCTCCCAAATTACAGGCTGCAGAAGTTCTGGAGTATAATCTTGACGGACTTTACGGAGACAAACAGGACATACTCAGACCTTTAAGTAATCCGAATCTTAAGCCGGGCGATATGGTTATTGTACCGGAGGTAAATGATGGCAGATCATTATTCTATTATATACAGACTACCATTGCGTTTGTAAGCACATTAGTTACATTTTACTATCTGATAGATAATCTGATTTATCGTCAGCAATACAGAAATTAAAAATTGATTTTTATTTAATCCCCATAAAGTAAAAATTTTAGATCCTTATAAATTATGGCAAAAAACAATTCATACGATGAGTTTGATGATATAGATCAGCAGCAGGATAATCTTCCTTCTAAAGATGTACTGAAAGAATATATAAATGTACTTCGTCAAAATCTCATCCCAATATTGATTATACTTTCAGTAAGTATAATTTATACTTTAATATACGTTAATACCGCTACCAATATTTACAGATCTGTTACCAGCGTAAAAATAGAAAGCCAGCCCGGAAACATTCTGAACACAAATTTTGGTCCGGATGTCGGTATGGGAACTACTGAAAAATACATGTCAGTTCAGATCGCGGTTATGAAAAGTTATGACATGAGAGATAAAGTAGCCAAAGCCCTTATTGATTCATTTAATGTCGGCCACAGGAGTTATGCTTTATTACTCAACAGTTCATTATTACCAGAAACAGTTGCTGTATCACAGGAAGTTCTGAGAAGGGAGCTGGGTAATTTTGTTACTATGTCAACTTTAAAGGGACTTGACGCTATCAGCATTACCGCTGAAGGTCCAATCTTTGAAGAGCTTCAATATATAACGACTACATATGCAAGAGTTTATATTCAAAACAACGTTGAGAACAGCCGTCAGGATATAACAAATGTAAAAAAGTTTATTGTTGACGAAAAAGAAAAAAAGTTTAAAGAGTTAAATGATGCTGAAACCTCAATTGAGAATTTCCAGAAGAGGACGGGTTATATGTCCCTGTCTTCTCAGACAGATGCATTGGTCAATAATATTGCCACTTATGAATCAAATATTAAGACTAATGAACTTGATATGCGGATCAAGGAGAGTAATCTTGAAACTTTGAAGAAAGAGTTTGACAAGATGGATCCCCAATTGTATGATTTTATACAGGCGCAGATCAATCAGTCTTATCTGACTGCAATTCAGTCACAGGTGGCGAATTTAGAAGTTCAGAGAGATGTGGAAATTGCTCCGATAGAAAACCCGCAGGTAAAGGAAAAAACTAAGGAGATATTTGATAAGAAACTTGAAAGTCTCAGAGAAAAATTAAAAGATCAGATCGAAATAATGAAATCCGGAATTACCGCTAATACTCCTTCCGAGAAAAAAGCGTTAAGTGAACAGATTTTCAATACAAAGATGGACATACAGGATCTGCAGTTAAAAAACAGATCTTATCAGGATCTTATCAGAAATTCACAATCGGAACTGACTAATCTTCCCGCTCAGATGGGAGAGCTTGTAAAACTTGAAAGAGAAAAAGCTTCTGCTGAAAAATTATATACTGCATTAGAGCAAAAATATCAGGAAGCAACTATCAATGAAAGATCCCGAGTTGGTAATGCTGATATCCTTGATCTTGGACTTGATAATGACGGACCTGTTGCTCCGGACAGACCCAAGATCATATTGTTTGGCGTACTTATCGGATTAGGACTTGGTCTTGCATTTGCATTCATCAGAAATTATCTCGATAAGACAATTAAATCTCCTGAAGAGCTTGAAGCAAAAGGCGCAAGTGTTCTTTCCTGGATTCCGAAAATTGAGACTATGACACAGAAAGGTCAGATCACTCCGGAGTTTATTGTCGGTAATAAATCAAACTCTGCTGCATCTGAAGCATTCAAAGCTTTGAGAACAAGAATTCAGTTCTCAAAACTTGAATCTGAACAGCTAAAGACAATACTTGTTACAAGTTCGATTCCGTTTGAAGGAAAAACAATTGTAGCATCAAATCTTGCAGGTAGTTTTGCACAGGCAGGTAAAAAAGTATTAATTGTGGATTGTGATCTGAGAAAACCCAGAATTCATAATGTATTTGAAACTGATAAATTCCCCGGATTGAGTGATTATTTGTTTACAAATGTTACTCTTGAGGATATTACAAAGCGGACTCCGATGGATAATCTGTACTTTATAACAAGCGGTACTATTCCACCGAATCCTTCCGAATTGCTGGGCTCTGTTCAGATGAAACAGTTTATGCATAAGCTTAAAGAGATATATGATATAATTATAATTGACTCACCACCTTTCATAACAGTAACTGATTCGGAAATATTGTATAATATTACAGACGGAACGGTCCTTGTATGTCAGGCTAATAAAACTCCATCGGATGCTTTCTGGAAGACTTATGACAGATTAAGCAAAAAATATCCGCATCATCTTCTCGGATGTGTACTGAATAATTTCAACTTCAAGAGTTCTTATGGATATTACTATAATTACTACTACTATTATTCACAGCCGGAAGCAAATAAAAAGATTCTGAAATAGTTTTAAAATCAGCTTTAATATGTTTCTAGAACTTTCACAGTGTCAAAAATGAATAATTTTTTAAATTGACTAATTGGTTTCAATGAGATCAATTAGTCAATATTATTCTTCCCTGGAAATATCCTTAATTATTAAATGAGCAAAAGTAATTCTGACCCGGAATGGACTATTGAAATTAAACCTGTTTCCGGCTGGTTTAATCTTCATCTGAAAGATGTATGGACATACCGTGATCTTTTATTTATGTTTGTCAGAAGGGACTTTGTCGCTGTTTACAAACAAACAATTCTCGGTCCGTCATGGTTTTTTCTTCAGCCGATACTTACAACAATTACTTTTACGATCGTATTTGGTAACATTGCTAAAATACCTACGGATAATGTGCCTCCGGTTTTATTTTATATGGCAGGGATTGTATGCTGGGGATATTTTGCAGATTGTCTTACAAGAACTTCATCAACATTCGTATCAAACGCTCATATATTCGGTAAAGTATATTTCCCCAGATTAGTCAGTCCTCTTTCTAATGTAATATCACTGCTAATAAAGTTTGGAATTCAAATGTTACTTCTGATAGGATTTATAATATATTATAAATTGAACGGAGCGCTTGTCGATCCCAATATTTATATTCTGCTTACGCCTTTTCTGATATTTCTTATGGCAGGTCTTGGTCTTGGATTTGGAATTATTGTTTCATCTCTTACGACAAAATACAGAGATCTTTCTTTTCTTGTGGGATTTGGAGTTCAGCTTTTAATGTATGCAACTCCTGTGATCTATCCTTTATCAGCTGCACCGGAAAAATATAAATGGATAATACTGCTTAATCCGATGACAGCGATAATTGATACTTTTAAATATGCTTATCTGGGAGCAGGCGAATTCAATGCGGGAAATCTGATCTATAGCACAGTTTTTATGGTAGTGATAATTGCAATCGGAATAGTAATCTTTAACAGGATAGAAAAAACTTTTATGGATACGGTTTAATTTACCGGGGATCTGGGATAAAAGAATAAAGTAAATTTAAAATGAGTGATGCAATAAGAGTAGAGGATGTTTCAAAATTATACAGGCTTGGTATTGTCGGCAACAGAACAATTGCCGAGGATCTCAACAGGCTATGGGCTCGTATGCGCGGTAAAGAAGATCCTTATATGAAAGTCGGTGAGATTAATAACAGAATAACCAAAGGCAGAAGTGATTATGTCTGGGCATTGAAAGATATCAGTTTTGAAGTCAAAAAAGGAGAAAGATTCGGTATCATAGGAAAAAACGGTGCAGGAAAATCCACTCTTCTGAAAATTCTTTCGAGAGTTGCAGGTCCGACAAAAGGATCAATAAAATTAAAAGGAAGAGTTGCAAGCCTTCTTGAAGTCGGGACCGGATTTCATCCCGAACTTACAGGCAGAGATAACATTTTTCTGAACGGTTCAATACTTGGAATGTCCCAGAAAGAGATCAAAAGCAAACTTGACAGTATTGTTGATTTCTCGGGAGTTGAGAGATATATTGACACGCCTGTAAAACGATATTCATCAGGAATGTATGTAAGACTTGCTTTTGCAGTAGCGGCACATCTTGAACCGGAGATCCTGATAGTAGATGAAGTACTTGCCGTAGGTGATGCAGAGTTTCAGAGGAAGTGTCTTGGAAAAATGCATGATGTATCGGAAAAAGAAGGAAGGACAGTTTTGTTTGTAAGTCATAATCTGCAGGCAATTAAAAATCTTTGCCAGAGAACTCTGATACTGAATAACGGAGAGATCTATACCAGCGGACCCACTGATGAATCACTTAAAAAATATGCAGAACTGGTAAGGGAAGTAAAAATTAATGTAAAAACGGATATTGATAATAACACTAACAGAAGAGGCAAAGGAGTGATCAGATTTTCCGGAATTGATGTAACAGATCAGGACGGTAACAAAAGAAATGAATTTGAATTGGGAGAAACTATAAAATTTAAAATATCTTATGAAGTGTTCAGAGAAATTGAAGGATTGAATCTTATAATTGCAATTTTGTCCGGGCTTTCCAGGGAATGCATTACTCTTGCAATGCATAAACTTACAACATCAACATTATATCCGGGCACAACCGGTGAAGCGGTAGTGGTACTGCCTGATATTTATATTAAGCCGGGTGAATACCCATTGTATTTTGAACTGATCGATGAAAAATTTAACGGTTACTCAAAAGATGTTATTGATGATCTGACAGCGCCGCTTATTATTAAAGGTGGAGATAATGTGAAGGGATCGGATTTTGATCCGGATAGACCATCGGGATTTATTGCAATTCCTTCAGATCTGCTGTTGAATGAAATTGAGACATCAAGAAACGCAAAAAAGGAAATTTTAAATTGATGTTAATTTTTTTTTAATTCTATATTAATTTTATTTTAATTCTATTTTAATTCTATTTTAATTCTATTATGAGTGCAATTATCAGCGATGATTTTTTAGACAAATCCCCGCCTCTCTACTCAGGAGGAGTATTATCCAATATACTTGGGCTTCATATTATAAGGACTTTATATCTTAACATCTGGAGAATGAAGCCTAAAAAAGTAAGAGATGAAATTAAATCTTATGTGGAAACATTAGACCGTGACGGAATACTTATCATTCCGGATTTTTTTCCCGAAGATGTTTTTAAACAGATAAAGAAAGAGTTTGATGAATCGTATTCTGACTGGTCTCCGTTTGATTATAATGAAGAGGAACTTTCAAAACGGCAAAAGGATTTTCCCGAATATTTTAAGACCATTGCTGAAAAGATCATCACACCAAAAACTCCGGCTTTTACAAAATATTTTGTTAATAATGAAACCATCAACGAGATAACCACAGCTGTTGTACACAGAAAGAACAGATTAACTCCTCATCATCATTTCTGGTATCTGCAGAGAAGAACACTCGAAAATGAAAAAGCGAGTTATACGCATTCCGCGGCATATCCGCATGCGGATGTACCTTACCCTACCGTAAAGGTGTTTTTGTATCTTAATGATGTTGATGAATCCAATGCAGCTTACATCTATGCAAAAGGCTCTCACAAAATGACTCTGCAGAGATTGCTGTTTGAATATAAACTCAGCGTAAGATACGCAAAAACGAAAAATGATATTGTAACAGATGAGGACATTGCAAAGCTCGGGTATTATCCCGAACACATTTGCGGAAAAGCCAATACTCTTTTCATTTCAAACAACATGGGCTATCATAACAGGGGAGATTTTAAAACACTCGAACCCAGATTAACAGCTCAGCTTGATTACCGGCATCTTGAGACATGGAGAAATACTCTGAGCAGGAATGAAACTGATCTGATCTCCAAGGTCACAAGAAGAATTGTAAAAAAAATAGATAAAGATAAAAAGAAAAAACTTCGTGCAAGTCTCAGTAATAATAACATGTCATAACTACGCCCGCTATCTTTCACGGGCGATCAGAAGCGCAATCAATCAGTCGCTGGATAAGAAGGATTATGAGATCATAGTTGTGGATGACGGCAGTACTGACGAAACCAGAAAAGTTATGAAAACCTATTCCGGTAAGATCAAGCCTCTTATCCTTAAAAAAAACGTTGGTCTTGCGGCGGCAAGGAATGAAGGCATAAAATCAGCTCTTGGAAGATTCGTAGTGAATCTCGATGCTGATGATTATATGGATGAAAATCTTCTTCATATTGAAATGACCTTTCTGAATTTTAATCCGACATGGGATGCAGTTTCATGTGATTACTTTCTCGTGGATGAGGATGAAAAGCACATAGGCAGAATATCCGGTGCAGAAAAACCCATTGCGTGCGGAGTGATGTTCAGAACTGATCTTCTTTTTGAAATTGGTTTGTATGATGAAAAATTTAAATTTAGAGAAGAAGAAGATCTCAGGCTAAGATTTGAAAAGAATCATCTGATCAGAAATATTGAATTACCATTGTACCGGTACAGAAAACATGACAAAAATATGACTAACAACAAGAAAAAAATGGATGAGTACAAAAAAGCACTTAAGAAAAAACACAAAAAATAAAAACAGCTTTTTACAAATCAATTGAGTAACACAGCCTTCATTGCTGCAAGAATGGGCTCGGAAAGAATGCCCGGAAAAGTTTTAAAAGAACTTGCAGGTATCCCGTCTTTAGTTCACATTTTCAATATTCTGAATGAATCAAAGCTGGTGGATGATTATGCCGTACTAACAAGCATTCTATCCGAAGATGATGTAATAGCTGATCTTTGTGAAAAACATAATGTGAAAGTTTTCAGAGGTCCTGTCAATGACGTACTCGGGAGATTTAGAATAGCAGGTGAAGAGCTTAAGCCTGAAAGAATAATCAGGGTAACAGGTGATGACCCTCTTATGGATCCTGAAATTATAGATAAAGTAATTTCTGAACATATGAACGGGGATTATGATTACAGTTCGAACATGGTCGAAAGAACTTATCCGAGAGGAATGGACACAGAGGTAATTGAATACAAAGCAATGGAATCATGCTGGAATGGAACATTTAATGATATAGATGAAGATGACAGAGAGCATGTTACGCTTTTTATCAGAAGACATCCGGAGATCTTCAGTATTAACAGTGTGAAGAATGAAGGTGAAAGTAATGAAGATATCAGACTTTGTCTGGATACAGAGGAAGATGCAGATCTGCTTACGGAAATTTTCAGAAATTTGTATAAAAACCGTCCGATCCGGCTGCCGGAAATTTTAGATTTTTTGAAAAATAATCCGGAGTTAAGAAATATAAATTCAAACATACAACAAAAGCCTGTTAAAGGTAAAGTTTATTAACCCAAAAAATATTAATTCCAAAAATGATAGAACTTCCTGATTTTGAGAAAACTTATGAATATGAAAATTTTTTCTACTGGACATGTGATACACAAAGAGTGGGGAAACTGCTTGCTCATTATGAGCTTTTTAAATTAGCACAAAAATCTGAAGGAGCGATAGTTGAGTGCGGCGTATTCAAAGGCGCATCTCTCATCAGGTTTTCCGTATTCAGAAAACTTTTTCCTGTCAGCGAGCAGAAAAAAATAATCGGCTTTGATTCCTTTGCCGAATTTCCGCATACCGAATTTGAACCTGATAAAGAAATGAGAGTTAATTTTGTAGAAGAGTGCGGTGATCAGAGTATTTCTACAGAGCAACTGATGAAAGTACTTGCGCATAAAAATTGTGATGCAAATGTTGAACTCGTTGCAGGTGATATTACCGGGACGATCCCCGAATATTTAAAGAACAATCCCGATCTTAAAATATCTTTGCTTAATCTGGATGCAGATCTTTATGAACCTTCCGTAACAATTCTTGAGAATTTTTTTCCCAGATTATCAAAAGGCGGAGTTCTTATACTTGATGATTACGGTGTGTTTCCGGGTGAGACAAAAGCGGCTGATGATTATTTCAAGGATATGAATATTGAAATAAAAAAATTTCCATTCAGCCCGACACCAAGTTATCTGATAAAAGAATAACACTGTTATATTTTCATGACAATTCTTATTTGCGGTCTCGGTTCAATCGGTAAAAGACACTTGAAGCTTTTACGAAAAGCGGGAGTTGATAAAATTATTGCTTTAAGATCATTAAGAAATGAAAAAAATAATGATCCCGATGTCTTTGCTGATCTGGAAATTACAGATCTTAAAGAAATCGAAGGGCAGAAAATAGACGGAGCAGTTGTTTCAAATCCAACTTCACTTCACATTGAAACATCTACAGAGCTCGCATTGAAAGGAATTCCTCTTCTTATAGAAAAACCTCTTGGCAAAGATCTTAAGGGATCAGACGAACTGCAGAGGATCGTTAAAGAAAAAAACCTGCCTGTATTAATGGGATATAATTTACTTTATCATCCGGGTATCGCTGGAATGAAGAAATTATCGGAGGAAGGAAAGATAGGAAAAATAATTTCAGCAAAAGCACAGTTCGGTACATTCATGCCGGGCTGGCATAAGGATGAAGACTATAAGAAATCTTATGCCGCAAATTCATCAATGGGAGGAGGAGTGGTGCTGACCTCAATTCATGAACAGAATTATCTTAGTGATATGTTTGGTGAAATTACAGATGTGCTTGCAATGGAAGCCGGAGGAAATGTAACAGACATTGATTCAGAAGAAGCTGTTGAGATACTTATGAGACACAGCAGCGGTGTTGTCTCAAACATACATCTGAATTTTTTTCAGAAACCATATTACAGAAATTGCCAGATCATTGGTACAGAAGGCACTTTATACTGGGATTTCATGATCCCGGAAATTAAAATTTTATATAAAGATAAAACTGAAATAATAAAACTTGGTGAAGATCCAATGGAACTTCTCGGGATCAGTTATCAAAAGCAGACTGAACATTTTCTTGATATTATCAGAAATAAAACTTCACCGAGAGCCGGGCTTGATACAGGCATAAAAGATATGAAAACGGCTTTGAAAATTTTAAAGGATATAGGCAGAAATTAAACATTAAATTAAAATTATAAATGCAGAAGCGTACAACAAATCCTGAAGAGATAAATTTCAGAGATAAATTTGATCTTAAAGGCAAAGTAATAATAATTACGGGAGGAATGGGATTAATAGGAAGAGCGTTCTCGGAAGCATGTGCTCAATACGGAAGCAATGTTGTTATAGCTGATATAGAAAATTCTGGTGCTGAAGATCATGCTGAAAAATTATCCGGAAGATACGGAAATGAAATGATGGGATTCAGTTTAAATGTGGGTAAAAGAGAAGATGTGAAAAAGTTAAAAGATAAAGTTCTGGAGAAATTCGGTAAGATAGACGGACTTGTAAACTGTCATCAGAACAAGACGGCAAAATTTTTTGCTAAGTTTGAAGAGTATGTGGATGAAGACTGGGATGCTGTAGTTGAAACCAACCTTAAAGGAACATATCTCACCTGCCAGATAATAGGCAGCTATATGGCTGAAAACGGAAGCGGTTCAATAGTTAATATGCCTTCTACATATTCAGTAGTTGCTCCAAACCAGAATCTTTACAAAGGTACAAGTATCGGATGTCCCGCAGCATATTCCGCATCCAAAGGCGGTGTAATGGCTCTTTCACAGTATCTTTCCACTTACTGGGCTGATAAAGGAGTAAGGGTTAATCAGATCACTCCTCATGGTGTATGGAATAATCATGAAGACCAGTTCGAGAAAAATTTTGCAAATTTTTCTCCTCTTCAAAGAATGAGCTATAATCATGAAGTAGCAGGAGCTGTGATTTTTCTGTTATCGGATGCTTCGAGTTATGTAACCGGTGATAACATAAGGGTTGATGGCGGGTGGACAGCGTGGTAACCGCTTTTTACAGATCCCGGATAAAAGTTTTATGGTAACAGATCTCAGTTTTAAGATTTCACAATTAAAGGATAAATAACCGGCAGAGCGATCATTATGAAAAGTTTTTTTGGAATTAAATCAGCAGATAAAAAATAATCGATATGAAGATCACAGAAATATTCAATTCATACGACCCAAACATAATAAACAGACCTTATGTGATAGCTGAAGCAGGCGTTAATCACGGTGGAAGTATGGATCTTGCCAAACGTCTCATAGATGAAGCAGCCGAAGGCGGAGCACATGCGATAAAATTTCAGACATATAAGGCAGAGACTTTAACAATAAAGGATAGTCCCTCATACTGGGATACAGAGCAGGAGAAAATAAAAAACCAGTTTGAACTTTTCAAATTGTATGATAAATTCTGGAAGAAAGAATATGAGGAACTCAAAGTTGAATGTGAGAAAGCGGGGATAGAATTTCTTTCAACACCATTTGACATTCCGTCTTCGGATTTCCTGAATGATCTTATGCCCGTATATAAGATCTCATCATCTGACATTACAAATTTTCCATTCATAAAGCATATATGCGGATTCGGGAAGCCAATACTCTTATCCACCGGCGCATCCAATTTATGGGAGATACAGCAGGCGGTTGAACTGATAGGACATTACAAAAATCCGCTTGCGCTTTTACAGTGCATACTAAATTATCCGACTCTCAACGAGAATGCAAATCTCGGTATGATACTCGATCAGAAAAGAAAATTTCCTGAAACCATACCCGGGTATTCCGATCATACTCTTCCCGGAAACATGGAAGTTCTGAAAACCGCTACATTACTTGGCGCCGTAATACTTGAGAAGCATTTTACTTATGATAAATCATTGCCGGGTAATGACCATTATCATGCAATGGATAAGGAGGATCTCAAATATTTTTTTAAGGACATGGATAAGATCTTTGAATTGATCGGAGACTTCAGAAAAAGACCTCTGGCATCTGAAGAGAGATCAGTTATGAATGCAAGAAGGAGTCTTGTTTCAAAAAGAAAGATTGGCGTTGGAGAAGTAATCACAATTGATGATGTGACCTGGAAACGACCGGGGCTTGGAATCAGCCCGAAATTTCTTGATGAGGTAATAGGTAAAAAATCTCTGGTTGAAATTGAAGAAGACACAGCTCTTCAATGGAATATGCTGGATTAAATTAAATTTAATTTATTAATTAAAACTATTCATTATGAAGCAAACATCACAGGAAGAAGTTTGGAAAACGAATTTCGGAGAAGACTAAAATCTTCGGAATAATTTTGACAACAATACCCTTGATCAAGTTTATATTAATGATTTAGGGGTATCTAGAACAGCTATGAATGAAGAATTCATAGGAAATCTTGACAGGGATATAAAGATCCTGGAAGTCGGCTGCAATATCGGAATGCAGCTTGTAAATCTTTATGAAATGGGATTCAGAAATTTATACGGAATCGAACTTCAGTCTAATGCAGTTGAGCTGGCAAAGCAAAAAACGAAGGGTATGAACATTATTCAGGGAACTGCCTATGATATTCCTTTTAAAGACGGATATTTTGATCTTGTATTCACCAGCCGTGTACTGATTCATATGAATCCTGATGTGATAAGCAAAGCCATTAGTGAAATTGTGAGATGCTCAAAGGAATATATTTACGGTAATGAATATTACGCTGATGAACTCACCGAAATTAAAAACTATCACGGTCAGAACAACATAGCCTGGAAAAGAAACTTTCCTCAGATCTTTCTGGATATTTTTCCGGATCTGAAACTTTTAAAAGAGAAAAAATATAAGTACACATTTAATGATGATCTTGACACAACGTATCTGTTTAAAAAATGATTTTTAATTGAAAGTAAGAAAAAAAATAGTCGCCTGTATTGAAGCCCGGATGACTTCAAGCAGACTTCCTGGAAAAGTCCTGAAAACTATTTCCGGAAAACCTGTTCTTCAGATCCTGATCGAGAGGCTAATGCGATCCAGATTCATTGATGAAATAATCATAGCCGCTACAGACAGAATTGAAGATGATCCCATCGAAAAGCTTGGATATAAGCTCGGGATTTATACTTTCAGAGGAAGTGAAGATGATGTGCTCGGAAGGGTAGTATGCGCTGCGGAAATTGCAGGCGCAGATATAATCGTTGAGATAACAGGTGATTGCCCGTTGATGGATCCTGAAGTAGTGGATTCGGTTATAGAAAAGTTTTTATCTGAAGATCAGAAATATGATTATGTAACAAACATTGGTTATGTCGGTGACAGTATACGTGAGATCCCGATCGGAATGGATGTAAGGGTATTTAATTTCAAGGATCTTAAGGAAATCAGCGAGATAACAAATGATCCGGAAGACAGGGAGCATGTGTCACTTTATTTTTTCCGGACGGGAAAAGATAAGTATAAACTTTTAAACATTGATACACCTGATAAATGGAAACGTGATTATAATCCGCGGCTTTGTCTTGATACGAAAGAAGACTTTGCGCTTATAAATAAAATTTATAAAAAACTCTCACCCGGAAATGAATACTTCAGTCTTGAAGATATACTCTGCTACCTTGATAAAAACAGGGATAAATTAAAAGTGAATTCTATGATAATTCAAAAAACGGTCAAAGATCTTGAGTAAATATAAAGTCTGCATAATCGGATGCGGTGATATAGGTTTTCTGTTTGATCATAACAAAAATAATAATGGCGCGCTTTCTCATTTTAAGGCATTTAATGATTCTGAGAATTTTGAGATCGCGGGAATAGCCGATACGGATAGCGATATAAGGAATATTATAAAGCATGAATATAAAACTGATGTTTATGAAAATTATAAAGAAATGTGCTTTGAAAAAAAACCGGATGTGATAGTTGTAGCAACAGGTGATGAAACTCATTTTGAGATTTTAAAAAATATTATTGATTACAAGCCCAAACTTGTTTTTTGTGAAAAGCCTCTGACACTTGATCCGGAAGAGGCAAAAATAATTACAGGATCATACCGAAGCAAAAACATTTTGCTTCAGGTAAATTTTACCAGGAGATTTCTTGAGGAATTTTGTGAAATTGAAAATATGATAACTGAAAAATCCATGGGAGAAATTGAATCGGTAACATTATATTATTCAAGGGGTCTCATACATAACGCATCACATTATCTGGATCTGGTGAACCGGTATTTTTCTGATCCAATAAATGATATAAGTGTAGTTTCAATAAAAAAAGGATTACATAAAAACGATGATACGATAAGCTTTGATATGACCTGCAGCAATGGAATGGAAATCAGGTTTATAGGACTTGGTCCGACGAAATTATCATTTGCGGAAGTTGATTTTATCGGAACAAAGGGCAGGATCAGAATAAATTACAGAAATGAAATTGAAAAATACAGAATAACAGAGAATAAAACCTTCAGCGGATATTCCTCTTATGAGTTATATGAAACTAAAGCAATCGGATATCAGAAGGCATTGCCGAATGCAGTTGAAAATATTTATAAAACCTTAATCGGGAAAGAGGAATTAAAGTCACCCGCTGATCAATCATTAAAAGTATTTGAATTAGTAAACAGAATCAGGGAGAAAGCATAATGTCAGATCTAGCATTACTCGGAGGGAATCCTGTCCGGACTAAAATTTTTTCACAAAGTAACACAATCGGCGAAGAAGAGAAGAAAGCCGTGATGAAAGTTCTTGATTCGGGAAATCTGTCACAATATGTCGGATCATGGAATAAAGATTTCAAAGGCGGACCGATGGTTCAGCAGTTTGAGAATGACTGGGCTGAAGCATTTGGTGTAAAATACTGTCATGCCGTCAACTCAAACACTTCCGGATTGTATGCATGTATCGGGGCTTGTGATATTGGTCCGGGAGATGAAGTTATCGTTTCACCATACACTATGACAGCCGGAGCGATTGCTCCATTGATATACGGAGCTGTGCCTGTGTTCGCGGATATTGATGAAGATATATTCTGTCTTGATCCGAAAAGCATTGAGGCAAACATCACATCAAGGACGAAGGCGATTTTAATTGTACATATCTGCGGTCATCCTACGGATATGGATGCTGTTATGGCTATTGCTAAAAAGCATAATCTCAAAGTGATAGAGGATTGCGCGCAGTCGCCCATGTCAACTTATAAGGGAAGGTTTGTAGGTACGATCGGCGATGTCGGGATATTCAGTCTTAATTATCACAAACACATTCATACGGGTGAAGGCGGAATGATCGTTACAAATGATCCTGTGATCGCAGAAAAAGTTGAATTGATAAGAAATCACGGAGAAGCAGTAGTAGAAGGCAAAAAAACAAAAGATCTGTGGAATACATTCGGATTTAATTACAGGATGACAGAGATGGAAGCGGCAGTTGGTATTGAGCAGCTGAAGAAACTTCCGGCATTACTTGATAAGAGAATTGCTAATGCCAATTATTTGTCAAGCATACTCGGTGAACTAAAAGGTATAATTCCGCCGGCAGTAAAAGAAGGATGCAGACATGTTTATTATCAGCAGACATTTAAATTCAAAAAAGATATTATCGGAATTCACAGAAATACATTTATTGAAGCTATGAAAGCTGAACTCCCGACCATGGTACTCAGGGAGTCAACTCCTATCATCGGATGCGGATTTGCGCCTCCGTTGTATCTTCAGCCAATCTATCAGCAGCGGTTGCATAAATGTTCATTCAACTGTCCGAGATATGACGGCAGTGTATCTTATGAAAAGGGACTTTGTCCAGTGACGGAGAGAATGTTTTTTGAGGAAGTATTTACACATGAGTATATGCGTCCTTCATTTTCAAAAAGAGATCTTGAAGATGTGGTAAATGCTTATGAGAAAGTTTACACTAATGTGAATGATCTGAAAATCTATGAAGCGAAAAAAGATGAAGCTTTAGTATAATTGGTCCTGGTGAAAAAAAAAATTCTTCTGGCATTTGATGATCCGGGAGGAGGTCTGGCTGTAAGTTCAATACTGGACACGTTATACAAAGATGTCAATCCGGAATTGATAATTTACGCCGGCAGGCTTAGCAGAAGATTTTTAAACAAAGAAGAAAAAGAAAATTTTGAGACAAGAGAAATAGATTCTTTCATAAATCGTGAAGATGCCGAAAAAATTATCAGAAAAGAAAGACCTGATATTATAATAACAGGAACAGGCGGAGGGAATGCCGAGCAGGAATTAAGAAATGCCGCATTCCGAAATAACATAAAAAGCATTGTGATACTTGATTTCTGGAAAGATTATTCCAGAAGATGGAAGTATTCAGAATATACTGTCAGCGGAATGAAAGACATAATTTGTGTGATGGATGAACTGACAAAAAAAGAAATGTTAGATGAAAATTTTAAAGAAGAAAATATTATTGTAACAGGACATCCATACCTTGACAAAATATTCGGCAGTTATCAGGGCATTAAGAATGCTGATATTGAATTAAGCGGATCTCTTAAAATACTTTTCCTGTCCCAGCCATTGGAGATCATTGGGGTTAAGAGTTATGAGATACATCCTCTTGATATATTCCTGAAAGCAATTGAACACATCACAGTTAAATTCAATAACATCATTTCCGTAAAAATAAAATTACATCCTTCCGAAAAAAAATCAGACGAGATTATTAATATTTTAAAAAAGTATGATAAAGAGAATCCTGATGTTGCATTTGCGCAGGAGGATATTACGCTTGATGAACTTATTGAAAACAGTGACCTCGTTGCAGGATATAATACAATAGCTTTATTTGAAGCAAAAGCCGCAGGCAGAAGGGCAATTAGTCTAAAGGTTGCAGATTTGAATAATTCTTTATCGAAGGCAATGACAGATGCGGGAATTGAAATTAGCGGTCCGGATACGGAAAGTATTATTAAGTGCATAACAGAGAAGAGTAACATCGAAACTGATATCCGGAAATTTTCCGGAGGAATACGTAATATCGTAAATGTTGTAATGAAAGAACTAAGACTTAATTAAACAACAATGGCTATCAAAATGAAAAATCCATTTCTTACCGGAGAGAAAATTTATCTCTCTCCTCTTACCGTAGAAGATATTTCAGAAGAATACATCAGCTGGTTAAATGATGGTGAGGTTTGCAGTGAGAATTCACATGCGGTTTATCCGAACACATATGAGTCAACATTGGCTTATGTCGGATCAGCAGGTAAAAACAGATCGGAAATAGTATTTGCAATTAAATGGAAAAAAAATAATGAACATGTAGGAAATATCTCTGTTCAGAAAATAGATCCGGTAAACAGATCGGCAGAGATCGCTATTATTATCGGAAATAAAAAATACTGGAATAAAGGTATAGGAAGCGAAGCATATGAATTAGTTATTAAATACGGATTCAATACGCTTAATCTGAACAGAATTTCATCAGGGCAGACCACTTCAAATAAAGGCATGATAAATGTGTGCGAAAAGAACGGAATGAAGAAGGAAGGTATATTACGGGAGGTATTATTCAAAAACGGTAAATATGCAGATGCAGTTATATATTCAATTTTAGCTAAAGATTTTTCAAAGAAAAAATAATTACGGAAAATTATGAGTAAAGAAAATTACGGGAAACCGCAGATGGAAGGAATTCAGTATTGTATAAGATGCTGTATTCCGGCTACGCAGGAACTTGTTAAGTTTGATGAAATGGGAATCTGCCAGGCTTGTCAGTCTTCCGAGCAAAAAATACATATAGACTGGGTGGAAAAAGGAAATGAGTTAAAGAATATACTTGAAGATGCAAAATCCAGAGCAGGAAATAATTATGATTGTATAGTTCCAATAAGCGGCGGCAAAGACAGTACTTTTCAGTTGCACGTACTGACTAAGGTCTATGGTATGAAGCCGCTGGCAGTGACTTTCAGCCACAACTGGTATAGTGAGACCGGCTGGTATAATCTTATGAATTCTCTTGAAAAGTTCAATGTGGATCATATAATGTTCACTCCAAACAGGAGTCTTGTAAACCGGATTGCTAAGCGTTCACTCGAAGCAATAGGTGATACCTGCTGGCATTGTCATGCAGGGGTAGGCGCATTTCCGCTGCAGGTTGCGGTAAGATTTAATATACCGTTACTGATATACGGTGAGTCAATTGCGGAATCTTCAGGAAGATCTTCTTATAAAAATCCTTTAATGGATTTCAATGTAGATTATTTTATGAAAGTTTCTACGAAGAGAAATCCGCAGAGCATGGTATGTGATTATATTTCGGAGCAGGATATGAAGCCTTTTTTCTTTCCGGCAATTGAAGAGCTTGAGAAAGCAGGTGTGAGATTAATGCATCTTGGAGATTATATATTCTGGGATGATGAGAGGCAGATGGAGTTTGTAAGAGATCATTACGACTGGAAGGAAACGGAAGTAGAAGGAACATACAAAGGTTATAAGAGCGCGGAATGTATAATGCCGGGTATGCACGATTACACTAACTATCTCAAACGCGGATATGGGAGAGCAACATATCAGGCAAGTGTTGATGTAAGGAACGGATTACTTACCAGAGAGGAAGGATTTGAATTATCCAAAAAATATGACAGTGAAATTCCTGAATCACTGGATTATTATCTGAAGATCACGGGTATGTCAAAGGAAGAGTTTTATAAAATGATGATGGAAAAAAGATTACCTGAGATAAAAGATATTGAGCTTCCGGTTACAATTAAAACCAGAAAAAATAAGGAGAAGATAATGCCTTATCCCGAACAGTTGGTTGAAAAGGAAAAAGGGATTTTAAAAAAAGATAACAGCACAGAATAGATTGAACAATAATTTATTTTTAGAATACAGTATTTCCGAATTACTCAATAAAGTAAGTGATGGAAGCATAACTCCATTAGAATTAGCAGAACAATGTATCACAACAATAGATGAGTATAATGAAATGTTTAAAGTGTTTGTCTGCTATGACAGGGATATATTATTCAAACAGGCGGAGAGCACATCTGAGCGAATTAAATCAGGTAAAAAAATAAGAGCGCTTGAAGGAATACCTGTAGGGATAAAAGATATATTCAACACTTATGACTTTCCGACACAGATGGGAAGTCCGTTGTGGGCAGGATTTACTTCGGGTAATGATTCGAGAGTAGTATATTATCTAAAGGAATCAGGAGCAGTAATTCCCGGAAAGACAGACACGGCTGAATTTGCAGTACATGCGATCGGTAATTGTCTGAATCCGCATGACATAACACGGACACCCGGTACGTCTTCGAGCGGATCGGCTGTTTCTGTATTACTAGGAATGGTTCCCGCAGCAATAGGGACACAGACAGCAGGTTCGATAGTAAGACCGGCAAGCTTCTGCGGAGTTTACGGATGCAAACCATCATTCGGGCTTATTCCAAGAACTGGAATGCTAAAGACCACAGACAGTCTTGACACGATCGGATTTTTCACATCAAAGTATTCAGATCTTGAGAGATTGTTTGACATTACAAGAGTTCATGGTTCTAATTATCCGATTAGCAATGATGCCCTGAATGATGAAGTCCGTCAGAACAAATCCGGATCAGAAAAATGGAAAGTGGCATATGTGAAAACTCACACCTGGGATCATGCGGCAGATTACGCGAAAAGTTCGGTTAATGATTTTATAAAAAAGGTATCAGCACTTGATGAAATTGAAATTGATGAAGTAAGTTTACCCGAGGTGGTTTTAACTTCTCATGAAGTACATCAGAATATATATGATAAGACTCTTTCATATTATTTTCAGGAAGAGTTCAAAAAGCCCGAACAAGTTTCATCTGTAATGAATGAGATTATACAGAGAGGAAACGGCATTACGGTTAGTGAATATCATGAGGCACTTAAGGATCAGGAAAGGATAATTCATTCGATGGATTCTTTCTTTGGAAAATATGACATAATAATTTCACTCAGCACAGCCGGAGAAGCTCCGTTAAGAAATGAATCGGAAAGACCGGACCCTTCATTGATATGGACGCTTTCACATTTACCTGTGATCAGTGCGCCGGTTTTCAGATCACCGGACGGATTACCATTCGGAGTTCAGTTTGCTTCAAGGAAATACAACGATCTGCTTCTCTTCAGATTTACAGATCATTTAAGAAAAAATGAACTAATCCCCGCCGGATCTGACCATGTAGAAAACATAAATGAATCATTAAATAGTAAATAACTCAACTACAAAAATTAACCCAATTGGATCTTGTCATTAGCATGAAAAGTATACTTCTGAAAAATAAGTATATAAAGAAACTCAACAGCAATTTAAAACTTAAAAAATTTTACAGCAATTCTTTAAAGTTAAACGGGAAATCTGAATCTGTTTTATTCTGGTCTACAGGCGGGATGATAATTCAGACTAATCTTGAAGGAGTAATAGCCAGTTCCTTAAAACTCAGAGGACACAGGGTCAGGGTCATACTGTGCGACGGGGTGTATAAAGCCTGTGCTAAAAGAATTGACTTCCCTGATGTGGAAATGAAAGACTGGGGAAGCTTCTGCAAAAGCTGCATCAGGCAGAATGCAAAGATCCTTGAGAGATTAGGTATTGATTTTACATTCATCAGCGAACTTGTGTCAGATAGCAAAGTCAGGCAGCTGAGGATCGAAGCTGATAAAACCACTTTAAAAAATTATAAAGAACTTTCCCATGAAGGTATTCATCTTGGATCTCATATGGAATCATCAATGATGAGACATACCAGAGGCGGTTCTTATGAAGGCCTGGAAGACATTTTAAAAGAGTATGCATTTACTGTACTTATCAATACTGAAGCCTCTCTGAATGCGATTAAAAAATTCTCTCCTTCCAGAGTATATATGTCTCATGGAATATATGCAGACTGGGGTCCGGCTCTTAGTGTGTTTCTGAACGGAAAAATTCCGGTTACTTCATATATCTGCTGCTATCTTACCGCCCATTTTTTCTTTGGTACGGTAAAGAAGACAAGCGATACATTTTTAACTATCAGTAAGGATTCCTGGGAAGATTATTATTCAAAAGGAATGTCGGATGTTCATAAAAAGAGGTTACTGAATTTTCTGAACAGGAGATATCACGAAAATGTAACTCAGGATATGAAAGGTCTGATGAAGCAATTTAAGGGAAATGACGATCTTATCTATGAAAAGTACGGTCTGGATAAAAATAAACCTGTCTGGGGAATCATGACACATATAAACTGGGATGCAGTTTCCGATTATTTTGATATGTTACATGAAAGTTTTGATGAATGGTTATCTGAAACGATAAAAATAATTTATGATGTAAAAGATGTACAATGGTTAATAAAGATACATCCGTCAGAGTTAAACGATAATCCTGAAACTGGCTGTCAGAAATTCATAGAAAAAGAATTCCCTGATCTGCCGCCGCATATAAAAGTCATAAAAATGGATGATGACATAAGTCCGCTAGATTTTTATAATATACTCAATGGTGCCGTCACCGTGATGGGAACCGGCGGACTGGAACTTTCACTGAAAGGCAAACCTGTCATACTTGCAGGGGATGCTCATTATTCAAAAAAGGGATTTACTTATGACGCAAAAGACCATGAGGATTACAAAAAACTTCTGATGACAGCAGGGAGAATCAATAAACTGGATGAGGATAAACTTGATCATGCCTGGAAATATGCTTATATATATTTTATACAGAAACAAATTCCCCTGCTTCCGACAATAGGAGAAGATCTTCACATAGATTTCAGTAAACTGAATTATCTCATACCGGGAAAAAACAAATTCATGGATTTTATTTGTGATAAAATTATTGACGGGAAAGATTTCATACTTCCCGAAGAACTCGTACAGCTGACCCATGTAGATGAAAAAGAACAAATCAGAACATCAGCCTGATCTTAAAATAATTTAAAAGAAAATTAGCATGATATTAATTACGGGAGCTTCAAGAGGAATAGGTAAATTTTTATTTGAAAAATTTTCTGATGCAAACACCATTGACGAAAAAGTAATCGGCACTTATTTAAATGAAAATGAAGAGTTGTCCGGAAATGATAAATTCTTCAGGCTGGATATAACAAAGTATGAAGAGCTTGAGAATTTATCTGAAATGTTAAGACCTGAAATTAAAAATCTAAAGCTCATAAACTGCGCTGGAAATAATTACAACTGCTTTGCGCATAAATCATCTCCCGCGGAATGGAGCAAAGTCATAGAAACCAATCTGACAGGTACTTACAATACAATAAGAGCATTTCTTCCTGTTATGAGAGAGCAGGGTTACGGGAGGATAATAAATTTTTCATCTATTGTGGCTGAAACCGGAATTCCCGGTACAAGTGCTTATGCCGCTTCAAAAGCCGGGCTCTGGGGAATGACCAGAAGTATGGCAGTGGAAAATGCAAGTAAAGGTATCACAATAAATAATCTTAATCTTGGTTATTTTGATATCGGAATGATAAATGAAGTAAGTGAAGATTATCAGCAGATAGTTAAAAAGAAAATCCCAACCGGTAAATTCGGAGATCCGGGAAATATTTTCAATGCGGTCAAATTTATTATTCAGTCAGATTATATAAACGGGACTTCAGTGGATATAAACGGTGGGATATATTAAATCAATTTCAAAGCTGGGTTTAATGGGATGAAATTTTCGGTTATAATTACAACTTTTAACAGGGCAGGGACCATACCAATGTGCATGGACTCATTAATAAATCAGAATTTTCCTAAATCTGATTATGAGATCATTATTATCAATAACAATTCTTCTGATAATACTGAAGAAGTCATAGAAAAGTATATAAAGGATTATCCGGATACAGAGATAAAATATTATTTTATCCCAAAACCAGGTCAGGTATATGCAAGACAGATCGGAATACTGGCTGCTGAGAATGAGATATTGAGTTTTACGGATGATGACGGAATATTGTCGCCGGACTGGTTAAAAGAAATCCGGAATGTTTTTGAATTAAATAAAGAAGCTGTAGGAGTGGCAGGTAAGATCCTGATAAAATGGGATGAAGAACCTCCTCTCTGGATACGTGAATACGAAAATTTTCTCGGAAAACTGAACTATGGTGATGAGATCAAATATAGTGCGGGATTGTATATGAATGCAGGAAATCTTAGTATCAAAAAAAATATACTGATAGAGGTAGGCGGTTTTAATCCGGAAATGATCGGAGAATGGCTTATGGGTGACGGTGAAACCGGTCTCTGGTTAAGATTGAAAAATAAAAACTATATTATAGGCTGGGCTCCTAAGGCTATAATGGAGCATTATCAGATAGCTAAAAAGAATGCAACCGTAGAAGACATAAAGAGAAGATTTATGAACAATGGTATCTGTATCCCTTATAATATTTTTGCTATTGAAAAAAAAGGGTACAGAGTTTTGATCTGGAATATGTTTCTTGCATTGAAGCAGGCCATGAAATGGAAACTCAACAAATTAAAAGCTTCTTTAAAGTTTGACGAAAAAAATGAAAAGTATTCAATTTTCAGAACAGCTTTTTATACAGCTCAGATCAAATATACAATGAAAATAATTTCCGATAAAAAATTCAGAACAGCTCTTACAAAAGGAGACTGGATTATTAAAAACAGTGATACAATCAAAAATAAAGTTGCAGCATGAGTAAGAAAGTATATGTAGGAATGAGCGCAGATCTGGTACATCCCGGTCATCTGAACATTATAAACGAAGCACGGAAGTTAGGACAGGTTACAATAGGACTGCTGACAGACAAAGCCATAGCAAGTTACAAAAGACTTCCGTTTCTTACTTATGATCAGAGAAAAATTATTATAGAAAATATCAAGGGAGTGGCTAATGTCATTCCGCAGGAGACTCTGGATTATGTAGCTAATCTTAAAATGGTTAAGCCTGATTATGTGGTACACGGAGATGACTGGAAGAATGGCGTTCAGAGCGGCACAAGACAGAGGGTCATAGATACTCTTGCAGAATGGGGAGGAGAGCTTGTAGAAGTTGAATACACAAAAGGAATTTCCTCGACTCAGCTTAACTCTGGTATGAAAGAGATAGGTACTACTCCGGAGATCCGGATGCAAAGATTAAAAAGATTACTTGAAGTGAAACCACTGGTAAGACTTATTGAAGCTCATAATGGTCTTACAGGACTGATAGTGGAGAATTTAAAAATCGAAAAAGACAGCATCCCGAAGGAATTCGACGGAATGTGGCTCAGCAGTCTGACCGATTCCACAGCTAAAGGGAAACCTGATATTGAAGCAGTGGATGTAACAGCAAGGATGCAGACTTTGAATGATATAATTGAAGTTACAACCAAGCCCATTATCTATGACGGTGATACCGGAGGAAGAGCCGAACATTTTGTATTTACAGTAAAGACGCTTGAGAGGCTCGGAGTCTCTGCAGTGATCATTGAGGATAAAGTGGGTTTAAAAAAGAATTCCCTGTTTGGTACTGATGTCGATCAGAGTCAGGACACGCCGGAGAATTTTTCTGCCAAGATCTCAGCTGGTAAAAGATCACAGATCACAAAAGATTTTATGATCATTGCAAGAGTAGAAAGTCTGATTCTAGGGAAGGGAGTGGAGGATGCATTAATGAGAGCAGGAGCTTATATCGAAGCGGGAGCCGACGGGATAATGATACACAGCAAGGAAAAGAGTCCGGAGGAAATACTTGAATTCTGCGAAGGTTACAGGAAATTTGAAAGTAAAGTACCACTTGTCGCAGTCCCATCTTCATATAATGTAATAACGGAAAAAGAGCTTACAGACGCCGGTGTTAACATTGTAATTTATGCAAATCAGCTATTGCGCAGCGCATATCCTGCCATGCTGGAAACAGCTAAATCCATTCTTGAAAATGGAAGATCATTTGAAGCGGATAATAAAATGATGCCAATTGGTGAGATACTCAATCTTATCCCCGGAGGAAAATAAAAAGTGATAAGACCAGAAGATTTATTTAATTATTTGAAAACAAAGGGTATAGATTTTTATACAGGAGTGCCTGATTCATTACTTAAAAATTTCTGCTCATATGTTACTGATAATTCTCCCGTGGAAAAGCATATTATAAATTCAAATGAAGGAGCGGCAGTAGCTTTAGCTTCAGGTCACTATTTATCAACCGGAAAACCCGCACTTGTATATATGCAGAATTCGGGACTTGGTAATTCAATAAATCCGCTGCTCTCGCTGGCTGACCCGGAAGTGTACGGAATACCGATGCTTCTCATGATAGGCTGGAGAGGTGAGCCCGGAAAGAAAGACGAACCTCAGCATATAAAACAGGGAAAAGTAATGCTGAGTTTGCTTGATTCTATGGGTATCAGATATGAGCATTTAACCGGAGATACAGGGGAGTATTCAGAAAAAATTGACAGGCTGATTGAAGAAATGTTTATAAGCAAAAGCCCGGTGGCATTAATAATATCAGACGGTACATTTGAAAATTACGATCTGAATATATCGGAAAATGAAAAAGGATCAGGTCTAAAATTACGAAGAGAGGATGCTGTAAAACTGATCATAGACAATATTTCAGAAAAAGATGTGATCGTGTCGACTACAGGAAAGGCTTCCAGGGAAGTTTTTGAATACAGGGAATCAAAAGGACAAGGGCATCAGAATGATTTTTTAACTGTCGGATCAATGGGACATTGTTCGCAGATTGCGCTGGGAATAGCAATCGTGAAGAAGGACCTTCAGATATTCATTCTTGACGGAGACGGAGCTGTAATAATGCAGATGGGTTCTCTTGCAATTTCCGGTTCATTAGCACCTGAAAATTTAAAACATATTGTTATAAATAACGGAGCCCATGATTCTGTTGGCGGCCAGCCGACAGCCGGGTTTGAAATAAACTTTCCGGAAATAGCAAAAGCATGCGGGTACAGATACGTTTCTTCCGCTGAAGAAGCAGAAGATATAACTTTTGAAATTAATAAATTAAAAAAAAGCGCCGGTCCCTCATTTCTTGAAATTAAAGTAAACAAAGGCGCAAGAAAAGATCTTGGCAGACCTACAACAACCCCGCATCAGAACAAGGAATCATTTATGAATAATCTTATGAATAAATAACATTTGAATATTAAAGAGTATTTTGGAATTGGCGCTATACAGAATATTCCGGAGATCCTAAAATCCGTTAATTCAAAAAATATTTTTTTAGTAAGAGGCAAAAGTTCATTTGAAACTTCGGGAGCTGAAAAATTACTTGAAGGATTATTGAAGGAATACAATGTGAATTATTTCTCGGACTTTACGGAAAATCCTAAACTGGCAGATGTGATAAAAGGTATGGATAGTTTTATTGAAACACAAAGTGATACAGTGCTGGCGGTAGGGGGCGGAAGTATAATAGATATAGCAAAGTCTGTAAATATTTTAAGTTTTCAGGCAAACAATCCCGAATCAATTTTAAAAGGTGAAACAGAAATCATACAGAGAGGGAAACCGCTTATAGCAGTTCCTACGACTTCCGGATCAGGCAGTGAGGCTACTCATTTTGCTGTAGTTTATTCGGGCGACAAAAAATATTCTCTTGCGCATGAATTCATATTGCCGGAATATTCGGTGGTCGATCCGCAGCTCACATTCAGATTGCCGCAAGAAATCACTGCAACTTCGGGAATGGATGCTTTTTCACAGGCTATGGAATCTTACTGGAATATAAATGCAAATGATGAATCAAGAAAATACAGCACAGAGGCTATTCAGCTTATATTTGATAGTTTATGCAAGGCAGTAAACGATGCCGGTGAAGAATCAAGAATCAGCATGTCAAGAGCGGCGCATCTTGCCGGTAAAGCCATTAACATTACAAAGACAACAGGACCTCATGCGTTATCATATTATCTGACTTCACATTATGGAATCTCTCACGGACAGGCAGTTTGCATTTCGCTTGGAGAATTTCTTAAGTTTAATTATGAAGTTACGGAAAATGACGTAAATGACGGAGCATCTGCAGTTGAAATAAAACAGAGTTTAGATGATCTGGCAAAATTATCCGGTTGCAAGGATATTGATGAATTAAAAATGAAGATCCATGAACTTATAATTTCAGCCGGTCTGAAAACAAGATTAAATGAGCTGAATATCAAAGGTGAAGATTCAATTAATCAGATCTCTGAAAATGTTAATACTGAAAGATTAAAAAATAATCCGAGAAGATTAACAAAAGAAAACATTGTTAATATATTAAGGAACATAGCATAGTTGGGTTATGACAGCACATCATCTCTGAAAGTACTGGAGATCAAATCCAGGATGCTTAAGGACAAACTAGGCGGTAAGAAAATTATAATACTTGATATTGAAGAGCTTTCATTTATTCCTTACATACTTCCAATTTACAATGTTTTACTGGAGAGGACAAAAAAAATTTCCTATTATATAGCCACTCATTATCCGGGTAATGAAAATCTTAAAATATTTGGGATACCGGTAAGAAAACAGTTCAGTGTAAATCACAGCAGGGAATTTTCCGGTGCGGACATATTTCTTTCGCCGCATATATACGGTGAAGGAAATAAAAGATCACTGAAGATACATATCAATCACAATCAGCCTGTAAAGTATGAATCATATCAGAAAAGTGAATTTGTAAATTTTGATGTTCATTTTCTGACCAGTCCTTTACACAGGGAGCAGACTGAAAATACGATCAGAAAATACAAACTTGAAGAAATGAATATCAGTCTTTATGATACTGGATATTCAAAATCTGATAAGCTGCTCAATGGTGAATACAACAGAGATGAAATATTGACCGGCTTGAATCTGGATCCGTTAAAAAAAACAGTTCTGTATGCGCCTTCATGGGACGAAGGATTGTCTCTCAGAAAGTTTGGAAAAAAAGTCATTCAGAATATACTTAAGACCGGAAACATAAATTTAATTGTAAAATTACATCCTATAAGTTATTGTCCGGAAAACGGACCGAATTATATGTTTTATACGGGAGGGATAAACTGGATTAAAGAGCTTGAAGAGTTTAACAGATTTGAAAACTTCAGGCATGTTCCGTCTAACAGCATAGATCCTTTGCTTGAAGCCGCGGATGTCCTGGTCACTGATGTAAGCAGTGTCGCGCTTGAATACATTATGCTTGACAAACCGGTAATATATATTGACTGTCCGGAATTTTTTGAGACGACGCTTAAGAAAACATATTCGGCTTTTGGAGACACAACTGCTGATCTTGTGAAAAATGATCCCAAAGCAAATGCCGGTCGTCATGTGGGTGATGTGGTTTATGACATTGAGAAATTGCATTTAGTAATAAATGAATGTCTGTCAGATCCTGATAAGCTATCGGATAAGAGAAAAGATTTTGCAAAGCAATTAAGCTATAACCCCGGCAAGGCGGCAGAAGCAGCCGGAGATAAGATAATTGAATTACTCGGTTTATAATTTATACAAGAGCCACAGTTTTTGAATAAGGATTTAATAAAAGAATTGACTGAGAGCTGGCTGAAGAGCGGACTTAAGAAAAATGACATGGTGCTTGTCCATAGTTCACTTTCCTCTTTTTTAAAAAAATATAAAAACCGCGGAACGGATATCACGCCCGGCGATATACTGCAGTCACTTATGAATGCAGTCGGGGAGAAAGGAACGCTTATATTCCCTGTTTATAATTTTGGTTTTACAAAAGGAATACCGTTTGATATAAGAAATTCCAGATCTGAAACCGGCATACTGACGGAGACTGCGAGGAACCATCCGGCTTTCGTCAGAACAGGGCATCCGATGTTTTCATTTACCGCAGCAGGATATTATAAAAATGAATTTGAAGATCTTGATAATTTCAGCGCTTTCGGAAAAGATTCGCCTTTTGCAATACTTACAGAGTTTGACGGTAAAATTGCGGCAATCGACGTAGCAGGTGAATTTTGCATGACTTATTATCATTATGTGGAGGAATCCGAAAATGCGCCAAACAGATTTCATAAGATATTCAAAGGCAGATACATTGATAAAAAGGGAAATGAAAGTTTGAAAGAATATAATGTGTATTCAAGAAAAACCGACATTGGAGTTGAAACGGATGTAAAGCCGATGGAAGAACTTCTCTGGTCAAAAGGTTTATATACTGGTGAAAGACCTATGGTGGGAACGGGAATGCATGTGATCAGAGCCCGGACTGTTTATGACGAAGCATCAAAATTAATAAAAGAAGGTAAGACTTTGGGAATGCTTTACAGAATAAATTCTAATTCTAATT